>NZ_JBFBJI010000055.1:0-4859 GCF_040702065.1 Streptomyces sp. NPDC086777 | reverse complement strand
GGTTCCCCGGGCACGCGCCCGGGGAACCGGCCCCCTCGCCGATGTGCCCGTGCTCAGCTCAGGGTGAAGTCGTCCGCGTCGACGGCGGACTGGCCGTACCAGCCGTGCACGTAGACGGTGACCGCACCGTCGGCGCCGGTGGTGAAGCTGACCGTGAGCTGGTTCCAGCTGCCGCTGTTGGACCAGGTGCTCGCGGTGGCGCCGCCGCTGACCCCGATGTAGGCGTACGGGCCCTGCACCCAGGCGGTGAGGGTGTAGGTGTGGTTGGCGGACAGGGTGACGCTCTGGTCGCACTCGCCGGTGCTGCTGGAGCTCGGCGTGACCTGGAGGCTGTGGCTGCCGCTGTGGACCGGGGAGGAGACCACCGAGCTGCCGCCGGAGCAGGTCCAGGGGCTCGGACTGCCGGTCTCGAAGCCCGCGTTGGTCAGTGAGCCGCCGCCCCCGCCCCCGCCGGAGGACGTGACCGTGAGCGAGTAGGTCGCGCTGTGGCTGCCGCTCGCGGCGGTGCCGGTGACGGTGATCGGGTAGGTGCCGGCCGCCACGGACGAGCCGACCGTCGCCGTCAGCGTCGAACTCCCGCCGGACGTCACGGAGGAGGGGCTGAAGGAGAGGCCGACACCGGAGGGCGCGCCGGAGGCGGAGAGGCCGACGGACTCGGCGCTGCCGGAGGTGACGGCCGTACCGACGGTCGCGGTCGCCGAACCGCCCTGGGCGACCGAGGCCGAACCCGGTGACAGGGACAGCGAGAAGTCGGTGCCGGTGCCTCCGCCGCCACCGCCCGTGCTGCCCTCGTAGGGCACGAACGCGTCCGTGAACGCGAGCTTGTTCTGGCTGATCTCGCTGCACGTGGAGAGCGAGTTGGCGCTGCCGCCGCACGGCTGGTCCCGGTTGGCCGACCAGAACGACAGCCGGCCGACGCCGTTCTGCGCGGCGAAGGACTCCACCGTCTGGGCGTCCGCAAGGGTGAAGGTGGAGCCGTCGTCGTTCTTGCCGATCATCGGCGTGATGCCGAGGTTGGCGTAGGTGTAGCCGGAGTCCACGGACTGCATCTGCGCGAGCGTGGCCCTGGCGGCGGAGACCGCGCCCTGGCCCATCTCGGTGCCGGTGCCCGCGTAGTAGTCCATGGCCATGATGTTGACGACGTCGATCTTGACGCCCGCGGTCCTGGCGGCCTTGATGATGTTGACGCCGTCGCCGGTGAGCCCGCTGGTCAGCACCGGCAGGGTCATGGAGAACTTCAGGTTCGGGTTGGACGCCTTCAGGTCCTTCATCGCCTGCATCTGCCGGGCCGCGGCCGCGGTGTCCGCGACGGCGGCGCCCTCGACGTCGAAGTCGAGCTGGGTGACGCCGTAGTCGTTGATGATGGCCTGGTATCCGGCGTCGATGCTGCTCTGGGTCGAGCAGGTCCAGGCGAGCGGCTCACCGCTGGCGCCGCCGGAGGAGATGATGACGGAGGCGCCCTCGGACTTCGCCCTGGCGATCTCGGGGTCGGTGAACGAGTCGTTGCCTATGGGGAGCGTGTCGCCCCAGATCTGGGTGCAGCCCTCGCCGAGGACGAAGGCCGCCGTGTAGGCCTTGAGCCCGTGTCCCGTGACGGCGGTGTCGAGCAGTCCTTCCTGACCGTTCGACATGTCGACGTAGGGAGCGACGGAGTAGACGCTGCTCCCTGCGGCGCTGCCGGCGGGGGCCAGCGCGACGGTGACGCCGGTCGTCGCGAGTGCGAGCGCACAGGCGGAGGCCGCAAATCTTGCCAGGTGCATGACAGTGGCCCTTTCGGGATGCCCATCGAGGGCGGGGTGGTGGGGGGGTGGGCCGAGATTTGGTACATACCAAACCGCCGCCGAGGCCCGTCAGTCAAGAGGACTAGACCAACTCCATACCATTCGGGAACGGTACGGCCCCGCGCCGCCGCACCGGCCGGGGGTGTCTCCCGTCTCCGGCGGGCGGGCCGGAGACGGGAGACACCGGCTCACCGCGCCGTCAGGAACCCGTCCGCGGCCGGCGGGCGGTTCACGACGCGGATGTCACCGATGCCGTCGTGGAACACGATGTCGACGGCGCCCGCGTACTCGTGGCCGCCCACCAGCCACGGCAGCCCGAGCGAGGTGAGGCCTTCCGAGAGCCGGTTCGGGCTGTCGGCGACCGGGGCGCCCTCGGCGTACGGCCGCGGACGGCGGCCGGCGTTGACCACGGCCAGGTGCCACCACCTGAGCTCCACCAGGCCGTCCCCCCGGTCGGTGGTCGGGTGCGTGTCGCTCAGCGGGTCGTGGGAACTGCGGTTCGCGGCCGTTGTCCGCGATCGGGGCGGCCGGCCGAAAACCGGGTGCCACGATTCGCACCCCTGCCTACACTCATCCACTGTCACGCACCGTGGCCGCGACCCGCGGCCGCCCTGTTCTGCCGTGACGCGTCCGGACGACCGAGGGGAGAGGGCCATGCGGGACCGCACCGCCGTCGCCTCCCCCCTGTCCCGGTACGACGTGATCCTCGTGTCCCCGTCCCTCCGGTGCCCGCCGCGCGGCCGGCACCGGACTCCGTGACGAGCGACCCGATCACCCAACCACCGTCATCTGCGCCGATTCTGATGTGCCGTCATAGGTGACCGGTGGACTTCGCCGCACGGGACATCGCGCTGCCCATTCCGGCAACCGTCATCCGAGAGGCACCGGGCCATGCGCACCGAACTCCGCACGAACCCCGTCAACCCCCTTGCCGCCGTCCGCAACCTGGGCATCCTCGCCCACGTCGACGCCGGGAAGACCACCGTCACCGAACGCATCCTCTTCGCCACCGGCACCATCCACCGACGCGGCGAGGTCCACGACGGCACCACCGTCACCGACTTCGACCCCCAGGAGCGCGACCGCGGCATCACCATCTTCGCGGCGGCCGTCAGCTGCGCCTGGGACGGCCACCGCGTCAACCTCATCGACACCCCCGGCCACGTCGACTTCGCCGACGAGGTCGAACGCTCCCTGCGCGTCCTCGACGGCGCGATCGCCGTGTTCGACGCGGTCGCCGGCGTCGAGCCGCAGAGCGAGTCGGTGTGGCGGCAGGCCGACCGGCACGGCGTCCCCAGGATCGCCTTCGTCAACAAGCTGGACCGCGCGGGCGCCGACCTCGACAGAGCCGTCGAGTCGATCCGCACCCGCCTGCACCCGGCCCCGCTCGTCGTCCAGCTGCCCATCGGCACCGAGGACGGCTTCACCGGCGTCGTCGACCTCGTGCGCATGCGCGCGCTGGTCTGGGCGGACGACGGCGGTACGGCGACGCGGGGGCCCGTTCCGCAGGAGCTGCGGGAGGCGGCGGACCGGCGACGGCACGCGCTGGAGGAGGCGGTGGCCGCGCTGCACCCGGGTGCGCTGGAGGAGTTCTGCGCACCGCCCGGCCGGCTGTCCGACGCCACGCTGGCCGGTGCCCTGCGGGACCTCACCCTGAGCGGCGCGGGCGTCGTCGTGCTGTGCGGCTCCGCCTACCGCAACCGCGGCATCGAACCGCTCCTCGACGCGGCCGTGGCCTACCTCCCCGCACCGCTCGACGTCCCCGCGGTGCGCGGTACCCACGAGGGTGCCGAGCAGCGGCGGGCCGCCGACCCCGAGGGGCCGTTCGCGGCACTCGTGTTCAAGGTGACCGCGACCGCCACCGGACGCCTCACCCATGTCCGGGTCTACTCCGGCACGATCGGGAAGGGAGACACCGTGTGGGACCCGGCGACGCGCCGCAGCGAGCGCGTGGCGCGCATCCTCCGTGTCATGGCCGGCCGGCACGAGCCCCTCGACCGGGCGGTGGCCGGTGACATCGTGGCCGTCGTCGGGCTGCGGTCGGCCCGCCCCGGCGCCACGCTGTGCGCTCCGGACGCCCCGCTGCTCCTGGAGCCGCCGGCCGTCGCGGAACCGGTGGTCTCGGTCGCCGTCGAGGCCCGCCGCCGTACCGACACCGGCCGGCTGGCCGAGGCGCTGGCCCGGCTGGCGGAGGAGGATCCCTCGCTGGCGGTGCGCACCGACGCCGAGACCGGGCAGACCGTGCTGTCCGGGATGGGCGAACTGCACCTGGAGGTCGCGGTGGAGAAGATCCGCCGGGACGGCGGCCCCGAGGTGACGGTGGGCCGGCCGCGGGTCGCCCTGCGGGAGACCGTGGCCCGCGGGGTCACCGGTTTCGTCCACCGGCACGTCCACCAGACCGGCGGGGCGGGCCAGTTCGCGCACATCGTCCTGGACGTCGAAGCCCTCGGGCACGAAGGCGGCTACGAGGCGGGCTTCGCGTTCCGGTCGGCGGTCGCCGGCGGCCGGGTGCCGCAGGAGTACGTCCGCGCGGTCGAGGCCGGCTGCCGGGACGCCCTCGCCGAGGGACCGCTCGGCGGGCATCCGGTCACCGGGCTCCGGGTCACCCTGACCGACGGCTCGACGCACGTGAAGGACTCCTCCGACACGGCGTTCCGCACGGCGGGGCGGCTCGGTCTCCGGGAGGCCCTGCGGGCCTGCGCGATGACGCTCCTGGAGCCGGTCGCCGAGGTCACGGTCACCGTGCCCGAGGACGCGGTGGGCGGCGTGCTCGGCGACCTGGCCGCCCGGCGCGGCCGGGTCACCGGTTCCGTGGCGCGGGGCGGCTCGGCGGTGCTCACCGCCACCGTGCCGCTGGCCGAGCTCTTCGGCTACGCGACCCGGCTGCGCGGCCGCACCCAGGGCCGCGGCACCTTCACCGCCCGCCCGTCGGGCCACGCACCGGCCCCGCCGGCCCGGTGACACCGGGGTGGGGGGGGGGGGCCAAAGGCCGCCGCCCCCGCGCCGCCCCCGGGGGGCGGGGGGGGCCCGGGGGGCGGTGGGGGGGGGTGGGGGCGCGGGCGGGGGGGCCGTGCTCCC
>NZ_JBFBJI010000054.1:0-55993 GCF_040702065.1 Streptomyces sp. NPDC086777 | reverse complement strand
GGCGCGGGGAACTGCGCGGGTGACCTCCCCGCTATCGCGCCCCGCGCGCCGTCGTCACGGTGAACTGGGCGCCGTCCGGATCCCGCAGGATCGCCTCGGTGTCCTCCTCGCTCAGCACACTGCCGCCGTGTTTCTCGGCGATCCTGGCGCAGGCCGCCACGTCGGTCACCGCGAAGTGGATCTGCCAGTGCGGCCGTACCGACGGATCGGGGGCCGCCTCCACCGCCCCGGAGTCGATACGGGCCACGGCCTCACCGCGGCTGCGCAGCACCACCTCGCCGCCCTCGTACTCGACCTCGCAGCAGCCCTGTTTGTCCGAGGCCCAGCCGAGGACCTCGCCGTAGAAGATCGCCGAGTCGAAGGCGTTGCGGGTGTGCAGGCGGATGAAGGTCGGCGCGGCCTGCCGCCAGGTCTCCCAGTTGGAGACCAGTTCCCCCTCCCAGATGCCGAAGACCGCGCCGTCCCGGTCGGCGATCAGGGCCGCCCGGCCGGGTGGGAAGGACAGCGGCCCCACCGCGGGGGTGCCGCCGCGCTCCCGGGCCCGGGCCACCGCCTCGTCCGCGTCGGGCACCGCGAAGTACGGCGTCCAGGCCACCGCCATCTGCCACATCGCGGCGACCGCGGCGATGCCCGCCACCGGCACCCCGTCCGCCAGCGCGATCCGGAAGTGGTCGCCGAGCCTGACGCTGCGCCATCGCCAGCCGAGCACGGCGCTGTAGAAGTCCTCGGTCGTCTGCAGGTCGCGGCTGGTCAGGCTCACCCAGCACGGAGCACCGAAGACCGAGTGCGTGGAGACCACCGGCCGCTTCTTCGGCGTCGGTCCGGTCTGCGTGGGTCCGGTCTGCGCGGGTCCTGGGGGAGGCGTGTCGTCGTTCATGGCACTCGCGTCCTGGTGTCGGGGCCGGCGGGGCGACCGGTCTGCCACCAGTCTCCAACCGGAAGCGGTCGCAGTGCCTGCCGAGTACCCCGGTGGCGCGGAGCCAGACGGGTGACACGATGGGTGGATGGGCGAGAGCGAGCCGGACCGGATCCTCCGTCTGCAGGAGGAGGTCGACCAGCTCAAGGAGGCCGTCGCCTCCCATGCCGTCGTGGACCAGGCCATCGGGATGGTCGTCGCGCTCGGCCGGGTGACGCCCGACCAGGGCTGGCAGGTGCTCAAGGAGGTCTCCCAGCACACCAACATCAAGCTGCGCAACGTCGCGGACCTGATCCTGGTCTGGGGGCGCACCGGCGACATGCCCGCCGAGATCCGGGTGGAGCTGGCAGAGGCCATCGAGCGGTACGGCCCCACCCAGATCCCCGGCGCGCCGCCCACCGCGTGACCCTCAGCCGGCCTCGGCCATGAGCTCCTCGCGCAGTCGGTCGAAGCAGGCGCTGAGCAGGCGGGACACGTGCATCTGCGAGATGCCCAGCTGCTCGGCGATCCGGCTCTGCGTCATACCGCGGAAGAACCGCAGATAGAGGATGAGCCGGTCGCGCTCGGGCAGGCCCTGGAGGCAGGGCTGCGCGGCCGCGCGCTCGACGATCAGGTCGTAGCCGGGCTCCGGGGCGCCCAGGGTGTCGCCGAGCGCGTAGCCGTCGCCGCCGGGCACCTCGGCGTCCAGCGACAGCGCCGAGTAGCACTCCAGGGCTTCCGTCCCGGTCCGCACCTCCTCCTCGGTGAGCTGGGCCAGGGCGGCGATCTCCGCCACGGTGGGCGGGCGACCGGGGGTCGTCTGGTCGAGCTCCCTGAGGGCGGCCCGGACGCGGTTGCGCAGCTCCTGGACCCGGCGCGGCACGTGCAGGGTCCACATGTGGTCCCTGAAGTGGCGCTTGATCTCGCCGGTGATGGTCGGCACGGCGTACGCCTCGAAGGCCCGGCCGCGCGCCGGATCGTAGTGGTCGACGGCCTTCACCAGCCCCAGCGCCGCGACCTGGTAGAGATCCTCCAGGGTCTCCCCCCGGCCGCGGAAGCGTACGGCGATCCGTTCGGCCATGGGCAGCCACAGCTCGACCAGTTCGTCCCGCAGCGCCCGGCGCTCCGGGCCGTCGGGGAGTTCGACGAGCCGTACGAAGGCCCGGGCCGTGTCCGGGGCGTCGTCGTGAGGATGGGACCTGGATGTACAGGTGGCACGCATCGGGCGCACCTCCCTCGGCGGATGCTGGTGTTCGGACACCGTGGGAGGAACGCGCTCGGACCCTGGAGAGGACACGGGGGCGGCCGGCGCAATCCGGCTCCCACGCACGTGCCTCCGGTCCGAAGCACTGACCTACGGATGCCCTGAACGGCGTATAGAGAAACAATTAGGACGAAAAGGTGAGATAGCTCTCATTCTTCGGATGGCCGCGCCGGCGGACCTCCCGCCGGATCCTCCTTTGACCATCCCTTGAGGGAGATACCTCTGTAGCAGAGGTAATCTTCGGATGTGGAATCGGAGACCCTTCCGGAGGAACTGGCCGACGCGTTGGTCGGCATCCAGCGGCTGATCCGCCGCAGACTGCGGCGCGGGCTCACCCGGCCGCGGCTGCGCGGCGCCCAGGTGGAGCTGCTGCGCCTGGTCGAGTCCCGGCCGGGGATCGGCATCTCGGACGCCGCCAAGGAGCTGTACCTGGCGAGCAACTCGGTGTCGACGCTGGTCAACCAGCTCGTCACGGACGGCTTCCTGCGCCGGGAGACCGACCCGGCCGACCGCCGGGCCGCCCGGCTGCTGCTCACCGACGACGCCGAGAAGCGACTCGCCGACTGGCACCGCCGCCGCGCGGAACTCGTCGCCGGTCATGTCACCCGACTGGACGAGGCGGACCAGGAGGCGCTCAGGGCGGCGCTTCCCGCGCTGCGCAGGCTGGCCGACACGCTGCACGAGGAGACCGGGGAATCATGACAACGGACACCGCCGCAGTCGCCTGCACCGGACTCTCCTACTCCTTCGGGGAGACCAGGGCCGTCGACGGGCTCGACCTCGACGTCGGCGAGGGTGAGGTCTTCGGCCTGCTGGGTCCCAACGGCGCCGGCAAGACCACCGCCATCCGCTGCATCACCACCCTGCTGCCCGTCCCGGCCGGCATGGTCCGCGTCTTCGGCCATGACACCGGCCGGGAGCGGATGGCCGTACGGCGGCTGCTCGGGTACGTCCCGCAGCAGCTGTCCGCCGACAGCGGGCTCACCGGACGCGAGAACGTCGAGCTGTTCGCACGCGTCTTCGACGTCCCGCGGCGCGAGCGCGCCCCGCGGGTCGCCGAGGCGCTCGCGGCCGTCGACCTCACCGACGCCGCCGACCGGCTCGCCGGCACCTACTCCGGCGGCATGGTCCGCCGCCTCGAACTGGCCCAGGCCCTGGTCAGCGCGCCCCGGCTGCTGATCCTGGACGAACCGACCATCGGCCTCGACCCGATCGCCCGCACCAGCGTGTGGGACCAGATCAACTCCGTACGCGCGGCGACCGGCATGACCGTCCTGGTCACCACCCACTACATGGACGAGGCCGACCAGCACTGCGACCGGGTCGGCCTGATGCACCGCGGCCGCATCCGCGCCCTCGGCACCCCCGCCGACCTCAGGCGCGGCCTCGCCGAACGCCAGGGCACCGACGCCCTGCCCACCCTCGAAGACGTCTTCCGCGACGTGGCCGGCAGCGGCCTCGACGACCGGTCAGGAGGTTTCCGCGATGTCCGAAGCACCCGCCGCACCGCGAACCGTGTCGGCTGAGCGCACGGGCACGTCCCTGCTCCTGACCCCGCCCCAGCCGCGCTCCGGCTGGCGGCTGCTGCCCGCCCGGGTCTTCGCCATGTGCGCGGTGGAGCTGCAGAAGCTCCGCCACGACCGCACCGAGCTCTACACCCGTGCGATCCAGCCCGCGCTCTGGCTGCTGATCTTCGGCCAGACCTTCACCCGGATACGGGCGATACCCACCGGCGGCATCCCCTACATCGACTACCTCGCGCCCGGCATCATCGCCCAGTCCGCGATGTTCATCGCGATCTTCTACGGCATCCAGATCATCTGGGAGCGTGACGCGGGCATCCTCAACAAGCTCCTGGTCACCCCCACCCCGCGTTCGGCGCTCATCACCGGCAAGGCCTTCGCGGCCGGCGTGAAGTCCCTCATCCAGGCCGTCGTGGTGATCGTCATCGCCGCGATCCTCGGTGTCTCGCTCACCTGGAACCCGCTGAAGCTCCTCGGCGTCGCCCTGGCCGTCGTCCTGGCCTCGGCGTTCTTCTCCTGCCTGTCGATGAGCATCGCCGGCATCGTCCTCAGCCGCGACCGGCTGATGGGCATCGGCCAGGCGATCACCATGCCGCTGTTCTTCGGCTCCAACGCCCTCTATCCCGTGGCGATCATGCCGGGCTGGCTCCAGGTGGTCAGCAAGATCAACCCGCTGAGCTACCAGGTCGACGCGCTGCGCGGCCTGCTGCTCGGCACCCCCGCCCACCTGGGCCTCGACTTCGCCGTACTGGCGGTCGCCGCCGCCCTCGGCATCACCGCGGCCTCCTCGCTGCTCGGCCGCCTGGCCCGCTGAGCCGGCCACGGCGCCGGGTACGGCGCCGGGTACGCCGACGTGATGTGCGGCACGCGCCCGCGACCCGCCCCGGACCCCGGGGCGGGATAACCGCTGCGCAACGCTTGATCAGCGATCAAAGCGGGCGAACCCCCTGGCCACAGCGCATTCCACTCATTTGACAGTGCGCTGAGCACACAGATAAACAGCGGGGGTCGAGAGGGGCACTGTGTACGAGCCGAACGTGGTCGGGGACTGGCACGAGTACGACGAGCATGCCGGTCTGCGGGTCCGCGTCCACCGCCTGGAGGAGTCCGAGCCGCCGCGCGGCCGGGACGACGCCGCGGCCGGGCTGACGTACTTCAGTGCCCGGGTGACCATCGAGAACCGCGGCTCCCGCCACTTCGGCGTCCAGCTGGAGGACGGCCAGATCGACGTCCGGGTCGGCCCCGACGGCGAGGGCGCGTTCATCGACTGGCGCAACTCCCAGTTCATCGAGGGCTTCGACGTCTACCCGCTGCGCCGCGCGACCGCCGTCCTCTACGCCGCGGCCCCGGAGGCCGCCCTGACCCAGGTGGACATCCAGGTCCACCTGCGCGTCGACGAGGAGTGGACGGAACGCCGCCTGTGGGCGGGCGGCATCGGCGTCCTGGAGGCGACCAACGCCGCGGCCTGCCAGACCGCAGGACCGGGCAGCCTGTCCCACCAGGTGACAGCCTTCCTCAAGGACCAGACAGAGCCCGGCCCCACCACTCCCTGAGGACAACGCGCCCTGTCGGGGGCGCGGGGAGCTGCGCGCCCGGCCCCCACGGCGCCGCAGCCGAACGACGGCACGTGCCCGGCGCCACCGGCGGAGCGCCTAGTGGGGGATGCCGTCGATGATCTCCCGGGCCCCCTGCCGCAGCAGCGCCACCGCGACCGACGTGCCGAGGGTGGCCGGGTCGAGTCGGCCCGCCCACTCGTGGGCGTTCAGCCGGGTCTTGCCGTCCGGGGTGAACACGCAGGCACGCAGCGACAGTTCGCCGCCGCCGTCGACCCGGGCGTAGCCGGCGATCGGGCTGTTGCAGTGGCCCTGCAGCACGTGCAGGAACATCCGCTCCGCGGTGGCCTCCCGGTGGGTGGCCGGGTCACCGAGCCCGCTCACCGCGTCGATCAGATCGGAGTCGCCCTCCCGGCACTGCAGGGCGAGGATGCCCGCGCCGATGGGCGGCATCATCGTCTCCGGGTCCAGCACCTCGGTGATCACGTCCGTGCGGTCGATCCGGACCAGCCCCGACATCGCCACCAGCAGCGCGTCGGCCTCGCCGGCGGCCAGCTTCTCCAGCCGCCGGTTGACGTTGCCCCGGAAGGGCACGCACTCCAGATGCGGGTGGGTGGCCGCCAGCTGGGCGATCCGGCGGACCGCGGAGGTGCCGATCCGGGTGCCCGGCGGCAGCTCGTCCAGGGTCAGCCCGCCCGGATGGACGAGGGCGTCGCGGATGTCGTCCCGCTTCAGGAACGCCGCGAACACCGTCCCGGCGGGCAGCGGCCGGTCCGCGGGCACGTCCTTCACACAGTGCACGGCGAGATCGGCCGCACCGGCCAGCAGCGCGGCGTCCACCTCCTTGGTGAACGCCCCCTTGCCCTCCACCAGGGACAGGTCGCCCAGCCACTTGTCGCCGGTCGTCTTCACCGGTACGACCTCGGTGCGCACCTGCGGATACAGCGCGGCCAACTCGGCCCGGACACGGGACACCTGGGCGAGCGCCATCGGCGAGTCGCGGGAGACGATACGGATCAACTCGGGTACCGGCATGGGGACACGATAGACCTTCCCGCCCGCCGTCGGTTCCGACATCGTGTCGGCCGCCGCGGTCCGGTCCCCGTGCGCGGACCGCCCGGCCGTCAGTCCGTGTCCTGCGGCAGATCCGCCGCCGACTCCTCCGGCGCGAGGTCCGGGCGCAGCCGGAGCCAGGACGGCTGACGCAGCAGCCCGGCCCGGGTCCGGGTGCTGTAGCTGACCTCGCCGACCAGCCGGGGCACCACCCAGCGGGCGCCCGGGACCGGCGGCACCGGCTCGAACGGGCACGCGTCGGTACCGGCCGCCCGCAGCAGCGCGGCCAGTTCGGCCCGCTCCGCCGTACTCCAGCCGGTGCCCACCCCGCCGACGTACCGCAGCCGCCCGTCGGCGGACCGCTGGCCGACCAGCACCGCGCCCGGCAGCCCGGCCAGCCGCCCCTTGCCCGGCAGCCAGCCGCCGACGACCACGTCCTCGGCGCGCAGGTTCCGGATCTTGATCCAGGCGCGGGACCGCACCCCCGGCTCGTACACCGAGTCGAGCCGCTTGCAGACCAGGCCCTCCAGACCGTGCTCCCGGGTCGCCCGCAGCGCCTCGGCGCCGTGCCCCACGACGGCCCTCGGCGTCGACCAGTGCGGCCCCTCCAGGGAGAGGGACTCCAGGCGCGCCCGGCGGTCCGCGTACGCCATGGTGAGCAGCGGGTCCGACAGCAGCAGTGCGTCGAACAGCACCAGGTGGACCGGGATCCGGGCCGCCATCCGGGCCGCCCTGGCCGGGGCGTGGGCCAGGCCCATCCGGCTCTGCAGCAACTGGAAGTCGGCGCGCCCGTGCTCGTCCACGGCCAGCACCTCGCCGTCCAGCACCGCCGGGGTCCGGCCCAGGGCCTTGGCCAGCGGGTGCAGCTCGGGATAGGCGGCGGTGATCTCCTCGCCGGACCGGGCCCGCAGCAGCAGGCTGCCGTCGCCGGGCAGGTAGAGGACCGCCCGCTGGCCGTCCTGCTTGGTCTCGTAGGCCCACCGGGTGTCCTGGGCGGCGGGCGGCAGCCGGCCGGGAGTGGCCAGCATGGGCGGGATCACGGGGAGGGCGGTCACGCAGGAGATGTGAACCCGGCACGGCCGCCGCACGCGCCCTGCGGAGCCGGTTCCCCCGAACAGGCCTCCGTTCCGGCGGTTCTCCCGTGACCACGGCCGGTGACCCGGCGGGCGGGGCGGGCCGTCCGCCGGGGGAGCGGGCCGCCCCGCCGCGTCACTGTCCGCGGCTCAGTGCACGGACTCGGCCGTGGGCGCCGCCGGGGCCGGGGCGGCCTCCGTGTCCGCCGGGCGGCGGCCCGGCAGGAAGGAGGCGAGGACGAAGGCCAGGACGGCCGCGCCCGCGCCGATCGCCATGACCACCTTGAAGCCGTTCTCGGAGGGCAGAGTGGTGCCGCCGAGGCTGATGGTCAGCTGGGCCAGGATCACCCCGGCGACGGCGCTGGCCACCGACGTGCCGATGGACCGCATCAGGGTGTTGAGGCTGTTCGCGGCGGCCGTCTCCGACGCCGGGACCGCGCCCATGATCAGCGCGGGCATCGCACCGTACGCGAAGCCGACACCCGCGCCGATGACGCAGGAGACCAGGATCAGGTGCCAGACCTCGGACATCAGGACGATGTTGAGACCGTAGCCCGCGGCGACGATCACCGCGCCGGTCATGAGCGTGACCTTCGGCCCCCTGGCCTTGGTGACGGCGGCCGAGATCGGCGCGAAGGCCATCATGACCAGGCCCTGGGGTGCCATCACCAGGCCGACCGTCAGCATCGACCTGCCCAGGCCGTAGCCCGTCCGGGTCGGCAGCTGGAGCAGCTGCGGGAGCACCAGGGACATCGCGAACATCGAGAAGCCGAAGGCGATCGAGGCGAGGTTGGTGAACAGGACCTGCCGGCGGACCGTGGTGCGCAGGTCGACAAGCGGCCGGTCGGTGCGCAGTTCGAAGACGCCCCAGGCGAGCAGGACGACGACGGTGAGCGCGAACAGGCCGAGCGTGGTGCCGCTCGCCCAGCCCCAGTCGGCACCCTTGGAGACGGCGAGCAGCAGCGAGACCAGGCCGACCGCGAGGCCCAGCGCGCCGACCGCGTCGAAGCGGCCGCCCGAGCGCACCCGGGACTCCGGCACCAGCAGCAGGACCAGCGCGAACGCGACCACACCGAGGGCGGCGGAGGTCCAGAACAGCACGTGCCAGTCGTAGTGGTCCGCGATGAACGCCGCGGCCGGCAGGCCGAGCGCGCCGCCGACGCCCAGTGAGGCACTCATCAGCGCCGTCGAGCCCGCGAGCCGCTCCGGCGGAAGTTCGTCGCGCATGATGCTGATGCCGAGCGGGACCACGGCGGCCGCGAGGCCCTGGAGGCTGCGGCCGACGATCATCGGGACCAGCGTGTCGCTCAGCGCGGCCACCACCGAGCCGGAGACCAGCAGCACCAGGCTGACCAGCAGCATCAGCCGCTTGCCGAGCATGTCGCCGAGCCGGCCGGCCACCGGGGTGGCCACGGCGGCGGCGAGCAGGGTTGCCGTCACCGCCCAGGCCGCGTCGGACGCGGAGGCGTGCAGGTACGTCGGCAGCTCCGGGACGATCGGGATCACCAGGGTCTGCATCAGCGAGACGGTGATACCGGACAGGGCCAGCACCGCCACCACGGCGTTCGGTCTCGGCTGTGACGCTCTCGCCGACCCGGCGGTCTGGACAGGGGTTTCGGACATGGGACTGGGCCTCCGTGGGCGGACATGGTGCGATCGGACATTATTTAAGTCAGTCGCTTGACTTAGCTTACTGGCGGGGTGTTTCCGCACTCCGCGGCCCTGCCGCGTAGGCTTCTTCGGCTGGACCCCGCCGCTTCGGGCGGGGCCCCGGTGCGGCTCGCGGGACCGGCCGGTCGGGGTGGCGGCCGGTCCCGGAGCGGTGGTGGGCATGGCGGGCAGGACGGCGCGGGCGGACCAGGCCAGCGCGACGCGGGAGGCCATCCTGGACGCGGCGGAGCGGCTCTTCGCCGAGCAGGGCGTGTACGCCGTCTCCAACCGCCAGGTCAGCGAGGCCGCCGGCCAGGGCAACAACGCGGCCGTCGGCTACCACTTCGGCACCAAGGCCGACCTGGTCCGCGCCGTCGCCGCCCGGCACTTCGACCGGATCGAGGAGATCCGGGTCCGCCTGCTGGCCGAGACCGGCGACTCCGACGACATCCGCGACCGCGTGGACTGCCTGGTCCGCCCGATCACCGAGCACCTCGCGAGCCTGGGCAGCCCCACCTGGTACGCCCGCTTCTGCGCCCAGGTCATGACCGACCCCGCCCTCTACGACATCATGGTCGAGGAGTCCCTGACCTCCCCGTCGCTGCGCCGGGCCGTCGACGCGCTGAACCGGCGGCTGCCGGAACTGCCCGCCGAGGTCCGGGCCGAACGCGGCCTGATGGCAAGGACGTTGATCCTGCACACCTGCGCCGAGCGGGAGCGCGCCCTCGCCGAGGGCACCGCCACTGCGCGCGCCACCTGGAGCGACGCGGCCACCGGGCTCGCCGACGCGCTCCTCGGGCTGTGGCTGGCGCCCGTCTCCGTCACGCGTCGAAGGTGACGACGACCTTCTCCGCGGCCCCCGGCGTCAGCGCCAGCTCGAAGGCGCGGTGGACGTCGGCGAACGGGACACGGTGGCTGATCAGCTTCGCGAACCGGTCCTGGTGCTCGACCAGTTCGGGCGTGACCTCGAAGATCTCCGTCGGGTAGCCCTGCGAGGCGACCAGGGTCAGCTCGCTGCGCAGCATGCCGCCGAGGTCGATCTCGCCCTTCTTCTGCACGGCGACCATGACCAGCCTGGCGTGCCACTTGGCGTTGGCCACCACGGTGTCGAAAACCGCCGGGGCGCCGGCCGCGTCGATGAAGACGTCGGTGCCCGGGCGGGGCTGGCCCAGCGCGTTGGCGCTCCGTCCGTGCAGCTCGGTCAGGCGCGCGGTGACATCCTCCTCCGCGGAGTCGATCACGGCGTCCGCGCCCACCGCCAGCGCCTTCTCCAGCCGGGCCGGGATCACGTCGGCGACGACGACGTGCCCGACCCCTCGCAGCTTCAGCCAGATCGCCGCGCCCAGCCCGATCGGCCCGGCGCCGAAGACGACCACCTTGTCGTCCGGCGCGGCCTGGGAGCGGTTGACCGCGTGCCGGGACACCGCCATCGGTTCGTTCAGGGCGGCCACCTCGAACGGCACGGTGTCCGGGAACACCGCGACACTCCGGCCGACCTCGGCGTTCTCGACCAGCAGGTACTCGCTGAGGGCGCCGTACCGGCCGCCGCAGCCGATGATCCCGGTGAGTGCGTCCTGCGGGTTCACCACCACCCGGTCGCCGACCTTCAGCCCCGTGACCTCGGCGCCGGCCTCGACGATCTCGCCGGCCGGCTCGTGGCCCAGGGCGAGCGGGACCAGGTCGCCGCCCAGGTGGGCGCGGGCGGGCATGCCGCCCATGTGCAGGAAGGCGACGTCGGTGCCGCAGATGCCGCCGGCGCGGATCCTCAGCAGCACGTCCTTCGGACCGGGCACGGGACGCTCGACGTCCACGACCTCGATCCTGCCGACGCCACCGGTCTGTACGGACTTCATCGTGGTCATGGGGAGCTCTCGCTTTCTGGTGGTGCGTGCGCTTTCCGGTGGTGGCGGCCGGTCGGGGCGGTACGGCCGGGGAGATGCCCTCGGGCCGGCCGCCGGACCGGGGGGGGGAGTGGGCCGGCGGCCGGCCCGAGGGCCGCGCCGGCTCCCGTCCCCACGGGGTCCGGCGCCGGGCCCGCCACGGGCAGGCCCTCGGGGCGGCCTCCGCTCAGGACGACCCCGATTACTTGAGTTAGGCAAGCACATGTGGCTTACTTGAGTCAAGCAATCGAATTGCCCGGCGCCTCGAACGAATGGGTCACTCCGTGAACCGCAGCTCGCCCTCGCCTCCCGTGCTCGCCCGTGGCAGCGGACAGCGCCTCCTGGTCGCCGCCGGCGACCTGGATGTCGCCGAACTTCTTACTTCCACACTGGAGTTGGCGGGCTACAGGACCGGTGCGGCGGTCACCGGTACCGATGTGGCGCGGCGGCTCGTGGAGCACCGGTACGACCTGGCCGTCGTCGACGTCGAACTGCCCGGCCTCGACGACCTGGCCCGCGGTGGCCGCCTCAGGCCGGCCTACCGGCCCCCGGTCCTGCTGCTGGCCGCCTGCGAGTCCCTCGCCGGACTGGTCGCCGAACTCGGCGCCGCCGAGCGGGACTACGTCACCAAGCCGGTCCGGATCGCCGAGGTGCTCGCCCGGGTCGAGGTGCTGCTCCGCGGCGTGGGCGGCGGCGCCCGCCGGGGTGGCACGCTGGACCACGCCGACCTGGTCCTGGACGACGGCACCTGCCGGGCCCGCCGGGGTGGCCGTACCCTCGACCTCACGCCCGCCGAGTACCGGCTGCTGCGCCACCTCCTGGTCCACGCCCGCAAGGTGCTGTCCAAGGAGCAGATCGGCCGGCACGTCTGGGGCGAGTACCGGGGCGACAACGCCATCGAGCAGCTGGTCTCCCGGCTCCGGCGCAAGGTCGACCGGAGCGGCCCCGCGCTGATCCACACCAGACGGGGCTTCGGCTACTGGCTGGGGGAGCTGTCGGGGCCCCGGTGACCACTTCGCGATGCGATCCCCGAGCAAATGCCCGGGGTGTGGCGTGACCGGTCCGGTGGGGGCGCCGGCGTGGGGGAGTGGCCGGCGTTCCCGGTGCGCGCGCGATACCGCCCGCAACATCAAGTTCGTTGTCTGATACATGAGTTCGCGATGCCTGTTCGATGTGCGAGTCGCGCCGACGACTCCGTGGTGTGACCTGGGTCACGTCAGCTTGGTGTCAGGGAACTGACCGGAAGTGGTCAGCCCGCTCTGTTTGCATGTGCTCATCCCCCACGCCGAGGAGACTGCGATGGCCGACCCCCTGACCGGCACCGGACCCGCCGCGTCCGCACCGGTCCCCGAGTTCCCGATGCCCCGGGCCACGGGCTGCCCCTTCGACCCGCCCCCGGCCCTGACCACCGCCCAGCAGGAAGGCCCCCTCACCAGGGTCCGGCTCTGGGACGGCAAGGACTACTGGCTGCTCACCCGGTACGCCGACCAGCGTGCCGTGCTGCTCGACTCCCGGGTCAGCGCCGACCTCACCAGCCCCGGATATCCGCTGCAGGCCCCCAGCAACGGCAAGAACACCATCAGCTTCATCCTCATGGACGACCCCGAGCACGCCCGGCTGCGCCGCATGGTCACCGCACCCTTCGCGATCAAGCGCGTCGAGGCGCTGCGCCCGGCCGTGCAGAAGATCGTTGACGACCTGATCGACGAGATGCTCGCCGGCCCCGCACCCGTCGACCTCGTCGAGGCGTTCGCGCTCCCGGTGCCCTCGCTCGTCATCTGCGCACTGCTCGGAGTGCCCTACGCCGACCACGACTTCTTCCAGCAGAACAGCAAGATCCTCATCAGGCGGGACGCGGCCATGGCGGACCGCATGGCCGCCCACGGCAGGCTGATCGGCTATCTCGACGAGCTCATGGGCGAGAAGACGACGCACCCCGGCGACGACCTGCTCTCCGGCCTCGTTGCCCGGGTGGAGTCGGGGGAACTGACCCGCACCGACGCCGCGCAGATGGGCGTCCTGCTGCTGCTCGCCGGGCACGAGACCACCGCCAACATGATCGCCCTCGGCACCCTCGCCCTCCTCGAACACCCGGAGCAGCTCGCCCTGTTGCGGGACACCGACGACCCGAGGCTGATCGCCTCGGCGGTGGAGGAACTGCTCCGCTACCTGAGCATCGTGCACGGCGGCCGGCGCCGGGCGGTCCTGGCCGACATCGAGGTCGCCGGACAGGTGATCCGGGCCGGGGAGGGCGTGATCATGCCGAACGACGTCGCCAACCGCGACCCCGGTGCCTTCCCCGACCCCGACCGCCTCGACCTCACCCGCGACGCCCGCCGCCATGTCGCCTTCGGCTTCGGCGTCCACCAGTGCCTGGGCCAGCCGCTCGCCCGGATGGAACTGCAGGTCGTGTACGGCACCCTCTACCGCCGCGTCCCCGGCCTCAGGCTCGCCGCCCGCATCGGTGAACTGCCCTTCAAGCACGACGGATCCGTCTACGGGGTCTACGAACTCCCGGTCAGCTGGTGACCACACCCCCACGCACGGCCCCCACACGGCAAGGAGAACACCATGCATGTCGAACTGGACGAACCGAAGTGCGTCGCATCCGGGCAGTGCGTCCTCGCCGCCCCCGAGGTGTTCGACCAGCGGGACGAGGACGGCATCGCCTTCGTCCTGGACGCGAAACCCGCCGGGGACACCCTCGACGCCGTCCGTGAGGCCGTGGCGATCTGCCCGGCCGCCGCGATCCGGCTGGTCGGGGAGTGAACCGGATCGCGGTCGTCGGCGCGTCCGCGGCCGGACTCGCGGCGGCCGAGACGCTCCGCCGCGAGGGCTACCACGGCACGCTGACCCTCGTCGGCGACGAGCCCCGCACCCCGTACGACCGGCCCCCGCTGTCCAAGCAGGTGCTGTCGGCCGAATGGGCGCCGGACCGGGTGGCACTGCGGGCGCCGGACGAACTCGACTCCCTGGGGCTGGACCTGCGGCTCGGGGTGGCGGCGAGCGCGCTGGACGTGGCGGACCGTACGGTGCGTCTGGCCGACGGCTCGGCGGTGCCCTACGACGGGCTGGTCGTGGCCACGGGGGTGCGGCCGCGCCGGCTGCCCGGGGAGGGTGCGCACGTGCTGCGCACCCTCGACGACGCGCTCACCCTGCGGGAGCGGCTCGGGCCGGGCCGGCGGCTGGTGGTGGTCGGCGCCGGTTTCCTCGGCACCGAGGCGGCCGCCGTCGCCCGGCGGCTGGGTGCCCGGGTGACCCTCCTGGAACCGGCACCGGTGCCGCTCGCGCACGTGGTCGGTGAGGAGGTGGGCCGGGTGCTGTCCAGGGCCCATCTGGAGCGGGGCGTGGACCTGCGGACCGGGGTCGCGGTGCACGAGGTGACCGATGACGGGGTGCGGCTCGCCGGCGGGGAGGAGATCGAGGCCGACGAGGTGCTGGTCGCGATCGGCTCGCTGCCCAACGTCGAGTGGCTGGCCGGCAGCGGACTGACGGTGGCCGACGGGGTCGTCTGCGACGAGTACTGCGAGGCCGCGCCGGGGGTGTACGCGGCGGGCGATGTCGCCCGCTGGCACAACCCGCTGTTCGGGGTCCCGATGCGGATCGAGCACCGGACGAACGCGGCGGAGCAGGGGATGGCCGCGGCCCGCAACCTCCTCGACCCGGAGGCCCGCAAGGCGTTCGCGCCGGTGCCGTACTTCTGGTCCGACCAGTACGGGATGCGGATCCAGGCGTACGGGTATCTGCGCGGGCACGACGAAGTGCGGGTCGTGGAGGGGGATTTGAGGGAGGGGCGGTTCGTCGCCGGGTACCGGAGGGGCAAGCGGCTGGTCGGGGTGCTCGGGGTGGGGGTGCCGCCGAAGGTGCTGCGGGGGTGGCGGCAGGCGGTCGCCGTGGGAGCGGGGTAGGGGGAGGCCGGGGGGTGAGGGTGGGTGCGGCGGTGGGCGGCCCGCGGGTGGTCGGTGGCCGGTCGCGCAGTTCCCCGCGCCCCTATCGGGGCGCCAGGCTGACCGTGTTCGCAGCGACCACCGTTCCTATCCCCACCCATTCCGGCACCCCCAGCCCCTGCCCCAGCACCACCCACCCGACCGCCGCCGCGAGGACCGGGTTGACGCTCATGAACAGGCCGAAGGTCTGGGGCGGGACCCTGCGCAGGGTCAGCAGGTCGGCCAGGTACGGCACCGCCGACGACAGCACACCCGCCGCGACCGCGCAGAGCAGCGCACCGGCCGTCGGCGGGTGCCTTACCGCCACCACGATGCCGATCGGCAGGAACGTCAGCGCCGACACGCTCGCCGCCGCGGCCGGGCCCTGCGCACCCGGTATCCGGCGGCCGACCACCCGGTTGAGCAGGATGTACGACGCCCAGCAGCCCGCGGCGACCAGGCCCAGGGCCATCCCCGCGTAGTCCGTGGACGGCTGCGGGCGCATCAGGACGACCACGCCCGCCGCCGCCAGCACGGCGCACCCCGCGTCCAGGCGGCGGCGGGACGCGGCGAGGGCGATGGCGAGCGGGCCCAGGAACTCCAGGGTGACCGCGAGGCCCAGGCCGACCCGGTCGATGGCGGTGTAGAGGGTCAGGTTCATCGTGCCGAAGACCCCCGCCAGCAGCAGCACCGGCCACCACTGCCGCCAGGTGAAGGCGCGCAGGCGCGGCCGGCCGACGGCCACCAGGACGAGTGCGGCCACGTACTGCCGTACCGCCACCACCCCGAGCGGGCCGAGGACCGGGAAGGCGAGGGCGCCGACGGCCGCGCCGGTCTGGTTGGACAGTCCGCTGCCGAACATGACCGCCACGCCGGAGAGCCGGTGCGGGGCGGCGGGCCGGACCGCGGGGCAGGGGAGCGGGCGTTCGAGGGCTCGTCGTCGCATGGCAGGAGAGTCCGGCCGGCC
The DNA here is from genome assembly GCF_040702065.1 of Streptomyces sp. NPDC086777. Lineage (NCBI taxonomy): Bacteria > Bacillati > Actinomycetota > Actinomycetes > Kitasatosporales > Streptomycetaceae > Streptomyces > Streptomyces sp. NPDC086777. Next base: position 40,209 of record NZ_JBFBJI010000054.1, on the reverse strand, counting down.
GGCGCTTGCGCAAAATGCATGCGTGCCCGGATCTATACGCTGGGCGTATGAACGAGGTCGAGCTGCGGCAGCTGCGCTGTCTCGTCGCCATCGTCGACGAGGGCACCTTCACCGACGCCGCGATCGCCCTCGGGGTGTCCCAGGCGGCAGTCTCGCGCACCCTGGCCGGCCTCGAACGGGTCCTGGGCGTGCGGCTGTTGCGGCGGACCTCGCGCGAGGTGACGCCGACGGCGGCCGGGACGCGAGTGGTGGAGCGGGCCCGGCGGGTGCTGGCGGACGTGGCCGACCTGGTGCAGGAGGCCGCCGCCGGGCCGTCCCGGCTGCGGATCGGATACGCCTGGTCGGCGGTGGGGCGGCACACCGTGGCCTTCCAGCGCGGCTGGACCGCCGCGCACCCCGGGACCGAACTGCATCTGGTCCGCGTGAACACGGCCTCCGCCGGTCTCGGCGAAGGGGCCTGTGACCTGGCCGTCCTGCGGCGGCCGCTGGAGGACCGGCGGTTCGACTCGGCCGTCGTCGGACTGGAGCGGCGGCTGTGCGCGCTGGCCGCCGACGATCCGCTGGCCCGGCGCAGGACCGTACGGCTGGCGGACCTCACCGGCCGGGTCCTCCTGGTCGACCGGCGTACCGGCACCACCACCCCGGAGCTGTGGCCGGCACCGTCGCGGCCGGTCGTCGAGGAGACGCACGACGTCGACGACTGGCTCACCGCCATCGGGGCCGGCCGCGCGGTCGGCGTGACCGCCGAGTCGACCGCCAACCAGTACCCGCGGCCCGGGATCGTCTACCGGCCGGTCCGGGACGCCGCACCCGTCGCCGTCCGCCTGGCCTGGTGGCGGGACGACCCGCACCCCGCCCACCAGGCCGTTCTCGAACTGCTCAGCGACCTGTACCGCGGCGGCTGACCGCGCCGGGAGAGGAAGCGTTCCGGCAATACGGCAGACAAAATTGTTGACAATCTTGTTTGGCTAGATTTACGTTCGACAGGCACTCACTCAGGGAGGGCGCAATGCCGAAGGAAGCCCGTCCGAGCACCGGAGAGCAGGCCAAGCAGCACGCGTTCACGCTGCTGCGGCAGGCGATCCTGCACGGCGAGATGGCCCCGGCCCAGCGGCTGGTGGAGAACGAGCTCGCCGAGGAGTTCGGTGTGACACGGGCCAGCATCCGTGCGGCGCTGATCGATCTGGAGGCGCAGGGACTGGTCGAGCGGATCCGCAACCGCGGTTCGCGGGTGCGGGTGGTGACCGTGGAGGAAGCGGTCGCCATCACGGAGTGCCGCATGGCCCTGGAGGGACTCTGCGCGGCCAAGGCGGCCGTCGCGGCCAGCGACGAGCAGCTCGCCGACCTCGCGGACCTCGGTACGGCCATGACCAAGGCCGTCGCCGACGGCGAACCGGTCACCTACTCCGAGCTCAACCAGGAACTCCACGCCAGGATCCGGACGATCTCCGGCCAGCAGACCGCCGTGGAACTGCTGGAGCGGCTCAACGCCCAACTGGTGCGGCACCGATTCCAGCTGGCGCTGCGCCCGGGGCGTCCGCAGCACTCCCTGAGCGAGCACCTGGCGATGATCGAGGCGATCAGGGCCAGGGACCCGCAGGCGGCCGAGGCGGCCGTCCGCGCCCACCTCACGAGCGTGATCGAAGCACTGCGCGACTGAGCACGCCCGGGGCCGGGTGGGCGCACCCCTGTCCACCAAGGAGAGTTCTTCAATGACGCACGCCAACGCGCCGGCCACAGCCCCACCACGATCCACCCTGGTCGTCACCGCGCACGCCGGGGACTTCGTGTGGCGGGCGGGCGGAGCCATCGCCCTGGCCGCGTCCCGCGGCGAGAAGGTCACCGTCGCCTGTCTGACCTTCGGCGAACGCGGGGAGTCCGCCAAGGCGTGGCGCGAGGGCAGGAACCTGACGGAGATCAAGGCGATACGCCGGGAGGAGGCGGAGAAGGCCGCCGCCGCCCTCGGCGCCGAGGTCCGGTTCTTCGACGCCGGCGACTACCCGCTGGTCGCGTCCGCCGAGCTGACCGACCGGCTGGTCGCCGTGTACCGCGAGACCCAGCCCGACGTCGTGCTCACCCACCCCGTCGAGGACCCCTACAACGGCGACCACCCGGCCGCCAACCGGATGGCCCTTCAGGCGCGCATCCTCGCCCAGGCCATCGGCTACCCGGGCGCGGGCGGCATCATCGGCGCCCCGCCGGTCTTCTACTTCGAGCCGCACCAGCCGGAGATGAGCGGCTTCAGGCCCGAGGTCCTGCTCGACATCACCGAGGTCTGGGAGACCAAGCGCAAGGCGATGGAGTGCCTCGGCGCCCAGCAGCACCTGTGGACCTACTACACCGACCTCGCCGTCCGGCGGGGCGTCCAGCTCAAGCGGAACGCCGGGCCCAACCTGGGGCTGGCGCACACCACCATGGCCGAGGCGTTCATGCGGCCGTTCCCGCAGATCGCGAAGGAGCTGGCATGAGCGGCGTGATCGTCACCAACCCGCCGAAGGCGGAGCTGAAGGACGTGGACGCCCTCGCCGGCTTCGGGGTCGCCACCGTGAGCGAGGCCATGGGCCGGACCGGGCTGCTCGGTCCGGGGATCCGTCCGGTCCAGCAGGGCGTGCGGGTCGCGGGCACGGCCGTCACCGTGCTCGGCTGGCCCGGCGACAACCTCATGATCCACGCCGCCGTCGAGCAGTGCGGCGAGGGCGACATCCTGGTCGTCACCACCACCTCGCCGTGCACGGACGGGCTGTTCGGCGAGCTGTTCGCGACCGCGCTGAAGCAGCGCGGGGTGCGGGGAGTGGTCCTGAACACCGGTATCCGTGACACCCAGGAGCTGCGGGACATGGGCTTCGCCGCCTGGTCCCGGGCGGTCTCCCCGCAGGGCACGGTGAAGGCCACCGGCGGCTCGGTCAACGTGTCGATCGCGATCGACGGCCAGGTGGTCAACCCGGGTGACGTGGTCCTCGCCGACGACGACGGGGTCGTGGTCGTACCGCGCGAGCGCGTCCGCGAGACGGCCGAGCAGTCCGCGGCCCGCGAGGCCAAGGAGGCCGCGACCCGCGCCGCGTTCGTCGACGGCCAGCTGGGCCTGGACCGTTACGGGCTCCGTGAGACCCTCCAGCGGCTCGGCGTCGAGTACCGGACGTACGAGGAGCACCAGGAGCGGGGCGCATGACCGGGCCCGCGGAGGTGCGGTGCATGCTGATGCGCGGCGGCACCTCCAAGGGCGCGTATTTCCTGGCCGAGGACCTGCCCGCGGACCCCGCCGCCCGCGACGACCTGCTGCTGCGGGTGATGGGCAGCCCCGACCCGCGCCAGATCGACGGCCTGGGCGGGGCGCACCCCCTCACCAGCAAGGTGGCGCTGGTCTCGGTGCCGGACGACCCGGCGGCGGACGTCGACTACCTGTTCCTCCAGGTCGCCGTCGACCGGCCGGAGGTGACGGACCGCCAGACCTGCGGGAACATCCTCGCCGGGGTCGGGCCGTTCGCCGTCGAGCGGGGGCTCGTGGTGCCCGGCGACGGCGAGACGTCGGTACGGATCCGGATGCTCAACACGGGGGAACTGGCCGTCGCCACCTTCCCGACCCCCGGTGGGCGCGTCGACTACACCGGGGACGCCGAGATCTCCGGGGTGCCCGGCGCGGCCGCCCCCGTGGTGATCGAGTTCCCGGCCGGCGAGAGCCCGCTGCTGCCCACCGGCAACGTCCGCGACACCGTCGCGGGCGCGGCGGTGACCTGCGTCGACAACGGCATGCCGACCGTGCTCATCGCGGCGAGCGCGCTGGGCGTCACCGGGTACGAGGAGCCCGGGGACCTGGAGGAGGACCTGGCCCTCGCCGACCGCCTCCACGAGATCCGGCTGGCGGCGGGGAAGCTGATGGGCCTCGGGGACGTGGAGACGGCCACCGTGCCCAAGCTCAGCCTCCTGGCTCCGCCCCGTGACGGCGGCGCGGTCACCACCCGGACCTTCATCCCCGTCCGCTGCCACACCTCGATCGGCGTCCTCGGCGCCGCCAGTGTGGCCGCGGGGCTCAGGCTGCCCGGCAGCGTGGCGCAGGGCATCGCCCGGCTCCCGGAGCACGGCGACCGCATCCGCGTCGAACACCCCACCGGATTCCTGGAGATCGACACCAGTGTCGACCCGGGCTCCGACGGCTCCCCGCCGGCCGCCCGCCGCACCGCGGTCGTCCGCACCGCCCGCAAGATCTTCGACGGCACCGTCTTCCCGCGCGCCGCCGCCCTTCCCGTACGACCTCAAGGAGGCAACGATGGCTCCGCCCCTCGGTGACATCGCCCATGTCGGCCACGCCCAGCTGTTCACCCCGGACCTGGACGCCAGCGTCGCCTTCTTCACCGACTACCTCGGACTGACCGTCAACGGCCGGGACGGCGACACCGTCTACCTGCGCACGTACGACGACTACGAGCACCACAGCCTGGTCCTCACCGCCCGTGACCAGCCCGGCCTCGGCCGGCTCGCCCTGCGCACCTCCAGCGAGGAGGCCCTGGACCGCCGTGTCGGGGCGGTCGAGGAAGCGGGTGGCAGCGGCCGCTGGGTGGAGGACGAGCCGGGCCTCGGCAAGCTCTACGTCACCACCGACCCGGACGGCCACGAGCACGCCCTCTACTGGGAGAGCGAGCACTACCGGGCGCCGGACGAGCTGAAGCCCGCGCTGAAGAACCAGCCGCAGGCCAAGCCCAACCGGGGCGTCGGCGTACGCCGTCTCGACCACGTCAACTTCCTGGCCGCGGACGTGCTCGCCAACGCCGAGTTCCAGGAACAGGTACTGGGGGCCCGGTCGACCGAGCAGGTCCGCCTCGACGACGGGACGGTCGCGGCGCGCTGGCTGACCTTCACCCACAAGTCGTACGACGTCGTCTACACGTCCGACTGGACCGGTTCGACCGGGCGGCTGCACCACATCGCCTTCGCGACCGACACCCGCGAGGACATCCTGCGCGCGGCCGACCTCGCCATCGACACCGGCGTGTTCATCGAGACCGGCCCGCACAAGCACGCCATCCAGCAGACGTTCTTCCTGTACGTCTACGAGCCGGGCGGCAACCGCATCGAGCTCTGCAACCCGCTCACCCGGCTGGTGCTGGCCCCCGACTGGCCGCTCGTCACCTGGACCGAGGCGGAGCGCGCCAAGGGGCAGGCCTGGGGTCTCAGGACGATCGAGTCCTTCCACACGCACGGGACGCCACCGGTGGGCTGATCCGGTCACCACAGCCATCCGGGGGTGGGCGACGCGGTACGACGCGTCGCCCACCCCTTTGCCACCTGCGGCCACCCTGATTGTTGCTGTGATTGTTGACAAAACCGTTGACGTTTTTGCCCGCCCATCCTTAGCGTCTACGCACCACGGGTCAGCCGCACGAGCCGCGTCGACCCCCCTCACCGCTTCCCCTCCAGGGAACGCATCCTGGACGAGAGGAAAACAACGATGTCCTCCTCAACCGCCCTGTCCGCCCGCGGCAGCAGACTGGCCCTGCTGGTGGTCGGCCTGTGCTGGCTGGCCGTGCTCTTCGACGGCCTCGACATGTTCATCTACGGCTCGGTGCTGCCCCACCTGCTGGAGACCAAGACCTTCGGCATCACCGCGGACGAGGCCGGCGACCTCGGCTCCTACGCCACCTTCGGCATGCTGGTGGGCGCCCTGGCCGCGGGTACGGTCGCGGACCGCATCGGCCGCAAGCAGCTGATGGTCGCCTGTGTCACGCTCTTCTCGGTCGCCTCCGGCATCTGCGCGGTCTCCGGGAGCCTCGCGGTCTTCGGCCTCGGCCGCACCCTGGCCGGCGTCGGCCTCGGCGGGCTGCTGCCGACCGCGATCAGCATGGTCTCCGACTACGCCAGGGGCGGCCGGATCGCCCTCACCATCGGCGTGCTGATGACCGCCCACCACGCGGGCGGCATCCTCTCCGCCTACATCGCCAAGTGGCTGGTCGACCCCTTCGGCTGGCGCTCCGCCTTCTGGGTCTGCGTGCTCCCGCTGCTCTTCGTGCCCGTCCTGCTCAAGCTCCTGCCCGAGTCGCTGAGTTTCCTGGTCGCCAAGGGCCGCACCGAGGAGGCCGCCGCGCTCGCCGACCGCTACGAGGTCGAACTGCCCGCCGTCGCCGGCCGGAGGACCGCCGCCGACCGCTGGGACGCGCTGCTCGGCCTGTTCCGCGGCGGCGAACGGCTGCAGACCCTGCTGTACTGGCTGGCCTCCTTCGGCGGTCTCCTCCTGGTCTACGGCGTTGCCACCTGGCTGCCGACCCTGATGCGCACCGAGGGCTACGAACTCGCCAACGCACTGACCTTCGTCGTCGTCTTCAATCTCGGCGGCATCGTGGGCATGCTGGTCGCGGGCCGCGCGGCCGACCGGTTCGGCGCCCCGCGCATCGCGGCGATCTGGTTCGCCCTCACCGCCGCCGGCGTCTACCTGCTCAGCGTGCACCTGCCGATGGGGGTGACCACCCTGGTCGTCTTCCTCACCGGCGTCTTCCTGAACAGTGCCCAGACGATGATCTACGCGACGGTCTCGATCCGCTCCACGCCGGACAGCCGCGCCACCGCCGTCGGTTGGACCTCCGGCATGGGGCGCTTCGGCGCGGTCTTCGGCCCGTGGCTCGGCGGCCAGCTCCTCGCCGCGGGCAACGGGGACTGGGGCTTCACCGCCTTCGCGCTGGCTGGCGTCTCCTCGATGGTGTTCATCGGCATCGCCGCCCTGCGCTCGGCCCGGCAGCCGCGGGCCGACCGCGACCGGGAGAAGCTGGTCGCCGCCCACTGAGCGGTCTCCCCGGGGCCGGTCCGGCGCCGCGCTCCTTCCACGGGCGCGGCGCCTCCCTAGGGTTCTCCGGTGGGCTCCGCCTCCAGCCCGGTGCACGCCAGCTGTCCTGCCACCTCGGCGCACGCCTCCACACCCCGCGGAGCCGGCACCGCGAGCATCGGGCTGGTGTAGCCGACCGAGTCCGAGGCGGGATAGCTCGCCGAGAGCACGTCCTCGCCGGCCCGGACCGAGACCTCCCGCGCGACGGGGGTGTGCAGCCGCACCTCGGACCAGGCGGTGCCGCAGGCGGGGGACCAGCGCAGCCGGACGTCGTAGGCGACACCGGTGACGCGGCTCTTGGTCCGCGCGTCCCGGTCGCACGCCGACGCGTCCGGCAACTCGCCCTGGCAGGCGCTGCCGTGACAGCGCGGCGCCGCCGACACCGGTTGTACGCCCGGTGTGCCGCGCCGGTCCGAGACGGTCACGGCCGCCGCCGTCACCCCGGCCACGGCGAGCAGCGCGACCGCGGTCAGCGGCAGCCGCGGCCACCGTCTCCCCGGCCCCCGCTCCCGGGGCGGCTCGGCGGCCGGTGGCCCCTCGGGGGCCTCGCACAACGCCAGTACGGCGGCGGGGTCGGCGCCCGCGAGCAGGGCCAGGGCCTCCACGGCCGCCCGCGGCGGCCGTTTGTCGCCGGAGAGATAGCGGTGCCACGCGGACTTGCTGTAGGGGGTGCGGGCGGCCAGGGCCGCGAGGCTCAGTCCCGTGTGCTCCTTCAGTTCGCGCAGCCTCGCCGCCGGCGACTCGTCCGATGGGGTGGTTCTCGCTCCTCCGGGGTGCGGCATGTTGCGTGCCTCGACTTCATTACGCTATGGGCGTTTCGCCCCTGTTGTCGGAATGGCTTCCCATCGGAACCGGGCCCGCAACCGGCGAACAGGTGTGAAGAGGGTGAATCGGGAGTGCATGTCGAAGGCCTGTTCGGGAACGCGGGTTCCCGAACAGGCCTCTGCGGTCAGGGAGTACGCCGGTGACGGACCGTCAGCACCACGGGACGGCGTGGCCGACCCGGACGTAGTGCGCGGAGACGTACCCCTTGTGGTGCGGGAGCCGGTACCAGGTGTGGTTGCCACGCACCGAGCCGCCGTACGTCTTGCAGGACAGCGCGACGAGCCGGTTGTTGTGACGGTGGCTCACCACGCGGTAGCGCGTGCTCGGACCGGAGCGGACGTTGAGCCGGACGCGGTGCGTGGTGACCCGGCCCACGGTCCGGTAGGTGTGCAGACGGTGGCCGGCCGGCGCGGGCAGGGTGGTGTAGTTGTAGTACTGCACGATTCCCTGCGGAGCGGGGACCGGGGTGGCGGCGCTCGCCGTGGCGGCCCCGGCCGTGGGCAGGAACGCGAACACCGCGACCGTGGCCAGCAGGCCGTTCTTCAGGATCCGACGGGACATGGAAACCTCCGTGCTGTCGTGCCGGTGACCACGAAGCGTGATCACGACTCGAAGCGTTTCCGTGCCGAACCGTCACCATGTCGTCCCCGCGTGCCCTGGGACGCCTGGGACGTCCCAGGCCACCGCCGGTTCAGCCCATCTGGTCCTCGGCCGACAGGTGCTCGACCGTCTTTCCCGTGGCCGTGAAGGTCCGCGTCACGTACCCCGACGAGTACACCCACAGGATCCGCAGCGGGGTGTCGCCGACGTTGCGGAACAGGTGGGGGACGGGGGACGGGACGTACGTGGTGTCGAACCGGCTCAGCCGGGTCACCTCGCCGTCCACCCACACCTCCGCCTCGCCCTCCAGGACGGTCACGTGCTCGTCGCAGTTGTGCGAGTGCAACGGTGCCCCGGAGCCCACCGGGTAGACGCTCATCCCGCTGGTGACGAGGTTCTCGCCGCCTGCCGACGGGGTGGTGATCAGCGGTGTCGTCACGACCGCGCCGCCCCGGTCCAGCAGGGGTACGGACGCGGCCTTGATGATCGTGGTCATCCGGGGGTTCCTCTCCGCTACGACGTACGTGACACGCCGACCGACGCTAGGCCCCGCGGACCCGATCGGGTGCCCCCTGGCGTGCAGTTTTACCTTGCGCTCCGGGAGGTGTGAGCGGTCGTGGAGCGACTGTAGCGTCCACCCCCGGCAATCCACGGCCGCCTAGGATCCACGGCCGCCCGAGCGAAGGCAGGTACCGGCCCCATGAGGCTCCCCGTTCTCAGCGAAGACGACATGAACCCCCGCCAGCGGGAGCTGGCCGCCCGGATCGCGGGCCGCCGCGGCGCCGTCCGCGGCCCCTTCCGGGTCTGGCTGCACAGCCCGGAGATGTGCGAACGCGCGGAGTCCCTCAGCGCCTTCGCCCGCTTCGACTGCAGCCTTCCGGAACACCTGCGCGAACTCACCCTCCTGATGGCCGCCCGCAGCTGGGACGCTCAGTACTCCTGGAACGCCCATGTGCGCCAGGCGGTCGAGGCCGGCATCCCGGAAGCGGCCGTGGCGGCCATCGCCGAGAAGCGCGCCATGAACCGCCCGCGGGCACGACTGCGGCGGATCCCGCCGCGGTCAGCGGGGGCCTCGGCCCGGTTCGTCGTGGTCGCGGGGCGGGTGGCCGCAGGGGCGGTGTGCGGGCGGCTGCGCCGGCATCGCGGTGTCCCTGAGCGCGGTCACGCACGCGGCGAACTGGGCACCCTCGATCATCCGTTCACTGTCGGACATGGCCTCGGCCAGGCTCGCGCAGGACAGCGCGAGCAGCGCGGCGCCCGCGACCAGCGGCAGCGCACGGCGCGGTGGCGGCGGGGCGAGCAGCGCCCGGACCCGCTGCGGCACGGCGCCCCCGGTCGCCGCGAGCGAGGCACCGGCGGGGGCCTTGGCCGCGGCGAGGGCCGCCCGGCCGACCGCGCGTGCGACGACCGTCCGGTCCCCGACGTGGTCCGCGGCCTCCTCGTCGGCCCAGCGCTCCAGCACGAACCCGCCGGTCCCGGCGAGCGGCCGCAGCAGCGGGCAGGCGGCTGCGGTGAGCCGCCAGGCGGTCTGGAACAGGTGGTGGCGGCCGCGCAGATGGGCCCGCTCGTGTGCCAGCAGGGCCTCCCGCTCGGTACCGCCGAGGCAGCGCAGCATCCCGTGCGAGACCACGATCCGGCCCGGTGCCCCGGGGAGCGCGAAGGCGTGCGGCGAGGCGTCGTCGAGGACGGCCAGCTCCAGGTCCCCGGGCAGCCGCGCGCACTCCCGGCGGGCCCAGAGCAGGTGCCGGACCTGCCGCACGGCGGCCACCGCGAGGCCGGTGAGGGAGGCGAGCAGGGTGACCGTCGCGACCGCGGACACGGTGAGGTACACGGGATCGTCCGCCCGCAGCGCCGTCACCGACCAGCGGCCCTCCTCGGCGACCTCGGGGATCTGCGCGAGCCCGGTGAACGCCAGCAGCGCCAGCGAGCCCAGCCAGCCCAGTGCCGTCACCAGGGCGCCGCCGGCCAGCGCCCAGGCCGCCGGGCGCGGTGCGAACCGCCGGGCGAGCCGGGGCGCGAGCACCGCGAGGACCACCGTGACCAGGAAGGGGACGTAGACGCTGACGGTCATCGGCTCACGGTCCTTCGCCGGCGGGGCCGCTGTCGTGTTCGCCGAGCAGACGCTGCAGCAACTGCTCGTCCTCCGGGGAGAGTTCGGAGACGAACCGGCTGAGCACGGCCTCCCGGTCGGAGCCGCGCTCCAGCAGGGTGTGCATCCGCTGGGCGGTGTCGGACGCCTCGTCGCGGACCGGCGCGTACGCGTAGCCCCGGCCTGCCCGGTGCCGTACCAGCATGCCCTTGTCGTGCAGCCGGGACAGGATCGTCAGCACGGTCGTGTAGGCGAGGTCCCCGGGCAGCCGTTCCTGGACCTGGCGGGCGGTCAGCGGCCCGGACGTGGCCCACAGGGCGGCCAGCACCCCGCTCTCCAACTCCCCGCGGGCCCGTCGGCCGGATGCCTCGCCGGGCTCGTCGATCTTCCGGTCGCGCACCGTTCACCGTCCTTCAACCACCGTTCGAGCCCACAGCCTACCCGGACTGCTACTACGGCATGTAGAACCGGGTTCCAGTGCCGCCGGGCCTGCCGCCGGCCGCACAAAAGCCGTCTACTACAACTTGTACGAGTTCACCTACTACATGTTGTAGAGTTTCGCCGCTCCACTCCACCTGCGGAGTCTGTGCGGAGGAACCCACCCATGCCCCACCTCGGAAGTACGGTGCATCTGCGTGCCCTCGCGGCCGCCGCCCTGCGTCCCCGGCCCGCCCACGCCCCCCGGCCCGTGACGCCGGCCGAACGCGTCGTGATCGTCTCCGCGAGCATCGGCGCGGGCCACGACGGCGCCGCACACGAACTGGAACGCAGGCTGACGGCGGCCGGTGTCGCCGTCGACCGGTACGACCTGCTCGACCTGCTGCCCGCCCGGCTCGGCCGGGCCGTCTGCGACGCCTACCACCGGATGCTCGTCCGGGCGCCCTGGGTCTACCAGCGCGTCTACACCCGCACCGAACGCGCCGGAGGCGGCGGCCCGCTGGCCCGCGCCCTGCTGCGGACCGCCGAGCACCGCCTGCGCGCCGTCCTCCCCGCCGACACCGGCGCCGTCGTCTCCACCTACCCCGGCGCCAGCCGCGTCCTGGGCAGGCTGCGGCTCACCGGCCGCCTCGACGTGCCGGTGTTCACCTATCTCACCGACTTCTCGGTGCACCCGCTGTGGGTGGCCGAAGGCGTCGACGTCCACCTGGCCGCCCACGCCGTACCCGCCGCACAGGCCCGCGCCCTGGGCGCCCGGGACGTCCGGGTCGGCGGCCCGGTGGCGGACCCGCGCTTCCGGCCCGCCGGCCCAGGGCGGCGCCGGGCGGCCCGGGCCCGCTTCGGGCTCCCCGCGGACGCCCCCCTGGCGCTGCTGGTCGCCGGGTCCTGGGGGGTCGGCCCGGTCCGGCAGGTGGCCCTGGAACTGCGCGACTGCGGCGCGGCCGTACCGGTCGTCGTCTGCGGCCGCAACGAGGCGCTCGCGGAGCGGTTGCGCGCCGACGGCATCGAGCACACCCACGGCTGGGTCGACGACATGCCGGGCCTGATGCACGCGGCCGACGTCCTGGTGCAGAACGCGGGCGGCCTGACCTCGCTGGAGGCCCTCGCCGCCGGGCTGCCCGTCGCGAGCTACCGCTGCATACCGGGCCACGGTCTGACCAACGCCGCGGCACTCGACGAGGCCGGGGTCGCCGCCTGGATCCGCGACCCGGCCGAACTCGGGGACGTACTGGCCGACCTGATCGACGGCCCGCGCGGCCTGCTGCAGCGCGAGGCGGGCCGGGCGCTGTTCGCCGCCGCCGGGGCGGGCCCCGCGGACGAGATAGCCCGTGCCTGCCGCGCGTCCGGCCCGCCGCCGGAGGGGCCCGGCCCCGGCCGGCCGGCCTCGCCGCCGGTGGAACGGGCCGGCCGCGCTCCCGGCGTCGCGTCCGCCCCGCGCGGGTCCCGTCCGGCCGTGCGGCGTCTCGCCGCGTGCGCGGCCGTGGCCTGTGCCCTCTGGGCCGGGGCGGTCGGCACCGCGGTCGCCACGACCGGCAGCGGGTCGGGCGTCATCCACGCCATCGGCCACACCCTGGACCTCGACGACGACGCCCACCCCGGCGGCCCGCACCAGGAGGAGCACCACTCGTGACCACCCCCGTACGCCTGCTCCGCACGGCCGCCCTCGCCGCCCTGCCGGCGCTCGCCCTGCACGCGGCCCCCGTGATCACCACCTTCGGGCCGCTGCGCAACCGCGCCATGCCGCGCCTGGCCGGCCGGGGCCGGGCCGACCACGTCGCCCTCACCTTCGACGACGGCCCGGACCCGCTGTCGACGCCGTTCTTCCTGCGCACCCTGGACGAGCGGCGGGTCCGGGCCACCTTCTTCCTGCTCGGCTGCCAGGCCCGCCGTGCACCCGGCCTGGTCCGTGAGATCGCGGCGGCCGGCCACGAGGTGGGGATCCACGGTTGGCTCCACCGGCCGCTCCTGCTGCGCGGCACCCGGGCCACCCACGACGACCTCGCCCGGGCCCGGGACACCGTCGGCGAGCTCACCGGGCAGCTCCCGCGCCTGTTCCGGCCGCCGTACGGCGTGATGTCCACCGCGGCCCACCTGGCAGCCCGCCGGCTCGGTCTCACCCCGGTGCTCTGGACCTGCTGGGGCGAGGACTGGACCGCCCGCGCCACCGCCGACTCCGTCCACCGTACGGTCGTCCGGGACCTGGACGGCGGTGGCACGATCCTGCTGCACGACTCCGACTGCACCTCGGCGCCGGGCGCCTGGCGCTCCGCCCTGGGCGCGCTGCCGCGCCTCCTGGACACCTGCGACCGGCGGGGGCTCACCGTGGGGCCGTTGCGCGAGCACGGCGTCCGGCGCCCGGCGCCTGCACGTCGGCGGACGCCGGGTGAACCCGCGCGGTAATTTACTTGAGTTACGCAACGATATGGTAAACTGGCCGGTATGCCCACAGAACCGCTGCCAGACGTCCCCGCCGCCACCCCGGAGGTCGTGGAGATCGAGCGCGCCCTGACGCGCATCACCTACCTCAGCACCCGGGCCCGCCAGCACGAGCGGCTGATGGCCCTGGCCGGTGTGCCGCTGGACCGCGCCGCGGTGGCCCTGCTGCGTCAGGTCGCCGACTCCGAGCCGCTGCGCCCGGGGGAGCTGGCGCAGCGGCTCGGGGTCGAGGCGTCCCACGTGACGCGCACGGTGCAGCAGCTCCAGCGGTCGGGCTTCGTCACCCGCGTCCCCGACCCCGACGACCGGCGGGCCCAGCGGATCGAGCTCACCGACGCCGGCCGGGCCGCCGTCGACCGGGTCCGGGACGCCGGGGCGCGGGGCATGCAACTGGCCCTGAACGGCTGGGAGCCCGAGGAGCTGCAGCAGCTGGCCGTGCTCTTCCACCGCATGGTCGACGACTTCCTGTCCTACGCGGTCGAGGACGAGGCGGGCCAGGAGTCCACCGAGACGGTGCCCCCGGCCTCCCGGACCGTGTGAGGGCCCGGCTCCGCCGACGGACCGGCGGCCGACCCGGCGCCGAGCGGGCCGGTACCGCCCGGTAATATCCGGCGGCAGGTCGTCAGAGGAGGCTTCGTGGCCCGGTCCGAACGTTCACCCCTGCTGCTCGCGGGGCTGCTGGCCACCGCGGGTGCCGCCCACTTCGCGGTGCCGAAGCAGTTCGACGCGACGATTCCGAAGGCGCTGCCGGGTTCCCCGCGGGCCTGGACGTACGGCAGCGGGGCCGTGGAGCTGGCGCTGGCGGCGGGGATCGCCCTGCCGCGTACCCGCAGGGCGGCGGCCCGGGTGGCCGCCGCCTTCTTCGTAGGTGTGTTCCCGGCCAATGTGCAGATGGCCGTCGACTGGCAGAAGCGGCCCGAGCCGCTCAGGACCGCGGCTCTCGCCCGCCTGCCGCTCCAGATCCCTCTGGTGCTCTGGGCGCGCGGAGTCGCACGCAACGAGGAGGGCCGATAGATGGCGGCACCTGTCGAGGTGGGAAGCAGGATCGAGGACTTCGCGCTGCCGGACGAGACCGGTACGACGCGGACCCTCACGGAGCTGCTGGCCGACGGGCCGGTGGTGGTCTTCTTCTATCCCGCGGCCCTGTCGGCCGGCTGCACCGCCGAGGCCTGCCACTTCCGGGACCTCGCCGCGGAGTTCGCGGCCGCCGGCGCCCGGCCGGTCGGGATCAGCGGGGACAGCGTGGAACGCCAGCAGGAGTTCTCCGGGAAGCACACGCTCGGCATGCCGCTGCTCTCCGACGCGGACGGCACCGTCCGGGAGCTGTTCGGCGTGAAGCGGGGCTTCTCGCTCGCCCCGACCAAGCGGGCCACCTTCGTGATCGCCCAGGACCGCACCGTCCTGGAGGTCGTCCGCAGCGAGCTGCGCATGAACACCCACGCCGACCGGGCGCTGGCCGCCCTGCGTGCCCACCAGGGCTGAGCCGCCGCGGCCCTTCCGCGCTTGATGCCCAAGGACACAGGTCCATCCTGGGGCGTATGGAGCGAGTCGCCGCCGCGGCGACCATCGATGCCCTGGGCCGGGTGACGGGGTGGAGCGAGGGTGCGCGGATACTCACCGGGCACCGGGCGGAGAAGGTCGTGGGCAGACCCGCCACCGACCTCCTCGCCGAGCAGGTACCCGCCGAGGCGCCGGCCGCCCGCCGCGGGACCGTGGCGCTGCGGCGCGCCGACGGCCGCCGCACGGAGATCGCCCTGACCGCCTGCCCCGTCCTCGGCCCCGACGGCGGCACCACCGGCTACCTGCTCACCGCCGCCCCGCCCTTTCAGGCCGACCCCACCCTCGCCGGCCAGGCCTTCCAGCAGGCCTCGATGTCCATGTCGGTCTTCGACCTCCGCCGGCGCCACCTCCGCTCCAACGACGTCGCCTGCCATGCCCTGGGAGTCCCCGAGGAGGCCCTGCTGGGCCGTTTCTTCCCGGACACCGTCGAGGGGTCCCCGCACGGCGAGTGCCTCCTCCGCCGGCTGCGCCAGGTCGCCGAGACCGGCCGGCCCGTCCGCTCCGAGAGCTTCACCGGTGCCCCCTGCGTCATGCCGGAACAGCCGGCCGACGACGTGGCCCTGCTACTGGCCCGCACCCGGCCCCTCGGCGCCGACCGGGTCGCCACCTGGGACGTGCCGCCGGACCCGGCCGCGGCGGCGCACTTCCGGCAGGCGGCCGTCGAACGCCTCGGCGAGGGGGGCCTGGACGAGGCGGCGTTCGTCACCGAACTCGTCGTCAGCGAACTCGTCACCAACGCCATCCGCTACGGCGAACCGCCCGTCCAGCTGTGCCTGATCCGCGACCGTACGCTCATCCGCGAGGTCTCCGACGGCAGTTCCACCTCACCGCACCTGCGCCGGGCGCACGCCTTCGACGAGGGCGGCCGCGGCCTGCTCCTGGTCGCCCAGCTCACCCAGCGCCGGGGCAGCCGGCAGACGGTCAGCGGCAAGACGATCCGGGCCGAACAGCCGCTGCCCGAAGGCCCGTCGCCGGCCGCCGGCGCATGACGGGAGCGAGCGCGGCGCGCCGCTGCTCCACGTCGCAGCCCCGGTTCGGCGCCGACTCCACGCCGGGTCCCGCGCCGGGTACCCGGCGGGCCGCTCAGAACTCCTCGTGGCTGTCCGGGTCACCGCCGAGCCGCCGGTGGGACCGCTCGGAGACGGCCGCCATCTGGGCCGCGTCCAGTTCGAAGCCGAACAGGTCGAGGTTGGCCCGCTGCCGCCCGGCATCCGCCGACTTCGGGATCGGCAGGGCGCCGAGCTGGATGTGCCAGCGCAGCACCGCCTGGGCGGGCGTCACCCCGTGCGCCTCCGCCACGGCGAGGACCGCCGGGTCGTCGAGGAGCCGGACGTCCCGGCCCAGCGGGCTCCAGCTCTCGGTGACGATGTCCCTCTCCGCGTGGAACGCCCGCAGCTCGTCCTGCGGGAACAGCGGATGCAGCTCCACCTGGTTCACCGACGGCAGCACCCCGGTCTCCTTCTCCAGCCGGGTGAGGTGCTCCTCGGTGAAGTTGGAGACACCGATCGAGCGCACCAGACCGTCCTCGCGCAACTTGATCATCGCCCGCCACGAGTCGACGTACTTGCCGACCCGAGGGTTGGGCCAGTGGATCAGGTACAGGTCCACGTACTCCAGGCCCAGCCGCCGCCGGGACTCCTCGAAGGAGGCGAGGGTCTCCTCGTAGCCGTGGTGGCGGCCCGGCAGCTTCGTCGTCACCACCACCTCCTCGCGGGGCACCCCGCTGCTCGCGACACCCCGGCCGACCCCGGACTCGTTGCGGTAGTTCACCGCCGTGTCGACCAGCCGGTAGCCCCGTTCGAGCCCGTGGCGGACGGCCTGCTCGGCCTGCGTGTCGTCCATCGGCCAGGTGCCCAGGCCGGTGGCGGGGATCGCCGTACCGTCGTTGAGCGTGTACGCCGGAATGCTGACCACGATGTGACCTTCCCTCGACTGTGTCGTACCCCCAGCGTCGCCGACCGGGCGGGAGATGATCAACCCGGGCCGGGTGCTCCCTTCCGCGGCGCGGGCCGGGCTGACACGATCTTTGCGGACGGGTACCGACGACCACGCGGAGCACGCATGACGACCGACCGGGGTACGGCAGGACGGGCACAGGGCGCCGCCGGGGCCGAGGTGAGACCCGTCGCCGGGCACATCGGGGCGGAGATCACCGGGGTCGACCTCACCGCGGAACTCGACGACGCCGTGGTCGCCCTCGTCCGCGAGGCCGTGCTGCGCTGGAAGGTCGTCTTCTTCCGCGACCAGCGGCTCGACCACGCCGGGCACGTCGCCTTCGCCCGCCGGTTCGGGGAACCGGTCGTGCTGGGCAGGCGCGGCAGCGCCTCACCGGCGGGCTTCCCCGAGGTGGAGACCACCGCCGACCGGCTGGAGCTCGGCGGCCGGTTCGGGATGGAGCACGAGGAGTGGCTCCAGCGGCGCCGGCACACCCTGCTGCGCGGCTGGCACTGCGACCACGGCGCCCGTATCGACCCGCCCGCCGCGACCATCCTGCGCGCCGAGACCGTCCCGCCCTACGGCGGGGACACCACCTGGGCCAACCTGGCCGCCGCCTACGCGGGGCTCTCCGCACCCGTGCGCGCCTTCGTCGACGGGCTGCGTGCCGAGCACCGCCTCGGCGTCGGCTACCAGCCGCGCCCCGGTGACGACACCTACCTGCGCCACCTCCTCGACCACCAGGTGGCCTCGGTGCACCCGCTGGTGCGCGTCCACCCGGAGAGCGGGGAGCGGGTGCTGTACGTCAACGGCTACTACGTCGAGCAGATCGCCGACGTCTCCCGCCCGGAGAGCGCCGCGCTCCTGGAGATGCTGCTCGAACAGGCCGTCCGGCCCGAGTACACGGTCCGCTTCCGCTGGGAGCCCGGCAGCGTCGCGTTCTGGGACAACAGGGCCACCATCCACCTCGCGCCGAGCGACAACGCCCACCTCGGCCACCCCCGGGTCATGCACCGGGTGATGCTGCACGGAGAGGTGCCGGTCGGCGTGGACGGCAAGCCGTCGCAGCCGGTGACCGGCACCGAGGTGCGCCGCTGGTGACTCAGGCGGCGGCCGCCGGGCGCCAGCCGAGCGCCGGGCCCAGGCGGGTCGCCATGTCGGTGAGGATCTGCACGTAGTCCTCGTGCTCGAAGGTGAACGGCAGGGCGAAGGCCACCTCGTCGACCTCACGGAAGGCGGCGTGCGCGTGCAGCCGCTCGACGATCTCCGCCGAGGTGCCGACGACGTCCGGCGCGAACAGCAGCCGCCCGGGACCCTGCGGGGCCGTGGTACGGGGCAGGCGCTTGGCCGCGTACGCCTCGTACTTGGCGCGCTGCTCGGGCGTGGCGGAGTCGGTGGGGATGACCACCAGGCCCTGGGAGACCCGGGCCGCCTCGCCGTCCGGGTGATGGGCGCGGAACTCACGGATGTGCGAGAGCTGGATCCCGGCGAAGTCGTACGCGTCGGCTTCGTCCCCGGCCCGTACGACACTGCTGGTCAGGAAGTTCATGCCGTGCTCGCCCGCCCAGCGCGCCGAGCCGAGGCTGCCGCCGCCGTACCAGAGCCGCCGCCCGAGCCCGGCGGAGTGCGGCTGGACGACGTCGGAGAACACCTCGAAGCCCTCCACCCCGCTGAAGTCGGTGGCCGGCTTGCCCCGCACGAAGTCCAGCAGCCGCCGCACCCGCTCGTAGCTGAAGTCCTCGACGTCGGCGGTGTCCGGGTAGAGGGCCTCCCTGACCTGCTCGTAGTGCATGGGTGGGCCCACGCTCACCCCGGGGTTGAGACGGCCGCCGGACAGCAGGTCGACGGTCGCCAGGTCCTCGGCGAGCCGCAGCGGGTTCTCCCAGCCCAGCGGGATCACCGCGGTGCCCAGCTCGATGCGGCTGGTGCGCTGCGAGGCCGCCGCGAGTACGGCGACCGGCGAGGAGATGCCGTACTGGAGGTGCCGGTGGCGCACCCAGGCGCTGTCGAAGCCCAGCCGCTCGCCCAGCTCGATGATCTCCAGCGTGGACTCGTGCCCCCGGCCCGGATCATCGCCGTCGAACAGGCCGATGGTGAGGAAGCCCAGTCTGCGCAGGGGACGAGGGGTGGACGGCACGGGTCCTCCAGCGGTCGTACGTCAGTTCTGCCCCGATTGTGGCACCCGAACATTGCGGGAGTGTGATCGGCTCCGGATCACAGCAGCGGGATGACGATCTCGTCCTCGACCGGCGGGTCCAGTTCCTGCGGGCGGTTCCCGGTGGCGGCGAAGCAGCGCAGCCGGACCGCCTCCGGGCCCACGTCCAGGCGCAGGAAGCTCTTGAAGAAGGGCGGGCTGTAGGTGGCCGAGCCGGGGGAGAAGAGCTGGGTGTAGATCTTCTTCACGGGCAGCCGGAAGCGCGGCCCGCGGTCCGGGCGGCTGCCGGCGCCGAGCAGGGTCGCGACCAGGCGGGCCCGGCGGGTGACCCGGATGTCCGCGGCGGGCGTGCGGCCCGGCCTGATGCCGAGGCGCTCGGCGATCACGGCCGTCGCCTCCGCCTCGGTGAGCGTGAAGAAGCGGCGCAGCCGCAGCCGGCGGCCGTACAGCCGGCTGTAGAACGCGAGCGAGTCGCCGCGCAGCGGATAGCAGCGGAAGTCGTCCTCGGTGACGTTCGCGACCGACACCGGGGGGATGGTGTGGGTGGCGTGCATGAAGGCACCGCCGCCGCCCGCGACCACGTACTGGATGGTGCGCCCGGCCACGTCGACGGGGTAGCGCTGGTAGTTGTGGATGTCGCCGCCGATCGCCGCCACGTAGTGGTGGGCCGGGTCGCGCACGATGTCGTCGACCGTGCCGCCGCCCGCGATCGCGCACGGGTGGTGCTCGCCGTCCACGTACAGCGGGGAGCCGGTGACGAGGATCTTCGGACGCGGCCCCCGGGACACCTCCCGCAACCAGGCGCCCTGTTCGGCGTCGAGGGTGCCGAGCAGTCCGGTGTCGATGCCGACGATGCGCACCGGCCCGGCGTCGATCGCCCAGTACGGTCCGGGCTGCACGGCCGCCTGCTCCTGCTTGCTCCGCAACGTCCGTGCTTCGGCGAGGAGTTGCTCGTCCGCCGGACGCGGGCGGTGCCACAGCAGGGCGCGCCACCAGGCGCGGGTGAGCGGGCGCGGCCTCGGTTCGGCGGGGAGGTCCGGGGTGTCGTCGCAGAAGACGCGCATGAACGCGCCGAGGTCCTCGTACCAGTCGTGGTTGCCGGGTATCGCGTAGATCGGCGCCGGATAGTCCCGGTACGGGCGGAAGAACTTGGTGCCGTAGTCGTCGGTGGCGCCGACCGGATAGATCACGTCGCTCGCGATCACCGCGAAGTCGGTGTCCTGACTTGCCTTCAGGAACCCCGGCACGACGGCGTACTGGGAGTCGTCGCCCTCGCCGGTGTCGCCGATCACCATGAACGAGAACCGGTCCGCCTCATGACGCCGGATCACCTTGTCGGCGGGCGCCCCGGCGGCCGCCCGCTGCGCCACCCAGCGGCTGCGGGTACGGCCGGTCGGGTCGCCGAACCAGGAGGCCAGCACACCGTTACGGGCCGCCCACATGGTTCTCGGGTTGAACCAGAACAGCTTCTCGACATGGTCAGGCATCAGTTGGCGGTAGGCGCCGCGCTCGGCTGCGCCCCAGCCGGCGCCTTCTGCGGTCTCGCGCGAGGAGTCAGACACGCGGGAACCGTACAACGATCAACGGGTGGCCGCGGGACGGGGGTTCGGGCCGGCCCCGGCCACCCTTCGCAGGGGCCGAGGGGGAGCCGAAGCCGCCGGGCGCGACGGGTGCCGGTCGCGACGGGCAGCCGCCGCGGGGTGCCCCGGTGGGCTCAGGGTGTGACGATCTTGATCGCGCTCATCCAGCCGGGCCCGTCGGGCCGGGTCTGCAGGGCCATGTGCAGCAGCTGGATGCCCTCCAGCTCCCGGGCGTGCCGCAGTCCCCCGACGACCACCGGGTGGAGCCCGCCGGAGGAGACCAGTTCGGCCACCTGGTCGCGGGCCCGCGCGTCGTCGCCGGCGATGAACACGTCCAGCGGCAGCCCGCCGACCTCGCCCGCGACCAACGGGCCGGCGAACGTGGTGTTGAACGCCTTCACCAGATGCGTGCCCGGCGCGGCGGCCTCGGCCAGTTGCTGGGCGCCGGAGCTGTCCGCGGGCACCGTGAGCGAGTCGAAGGTCGAGAAGTCCACGGGATTGGTGATGTCGACGACGGTCTTCCCGGCCAGCCGGTCCCCGTACTCGTTCACCACCTGCTTCGCCGCGTCGAACGGGACGGCCAGCACCACCACGTCCGCCGACCCGACCGCGTCCGGGACGGCCGGCGCCACGTCCGCTCCCGGGGTCCGCGCGCCCAGCGCGTCGGCGAGCGTCACGGCCTTGGCCGGATCCGTGCCCACCAGCCGGACCTGGTGCCCGCCCGCCAGGGCCCGGGTGGCGATACCGCCCGCCATGTTGCCCGTGCCGACGATGAACACCCGCATGCGTGAGCCCCTTCCGTGGGGTGGGAGCCGCCGACGGTTCCATGCGTCCTGAATCAGGATAGAACGGCCGGCCTGGCCCGGCTCGGGCTGGTGCTCGAAGCCGGGCGCGGCCCATGGCCGTGCGAGCGCCACAGCCCCCTGGCCGAGGCCAAGGACCGGGTCGACGTGTCCACGGTGCGCCCGCCGCCCCGTGGGCGCCGTTCCGTCCCGGCCGCCCCGCCGTGCACGGGGAACGCCGTGCATAGGGAAAACCCTCGAACGACCCCGGTGTGGCTGACATGTGCGGGTCAAATCTGGAATCCTCGCTCAACACACGCTCTCTCCCAGGCGTGTCCAAGGATCACGGACCGCGCACCCCGGTCCCCGGATCCCGGTTCCCGCACAGCTCAGCTCTTCCCGGACAGCACATCCCCGTCTGCCCGGTCTGTCATCGGCCGCGACCCGGCGGCCGCAGCAGGAGGAGTACGAGTGAGACGCCTTCCCCACAGACGGGCCACGGTAGGAGCCGCCCTGGTCTCCACCGCGGCCTTCCTCGCCGTCGGCATCCAGTCGGTCCCCGCGAACGCCAAGCCCGCCACCCCCCACCCCAGCCCCGTGCGCACCGGCGGTCTGGAGGCCGAGCTCACCCCCGCCCAGCATTCCGCGCTGCTCAGGAGCGCCCAGCAGAAGACCGCCGCGACCGCCCGCACCATCGGCCTCGGCGCCAAGGAGAAGCTGGTCGTCAAGGACGTCGTCAAGGACAACGACGGCACCGTGCACACCCGTTACGAGCGCACCTACGCCGGTCTGCCGGTCCTCGGCGGCGACCTGATCGTGCACACCCCGCCCGCCTCCCTCGCGGCCGGCACCGTGAGCACGACCTTCAACAACAACAGGCACACCGTCGCCGTGCCCACGGTCAGCGCGGCCTACAGCAAGTCCGCCGCCCAGACCAAGGCGCTGAAGGCGGCCAGGGCCCTCGACGCCCGACAGCCCGTCGCGGACGGCGCCCGCAAGGTGATCTGGGCCGGCGGCGGCACCCCGAAGCTTGCCTGGGAGACCGTGGTCGGCGGCTTCCAGGACGACGGCACGCCCAGCAAGCTGCACGTCGTCACGGACGCCACCACCGGCAAGGAGCTCTACCGCTACCAGGCCGTCCAGACCGGCACCGGCAACACCCAGTACAGCGGCACGGTCACCCTGAACACCACGCTGTCGGGTTCGACATACCAGCTGTACGACACCACGCGCGGCGGCCACAAGACGTACAACCTCAACAACGGCACGTCGGGCACCGGCACCCTGATGACCGACTCCGACGACGTCTGGGGCACCGGTTCCGGCTCCAACACCCAGACCGCGGGCGCCGACGCGGCCTACGGCGCCCAGATGACCTGGGACTTCTACAAGAACACCTTCGGGCGCAGCGGCATCAAGAACGACGGTGTCGCGGCCTACTCCCGGGTCCACTACAGCAGCAGCTACGTCAACGCCTTCTGGGACGACGCCTGCTTCTGCATGACGTACGGCGACGGTTCCGGCGGCACCCACGCCCTCACCTCGCTCGACGTGGCCGGCCACGAGATGAGCCACGGCGTCACCTCGAACACGGCGGGCCTCAACTACACCGGCGAGTCCGGCGGGTTGAACGAGGCGACCTCGGACATCTTCGGCACCGGTGTGGAGTTCTACGCCAACAACTCCTCCGACGTCGGCGACTACCTCATCGGCGAGAAGATCGACATCAACGGTGACGGCACGCCGCTGCGTTACATGGACAAGCCGAGCAAGGACGGCTCGTCGGCCGACAGCTGGTACTCCGGAGTCGGCAACCTCGACGTGCACTACTCCTCGGGCCCGGCGAACCACATGTTCTACCTGCTGTCCGAGGGCAGCGGCAGCAAGACCATCAACGGCGTCACGTACAACAGCACCACCTCCGACGGCGTCGCCGTCGCCGGGATCGGCCGGGCCGCGGCCCTGCAGATCTGGTACAAGGCGCTGACGACGTACATGACGTCCAGCACCAACTACGCGGGCGCCCGCACCGCCGCCCTGAACGCGGCCGCGGCGCTGTACGGCACCGGCTCCACCCAGTACGCGGGTGTCGGCAACGCGTTCGCCGGCATCAACGTCGGCAGCCACATCACCGTGCCCACCTCGGGCGTCACGGTCACCAACCCCGGCAGCCAGTCCTCGACGGTCGGCACCGCGGTGAGCCTGCAGATATCGGCGAGCAGCACCAACAGCGGCTCACTGAGCTACGCGGCGACCGGCCTGCCGACCGGCCTGTCGATCAACAGCTCCACCGGGGCCGTCACCGGCACGCCCACGACGGCCGGCACCTACAGCACCACCGTCACGGTGACCGACTCGACGGGCGCCACCGGCACGGCCTCCTTCACCTGGACCGTCGGTTCCAGCGGCGGCGGGGGCACCTGCACCTCGACCCAGCTGCTCGGCAACCCGGGCTTCGAGTCGGGCAACACCACCTGGACCGCGACCAGCGGTGTCATCACCACCGACAGCGGCGAGGCGGCCCGCACCGGCTCCTACAAGGCGTGGCTCGACGGCTACGGATCGACTCACACCGACACGCTCTCCCAGTCGGTGACGATCCCGTCCGGCTGCACCGCGACCACGTTCACCTTCTACCTGCACATCGACACGGCCGAGACCACCACCAGCACCCAGTACGACAAGCTGACGGTCACCGCCGGTTCGACCACCCTGGCCACGTACTCCAATCTCAACAAGGCCTCCGGATACGTGCAGAAGTCCTTCAGCCTCGGGTCGTACGCGGGCTCGACCGTCACCCTGAAGTTCAGCGGTGTCGAGGACTCCTCGCTCCAGACCAGCTTCGTCGTCGACGACACCGCCGTCACGACCGGCTGACGCACGGCAGCCGAGTGTCCCGCACCCGCGAGCCGGGTGCGGGACACCCGCGCGGGTCAGCTCAGCGGGTCCAGCGTGAGGTACGCCTGCTGCGGGTTGCCGTCGTTGACCAGGGACTCCTGGTTGCCGACGTCGTCGAAGGCGAAGGCGTACGCCTTGCCGTCGGCCATCTGGGCATGGATCTTGCGGGCGTACTGGTTGGTGACCGAGTCCAGGTAGAAGTCGGCGGGGTTGGTGTCCGGCTGGCTGGAGGCGGTCAGCAGCGTCGACCGGTTGAAGCCCGCGCAGAGGGTGCGTGAGATCGGTCCGCGCACCTGGTCGTTGGGGGCGTCGAGCAGGTTGTGACAGCCGAAGATGCTGTTCGCGTCGGGTTTCTGGAAGCTCGTCACCACCGCTCCGGCCGAGTTGGTGAAGTTCATGACGTTCCCCGAGACCCGGCCGTAGTACCTGGTGTTCGGCTGGTCGGCGAACGGCGTGACGGTCAGGGTCGACGTCGCGTACCTCGACCAGACCCGGTTGACGTAGTCGTCCATGACGGTCGGGGCGAGCGCCCCGGTCTCCACGCCGTACAGCGGGGAGAGCGCGCGGAGCACGGTGCCGTCGGACCGGGTCTGGATCAGGTCGGCCCAGCCGCCCGGCTGGCCGCGCAGGGCGCTGAAGAACCCGTTGTAGCCGCCCGACCTGAGGTGTCCCGTGCTCGCCGTGCTGCCGTCGGAGCGCTGCACCCCGACCGCGTACGGCACCGAGAACATGTCCACCTGGGTGCTGTTGATCCACAGACCCGAGTCGTTCAGCGTGTACTCGGACCAGTTGAAGAGGATGTTCCGGTTGGGGTCGCTCGGGTTCTGCACGGCGGGCTGCACCAGACCGCCTGTGGTCAGCCTGAAGTCGAGCTTCTGGCCGTAGGAGAAGTAGATCCGGCCGGAGAACTTCGGGATCCGGATCGTCTTCGACTGGCCCGCCGCCGGGCCGGTGATCGAGGCGTCCGGCGCCGGGGTCGGCGGGTTGCCGCCGGCCGGCCAGGCGTGGAAGGTGCCGTTCGCGTCGGCATAGCCCTGCCGTCCCGAGGAGAGCTGGGTGCCGAGGTCGTAGACGTACACCTGGTCGCCGCGCCCGGAGTTGTTGGTGATCTTCAGCGGGATGGTGTCCGGCACGGCGGCGCCGGCCGGTGCCGGCGTGCCCAGGGTGAGCGCCCCGCCGATCAGTGCCGCCGCGGCCGTGAGCGGCAGCGTCCGGCGTACGAGTCCTGTGCGCACTCTCCACCTCCGTGTGGGGTCGGGGTTGGTCCGGGAAATTGGTCCGGACCAATTCTGAGAGCGCTCTCAGGTTGACCGGTCGGTCGAGTGCATGTCAACAACATGGACGAAATCGGGGGCCCGTCGGTCGACGGGCCCCCGGGAACCGGGTGGAGAGGGTGGCTCAGAAGGCGCGCTTCAGCAGGTCGAGCAGCGCGGACCAGTGTCGCTCGTCGGCCTCGGCGGAGTAGGCCGGGGTGTCGGCCTGGGTGTAACCGTGGTCGGCACCCCGGTAGATCTCGCAGGTGTTGCGGACCCCGGCGGCGGTGAGCGCCGCCTCGAAGGTGGCGATCTGCTCCTCGGTCATCGACTGGTCCTGGTCCGCGAAACCGAAGTACAGCTCCGCGGTGATCCGGTCGGCCAGCAGGTGCGGGCTGTCCGCGTCCTCGGTGACCATCCGGCCGCCGTGGAAGCCGCCCGCGGCCGCCACCCGGTCCGGGAACGCGGCGGCGGTGCGCACGGCGAGCCGGGCGCCCATGCAGTAACCGGTGATCGCCACCGGCCCGTCGGCCACCAGCGGGCTCTCGGCCAGCCAGTTCAGGTAGGCGGCCGAGTCCCGGTCGCTGAGCTCGGGCGTCAGCGACATCATGATCGGCATGATCCGCTGCCAGATCGTCGGGTCCGTCGAGGGGTCGATGAACTCGGGGAGGTCGATGACCGGCGTGCGGCCGCTGCGGTAGAAGACGTTCGGGAGCAGGACCGTGTAGCCCGCGCCGGCGAGCCGGTCCGCCATCGACTTCAGGTGCGGACGGATCCCGAAGGCGTCCTGGTACAGGAGCACGCCCGGGTGGGGGAGCCCGTCGGCGGGGTGGGCCAGGTAGGCGTCGGCGACGCCGTCCTCGGTGGTGATGTCCACGTCGGTTCCCTGTACGGCGGTCATGGCGCAAGTGCCTCTCTGTGGAGTCGGCGTCGGGGTGGGGGACACCCGGCGCGGCATGTCACGATCATCGTGGCACGCGAAGGTGGGAGAGCCGCGGACGGGGGATCCTCGAGTTCACTCGAAGCGGGAGGTGTCGCCCGCGCCCCGGCGGACGATCTCCGCCTCGCCGCTGGAGAAGTCGATGACCGTGGTCGGCTCGGTGCCGCACTCCCCGGAGTCGACCACCGCGTCCACCTGGTGGTCCAGCCGGTCCTTGATCTCCCAGCCCTGGGTCAGCGGCTCGTCCTCGTCCGGCAGCAGCAGGGTGCTGGACAGCAGCGGCTCGCCCATCTCCGCCAGCAGCGCCTGGGTCACCACGTGGTCGGGGATGCGGACGCCGACGGTCTTCTTCTTCGGGTGCAGCAGCTTGCGGGGGACCTCCCGGGTCGCCGGAAGGATGAAGGTGTAGCTGCCGGGTGTCGACGCCTTCACGGCCCGGAACACGTCGTTGTCGACGCGCACGAACTGGCCGAGCTGCGCGAAGTCCCGGCACATCAGCGTGAAGTGGTGCCGGTCGTCCAGGTGCCGGATGGTGCGGATCCGGTCGATGCCGTCCCGGCTGCCGAGCTGGCAGCCCAGCGCGTAGCAGGAGTCGGTCGGATATGCGATGAGTGACCCCGACCGGACCGCGTCGGCGATCTGCGCGATGCTGCGGGGCTGCGGGTTGTCGGGGTGCACGTCGAAGTACTTCGCCATCCGGCGAGCTTATGCCGTACGGCGGGTTCCGGCCGGGCGGGGCGCTCGGCTTCGGGCGCCGCGACCTGCCGTCGGACGTCGGCCGTCTGCCGACCGCGGCGCCGTCGTGCCTGGTCGCGCAGTTCCCCGCGCCCCTTCGGGACGCTGTCGGACCGCGGGCTTCGGGGAGCAGGCGGCGGCTTGAAAACCGGGGCGCATACGCGGTGGATTCCTGGGCACCCGAAGGATCAGCCACCCCGGGGACCACCCCCCCGGCCCCGGGTGAGGCTTTCTCCGTCGGCGGCCCTTCCCCCGAGGGCCGCCGACGGAGCGGTGCCCGCCGGTCGGGACGGGGCCTCGGCCATCGGGTAACGTCCGTGGACCGAGGCCGACGCGAGGGACGAGGGGCAGGGCGAGATGGCAGGCCGAGCAGGCGAGGGCCCGCAGCATCCGGCGCTCCCCGGCGACGGCTGGGCCGAGCGGCTCCTCGACCATCTGCGTCCCGGCGCCCGCGATCCGCGCCGGGTCGTCGCCTGGCTCGCCGGTGCCGTGCAGGGGACCGTCTGCCTCCAGGACGCCGAGGGCACCCTGCTCGCCGGGACCCCGGTCCACCTCGACGCGGAGCTCGCGGCCGACGTGGTCGCCGGGCGGATCTCCGCCGCCGCCGTCCAGGACGGCGACCGTCATCTGCGGCTCGTCGCGGTCCGCGCCCCCCATCCCCGTCCGGCGGCCGCCGCACTGCTCGCCGTGGCCCGTACGGCCCCCTTCGACCGGCGCGCCGCGGAGATCGTCACCCACACCGCCGGAGTCGTCGAACTCCTGCTGCGCGAGCGGGAGCTGACCGCCGCCGGGCACCGGCTGCGGCGGGCCACCGCCGACCTGCGCCTGGCGATCCTGCAGCTCCTGATGGTGGAGGACACCGTCTCCGCGCGCCGCGTCGCCGCCGGCCTGTGGCCCGGACTGCTCGACACCGACAGCGCCTGCGTCTACATCGTCGAAGGGCGCCCGGCGGAACGCGACGGCCTCGCCGAGGACTGCCTCGTCGTGACCCGCGGCCAGGCCCTCGTCGTGCGCTGCCCCGCGATGGACGGCCACGTCATCGTCCTCAGTCCCGCGCCCGCGACGGCCGAGCGGCTGCGCTCCCTCGTCGGCGGCCGTCCCGGCACCTTCCTCGGCGGCAGCGTGCGGCAGAACCTGGCCCAGACGGCCACCGCCTACGGCCAGGCCGTCAGTGCGCTCGCCGTCGCCCGTTTCCGCCCCGGCCAGGCCGCCGTCTACGCCGAACGCACCCACCCGGAAAGGCTGATGGAACCGGGCGCGCTGCACGCCTGGTCCGCGGCCGTGCTGCGGCCGCTGGACACCCTGCCCCACCACACCCGCGCGGAACTCCTCGCGACCACCCGGCTCGGCCTGGAGTTCACCGCCGTCAGCGCGGCCAAGGTGCTCGGCGTCAGCCGCAACACCGTGCGCGCCCGCATGGACCGGGTCGAGGCGCTGCTGGGCGCGGACTTCTCCGACCTCACCGTGCGGGCCGTCGCCCACCTGGCCCTGAACACCCAGGCGGCCCTGACCGAGGAGCTCGCCGCCACGGTGCCGGGGCCGTCCGGTGTCCGCCTGGGCGACCTGCTGGCCGGTCCGGGGCTGCGCGCCTGGGCCCGCGACCTGCTGGACCGCCTGGTCCGGGACGGCCGCGACCTGCGCGGCACCCTGCGCGCCTGGATCGCGGCCGGCGGCAACGCCGAACGCGCCGCCCAGGACCTGGGCGTGCACGCCCAGACCGTCCGCGAACACGTCCGGGGCGCCGAACCCGTCCTGGAACGCCAGCTGCTGGCCGCCGGTGCCGACCTGTACGAGGTGGTGCTGGCCCATCTCGCCCTCGGCGACCTCGCCGCCCCCGTCCTGCTGCGGTCGAATCCGGGCCAACCGGACTCACCTGTGCACGGGTGAGTCCTCGCCGGGTACGAACGGGCATCGGCGCGATACCCAACGGCCGGATCCGGACGTATGTTCACGATGCGCGGGGGCGCGACCGGAACGGGGGACCGGTCGAGGCCCCCGCCGTTCTTGACGCGCCGGTCCGCGACGCCGGTTCACGCCTCCAGGCGTACCGGAATCTCCTGCCAGCCGAACGCGATGAACGACGGCACCTGCCGCAGCTCGTCCGCCCCGACCGCCAGCCGCAGCCCCGGGAACCGCTCGAACAGCGCGGGCAGCGCGGCCAGTGCCTCCGCCCGGGCCAGCGGCGCGCCGATGCAGCGGTGCACGCCGATCCCGAACGCCAGGTGGTCGTCGCCGCCCCGGGCGGCGTCGAAGGCGGCCGCGTCCGGCCCGTAGCGCGCCGGGTCCAGGCCGGCCGCCGCGTACGTCGTGATGATGGCGTCCCCGGCCGGGACGGTGACGCCCCCGACCTCCAGGTCGCTCACCGCGAACCGCAGCGGCAGCGAGGCGATCGACGGATGCACCCGCAGCGTCTCGTCGATCACCGCGTCCCAGCCGGTCTTCCCGGCGCGCACCGCCGCCAGCTGCGCCGGATCCGTCAGCAGCGCCACGGCCGCGTTGCCGATCAGGTTGACCGTGGTCTCGAACCCGGCACCGATCACCAGCAGCAGCGTGTACAGCAGTTCCTCGTCGGCGAGCCGGTCGCCGTCCTCGTCGCGGACCCGGATCAGCTCCGTGGTCATGTCGTCGCCGGGGTGCTCCACCTTGTACGCGATCAGCCCGCCGAGGACCGTGCCGATCCGCTCCTGCACGAACGCGGCGTGCTCGGGGGTCGGGTCGGAGGTGTCCATGATGGCCGCGATCAGCGCGCCGGTGTCGTCGCGCATCTCGTCCGGCACGCCGAACAGTTCGCAGATCATCCGCATGGGCAGCGGCTGCGCGAGACCGGCCCGCAGGTCCACCACCGAGCCGCCGGCGCCCTCGGCCGCCAGTGCGTCGAGGAGTTCCGCGGCGATCGCCGCGACCCGCGGCCGCATCGCCTCGGTACGGCGGTGCGTGAAGCTCGGCGCCACCAGCTTGCGCAGCCGGGTGTGGTCGGGGCCGTACGCGGAGAGCATGTTCACCACCCCGATCCAGCTCACCACCCAGCCCCAGGACGGGTGTTCGCCGATCTCCGGCCACAGCCGCCAGTGCTTGCGCGGGTCCTTGCTGACCCGGGGATCGAGGATGAGTTCCTTCAGGACGTCGTAGCCGGTGGGGGCCCAGGCGGGTATACCGCCGGGCAGTTCGACGGGCACCACGGGGCCGAGGGCGCGCAACCGGGCGCTCTCCGCCGGGATGTCAGAGCCGAACGGGTCGAGAGCGATGCGGTCGGTGACGGTCACGACGACCCTCCAGGCTGGTCGGGGGAGCGGGGACTGAACCGGACGGGCAGCGAGGTCAGCGAGCGGTGGAACGGGCCGGGCCGCCAGCTGAGCTTCTCGCGGGGCAGGACCGGGTCGAGGTCGGGCAGCCACAGGGTGAGCTGCTCGATCGCCTCGGTCGCGATGAGCAGCGCGTGGTGCCGGACCGGACAGGCGTGCGGCCCGGCGCCCCAGGACAGGTGCGAGGCGTCCGAAGCGTGCCGGCCGCCGGCGATCTCCCGTTCGGCGAACAGCCCGACCGCCCCGAAGGAGACCACCACCGGGATCGCCGGCCTGACCCATGCCCCGTGGAAGGAGACCGGGCGGCGGGCGTAGTAGATGCCGTAGTTGGCCAGCGGGGTCTCGTGGTGCAGCACCTCGATCACCGCGTCCATGACCGGGCGGGCGCCGCTGGTCAGCGTGGAGTAGTAGAGCGGGTTGCCGAGGATCCGGGAGAGCGCGTTGGAGACGAGGTTCGTGCTCGGCTCGTAGCCGGCGCCGAGGGTGAGGAACACCTGCCAGGTGACCTCCTCCGGCGTCAGGCGGGCGGGATGGTCCAGGAGCATGCTCGGCAGGTCCTCACCGGGCTCCGCCACCTTGGCGGCGATCAGCCGCAGCACGTACTCGGCGAAGTCCGCCTCGCCCGCGGCCGCCTGCGCGCCGCCCTCCATCATCTTCAGCAGGCCCTCGTTGAGCCGGTCGCCCTGGCTGTCTGGCAGCCCGAACAGGTTGTTGAAGACCAGGGCCATCAGCGGCCGGGTGAAGTCGGTGACGAGGTCCGCCTCGCCCCTGGGCCCGAACCGGTCCACCAGCAGCCGGACCGCCCGGTGCACCAGCTGGCGCAGGTCGTGCGGCTCGATCAGGTCGAACACGTCGATCAGGGTGGTGCGGTAGCGGATGTGCGCGTCGGCGTCGGAGAACAGGGCGTTGGGCCGCCAGCGCATCATGCCGAGCAGCGGGGAGTCCCCGGGGACGGTCGCCTCCCAGTCCCGCGGGTCGTGCGAGAACGTCTCCACGTCCCGCAGCACGTCGAGGGCGGCCCGGCGTTCGGTGACCACGTACGCCGGGGTGCCCGGCGCGAGCTCCGCCCAGCCGACCGGGCCCTGGGCGCGCAGGGCCGCGTAGTAGCCGTGCGGGTTGCGGGCGAACCCGTCCTCCCACAGCCGCACCGGGCCCGAGACGGTGAAGGACTGCTGCGCGGTCATCGGGCCTCCGCCGGCCGGTCGTCGATCAGATGCTGGACGAGGGCGAGCAGCGCGTCCACCGAGGAGTGCGCGTCCCGGGCGTCACAGGTCACCATCGGGGTGCCCGGCGCCAGGTCCAGGGCGGCGCGCAGCTGGTCGCCCGTGTAGTGGCTCGGCGCGTCGGGGAAGGCGTTGAAGGCGACCGCGTACGGCAGCCCCGCCTCCTCCACCAGACCGAGCACGTCGAAGGAGGCGTCGACGCGGCGGCTGTCGACCAGGACCAGGGCGCCGAGCGCCCCGTGCGCGATGTCGTCCCACAGCGTCCGGAACCGGTCCTGCCCCGGCGTCCCGAACAGGTACAGCACGATCCCGCCGGACAGGCTGATCCGCCCGAAGTCGATGGCGACGGTCGTCGTCTCCTTCTCCCGTACCCCGTCGAGGTCGTCGACGTGGACGGACGCCTCGGTGAGGTGCTCCTCGGTGTGCAGCGGGCGGATCTCCGACACCGAGTCGATCAGGGTCGTCTTGCCCACCCCGAACGGCCCGGTGACCAGGATCTTCACCAGGTCGTGGGCGCCGTCGGGGAGATGGGTGCCGCCCGGGCGGGGCAGCTCACGGGTGCTTGAGGGCGCGGAGGCCATCGGCCACTCTCTTCAGCAGGTCGGGGTCGAACCGTTCGGCGGGCGGGATCGGCGCGCGGGCCAGGACCAGGTCCCGGTCGACGAGGTCGGCGGCCAGCACCCGCACGGCGGAGAACGGCAGCCGCAGCAGCGCCGCCGCCTCCACCACCGTCAGCGCGCCGCCGGACAACAGCTCCAGCAGGGCCAGTTCGGCCGCCGGCAGACCGGCGGGCAGCGGAGTCCCGTCACGGCTGAGCACCGTCAGCCGTTCCAGGTGCGGACGGCTGGGCCGGGCCACCCCACCGGTCGACAGGTACGCGGGGACCAGGGGACGGCCGCCACGGCGGCCGGTCATGCCGGCGCGCCGCCGTCGGAGCCTCTGGGCGAAGCCGCCATCGCCTTCTCGCCCAGCCGGGCCACCTGTGAGTGCACCCGGTGCGCCAGCAGGTCCAGACGTACCTCCGGGTCGCCGTACGCGGCGACACAGGTGCCGTGGTCGGTCGGCACGATCAGCACGTAGCCGTGGTCCGACTCGATGACCACCTGCCGTACGTCGGCCCGGTCCCGGTCCGCGAACGCGGCCGCCGCGGCCCGGCAGGCGCCCTGCACGGTACTGGTGATCGCGGCGACCCGCTCGGCACCGGCCCGGGTCAGGCCGTCCGTGTAGCCGGTCGCGAGACCGTCCCGGGTCAGCAGGACGGCGGCCAGTACATGCGGAACCTGCAGGACGGGGTCCAGTACCCACGCCGTCTCGCCCACTTCGCGGCTGGTCATCCGGCCGCCCCTCCTTCGTCGTCGGTCCGCTGGGGTTCGGGCGCGCTCGCCCGCTTGGGGGCCCGCGCCGCCGCGGTGCCGTACTGCAGGGCCGCGAGCGCGGCCGCCGCCTCCTCGGGCCGGCGCGCGGCCGGCGTCGGCCGCGGCAGGTCGGAGGCGGCGGCCGGGGTCCGGCGGCGCCGCTGCGGCAGACCGCCCAGGTCGCCCGGGCCCTCGCCGCCGGGGGCCGGGGTGCGCTCGTGCTCGGCGGCCGGTCCGGGCCGGCCGGATGCCGTTCCGGCCAAGGCCGGGGACTCGGCCGGCGGCAGGTCCGGTGCCGGTCCGGCGACGGCCGGGGACTCGGGCGGCCCGACCGCGGGCGCGGGTGCCTCGGGTACGGCTTCCTCGCGCCGGGGCGTCGCGCGCACCGCGGCCTCTGGGACCGCTTCCCCGCGCACCGCGCGCTCCCGGGTCGAGCGCGGTGCGCTGGCCGAGGGGGGCCGTTCGTCCGGGTCGATCCGGCCGAGCAGGTGGCTGTCCACCCGCAGCACGGCGCGCACCCCGCCGTACGGCGAGGGGGAGGAGACGTCGACGTTCAGGTCGAACTGGCGGGTGAGCCGGCCGATCGCGGCCAGGCCCATGCGCGGGGGGTCGCCGAGGTCGGTCAGCAGGATCGGGTCGCTGCCCGCCACCAGCCGCTGGGCGCGGGCCCGTTCGTCCTGCGTCATGCCGAGGCCCGCGTCGTCGACGGTCACGCACACCCCGTGGTGGACGTGCTCCAGGTTGACCACGACGTCGGTGTCCGGAGCCGAGTGGCGCAGCGCGTTGTCGAGGAGTTCGGCGACGATGACCGCGACCGGCTCGACCGCGTGCGACACCAGGGCGGTGCCCGGCTCCAGGTGGTTGTTGACCCGGACCCGGTGGTAGCCCGAGAGCCGGGCCTGGCCGCCGGTGACGGCGTCCACCACGTGGGACTCCTCGCGGGCCAGTCCCACCCAGGCCCCGCACACCACCGCCGCGACCTGCGCCCGCCGCAGCGACTGCTCGTTCTCGTGGTCCAGCGCGAACAGCGTCTGCGCCAGCTCCGGGTCGTCGTAGCGCTGCTGGAGTCCCCGCAGGGCGTCCTGCAGCCGGTAGAGGGCGGCCTGGATCTCCCTGGTGGCGCCGCGCAGTCCGGCCTGCGCGGCCGCGTCGATCCGGGTGCGCTGCGCGGTCAGCTCCTCCCGTAGCGCGGTGAGCACGTACTCCAGGGCGATCCCGGTGGGGGTCCCCGGCGTGTGCTGCCCGGCCGGGCCCGGCACCCTCAGGTGCGGGTGCGCGAGCTGGGCCGCGGCCGCGGGCATCCGGCGGGCGGCGAGATGCTCGACCTCGGTGATGAACGCGCCCTCGGTGCCCTCCAGCCGGGCCCGCAGCTCCGCCGCCTCGGCCCGCAGCGCGGCCTTCTGGCGCCGGGACCTGAGCAGGCCGCCGCCGAGGGCGAGCGCGGAGAGCGTTCCGGCGGCGAGACCACCGGCCACCAGTTCCGGTAATTCGATCATGGAATCGGTTTCCAGGGGAGTAGGGCAGCAGTGGGCAGGGGGGAGCCCGGGGCCCTCCCATGTGGCGCTCGCTGCACAGTACACACCGTCATTGACCGGCCTCGCACGGTGAATCGTTACATCACTGCGAATCCGTTCGGTGACTGTTCGCTTCTGTGTCAAGTGTCTGAAATGCCGTACGGGACAGGTGAGTTGGTGCTCCGTGGCCCACGTGCGTCAGCGCGTGGCGGAGGTCGGTGCCGGGAAGGCGAAGACGTGGGCCGGGGAGATGATCCGGGTGACCGCCTCGCCGAACAGGGTGCTGGGCTCGATGCCGCCCCCGTGGGCGATGTCGGGGTCCAGACGCCGATGGTCACGCCGGGTACGTCCGCCTCGCGCAGCACGTGCTGGACGACCGCGTCGAGTTGGCGGGCCACCGCCGGGGTCATCGCACGGACGCCGGAGCCGCCGGACGGCGACGGGGCGGGCGAGGACGCGGCGAACGCGGCGGGTGCGGCGGCGGGCGCCGCGACGAGGGGGACGGTCAGCGTCCCCAGCACGGCGGCGATCGCGGCCCCCCGGCGCAGCATGGCGGACGTGTGCGGCATGGGCTGACTCCAACCACGTGGGCGCAACGTGCGGCGGGGTCGGGCGTCAGAGCCCTGAGCTCACAGAATACGAGTACGGCCGCCCGGCCGCCTGCCGAGCCGGAGCGGCCGCCGGGCCGCCGACCGCGTTCGGCCGCCCCGCCGACCGCGTTCGGCCGCCCCGCCGCCGTCCTCACGGCTCGTCGCACACCGGCCGCAGAACCGCCAGCGTGCAGTTGGCCTCGCGCAGTGCCGACTCCAGCGTGGCCGGCCGGTGCAGCGCCCCGCTGCCGTCGGGCGGCACCAGCCACTCCAGGAATCGCGTGGGCCGGTACGGCGGCGGTGCGGCCACCCACGCCCCCTTGGTCGTGTACCGCAGCCCGGCCCCGATCCAGCCGCCGGACGGGTCGGGCGGCAGGAAGAACCCGACCCGGTGCGCCGCGGTGTCCACCAGCGTCGGTCCCGGCACCGGCAGGGGCGGCCGCCACAGCAGGTCGAGCGTGAGCAGACCGAGCCGGTCCGGCACGCTCAGCACGTCCCAGAAGCGGCCCGCCTCCAGCAGCGAGACGCCCTCGCCGTGGTCCCACTCCCACTTGCACGCCCGGGGATCCGCCGAGGCCGCCGCGAGCCATTCCACGCCCTGCATCCACATCCTGTTCGTCATGCACCGCTCCGCGATATCCCGCTCACCCGTTCCGCACGTGGGGAGCGATCGGCACCGGGCACTCGGCGCCTTCGCACGCCAACCCGGCATATGCATGCTGGTAGATATTTCTAACTGGCGGAAGGGGTGGCGAACCATGGCGTTTAAGGGCGAATGTTCGAACATGGCGCAGGTGTACGAGTGTTGCCCAAAGTGGCGGATTTTCCCCGACCGCGATGCACACTCGATTCCGTCGTGACGACGATCGATTCAGCCGTGATCTCTTGCTGTGGAGCAGATATCAGTCGTACGCTCACGCTGTTCCGTCGTCTCCGCTCGACCAGGGGTACTCCATGGACCGCACCCGACTGCACGCCCTCCTGGCCCGCGAGAGCGCCGAGGCCGAGCGGCGAAACCCCCGCTCCCGAGCGGCATATGCCGACGCCGGTCACCTCTTCGGCCGGGTCCCGATGACCTGGATGAACAAGACCGCCGGCGCCTTCCCCCGGTACCTGGCGACCGCCCGCGGCGCCACGGTCACCGACGTCGACGGGCACACCTACATCGACTTCTGCCTCGGCGACACGGGTGCCATGGCCGGTCACTCGCCGGCCGCGGTGACCGAGGCGGTGCACCGCCGGTTCACCGAACTGGGCGGCGCCACCGCGATGCTCCCGACGGAGGACGCGGAGTGGGTGGGCGCCGAGCTGACCCGCCGCTTCGGACTCGCCCGCTGGAGCTTCTCGCTGACCGCGACGGACGCCAACCGGTGGGCGATCCGGCTCGCCCGCGCCGTCACCGGACGCCCGAAGATCCTGGTCAACAGCTACAGCTACCACGGCAGCGTCGACGAGTCCCTCATCGTCGTCGGCCCCGACGGCAAGGGGGCGCCCCGCCCCGGGAACGTCGGCGCCCCCTGCGACGTCACCCTGACCAGCCGGGTCGCCGAGTTCAACGACCTGGACCAGCTGGAGCGCGAACTCGCCCACGGCGACGTGGCCGCCGTCCTCATGGAACCCGCCCTCACCAACATCGGCATCGTGCTGCCCGAACCCGGCTACCTGGCGGGCGTGCGCGCCCTCACCCGGCAGTACGGCACGCTGCTGATCAACGACGAGACGCACACCTTCTCGGCGGGCCCGGGCGGCTGCACCGCCGCCTGGGAGCTGGAGCCCGACCTGCTGACCATCGGCAAGGCCATCGGCGGCGGCATCCCGGCGGGCGCCTACGGTCTCTCCGCCGGCCTCGCCGAGCGCCTCCTCGCCCGCGACGACCTGGACCTGGTGGACATGGGCGGGGTCGGCGGCACCCTCGCGGGGAACGCGCTCTCGGTGGCGGCGACCCGGGCCACCCTGGAGCACGTGCTCACCGACGAGGCCTTCGGCCACATGGACCGGCTCTCCGCGCGCTTCGAGACCGGCGTCCGGGCGGCCGTCGAGGCCCACGGCCTGCCCTGGTCGGTCAGCCGCCTCGGCGCCCGCACCGAGTACCGCTTCGCCGCCCCGGCCCCGCGCACCGGCACCGCGTCCGAGGCCGCAGCCGACCCCGACCTCGAGGACTTCCTGCACCTCTACCTCGCGAACCGGGGCATCCTCCTCACCCCGTTCCACAACATGGCCCTGATGTGCCCCGACACCACCGAGCAGGACGTCGACGCCCACACCGCGGTGTTCGGCGCCGCCCTGCAGGAACTGGCCGGCTGAGGGCAGGACGAGGAAGAGGGCGGGAGAACGTGGTGCACATGGACGACATCGACCGGGCCATCCTGCGCGAACTCCAGACGGACGGCCGTATCGCCTACGCCGACCTGGGCCCGAAGGTCGGCCTCTCCGCCTCCGCGGCCCGGCAGCGGCTGCAGCGGCTGCTGGACACCCGGGCCGTGCAGGTCGTCGGCGTCACCGATCCGATGGCCATGGGCGGCCAGGCGATGGCCCTGCTCGGTATCGGCGTGGACGGCGACCCCCGCGCCGTGGCCGACGCGCTCGCCGGACACCCCGCGGTGGTGTACTCCGTCTTCACCTCCGGCGGCTTCGACCTGTTCGCCGAGGTGGTCACCCCCGGGCCGAAGGACCTGCTCGACTTCGTCAACGACGTGGTCCGGCCGATCGAGGGCGTGCGCGAGGTCCGGCCCTTCCCGTACTTCGGCATCCACACGCACCGGTTCCTGTGGGAGGTGGGCTGAGAGCCCGGCCGGCGGCAAAGTCCCCGACCTCAGCCGATGGCCGGTGTCAGGACCAGCATGGTGGCGTCGTCACGCACCTCGTAACGGCCGGCCAGGTCCGCCCACACCAGCTCGGTGAGCGCGTCCGCGTCGACGCCCGCGAACCCGGCCAGCCGCTCCGCGAGCGGATAGAAGCTCCCGGACCTGTCGCGGGCCTCCCAGACGCCGTCCGAGGCGAGGAACAGCCGGTCGCTGGGGTCCAGCTCCACCGTGACCTCCTTCGCCGGGTCCACGCCCGCCAGCCCCAGCCCCAGCGGCGCCCCGGGCGTGACGATCACTTCCTGGGCCTGCCCGTCGCGCAGCAGCACGGGCGCCGGATGACCGCAGGCCACGATCCGCACCGACTGCAGGTCGGCGGAGAACTCCAGCAGCAGGGCCGTGGCGAACAGCTCCGCGTGCGGCACGTCGGCCGAGTCCACCGTCAGCCTGCGGTCCATCTGCGTCGCCACCGACTCCAGGTCCGGCAGGTCGAGCACCGCCTCCCGGAACGAGCCGAGCAGCGACACCACCGTGGCGACGGCGGCCAGCCCGTGCCCCCGTACGTCCCCCATCACCACCCGGACCCCGTAGGGGCCGTCGCGCACGTCGAAGAAGTCCCCGCCGACCAGCGTCCCGTGCTGCGCGGCCCGGTACAGCCCCACGCACCCCACCGCGCCGACCCGCTCCGGCAGCGGCGGCAGCACGGCCCGCTGCACCGCCTCGCCCACCGCCCGCTCGGTCAGCAGCTGGGCGTCGCGGTGACTGCGGACGTAGGAGACGAACACGCTCAGCAGCGCCACGAAGGTGACCGTGAGGAGGTCGGTGTCGCCGGGATGGTTGAGGTGGGTGGCGGGCACGTTGAGCAGCAGCACCACCAGGCAGCTGAGGACGGCGGTGGCCAGCGGGCCGTAGGACAGGACCGCCAGCGGCGGGATGGCGCCGAGCAGGAAGCCGAAGTCGTGTCCGTCCGGGCTGACCAGCGTCGCCACCGTCACGACCCCGAGCAGGACGACGGGCAGCACCCGCACCCAGCGTGGCGGCGGCGCACCCTGCAACCAGCCACGACCGTCCCGGTAGCCACGCGACGACCAGCCGCGCACCGAAGTCACATCCCTAAGCTACGCCCGTGACCGGTCACCGCACCTGTGCCGATCTTGAAAAGCCCCGCCGGGAAAACCCGTGGACGCCTTCGGCACCGGCCCCTAACGTATGAGCGCACGCCCGAGACCGGACGGAAGGAGGCGAGTGCGATGTACGTCACACCCATCCCGCGCTCCCTCCCCGTTTCCCGGGCGTGACAGGTCAGAGCTGACCCCGGGAGCGCTCCCAGTAGCACGTATCCCGGAGGAATCCGT
Organism: Streptomyces sp. NPDC086777; assembly: GCF_040702065.1. NCBI lineage: Bacteria > Bacillati > Actinomycetota > Actinomycetes > Kitasatosporales > Streptomycetaceae > Streptomyces > Streptomyces sp. NPDC086777. The sequence continues at coordinate 1,035 of NZ_JBFBJI010000054.1, read as the reverse complement.
GACCGATCCGGTCATCCGTACGATCGACGACAGCACCGACCATCTCTTCGACGCCCTGCCCGACCCGCTGCGCATGCGGGAGCGGCACCGGACGGCCGGGTTCCGTGCCGACTGGAAGCGCGTCGCCCTGCGCGACGGGCGCGTGGTCGCCCGGGCCGCCTGGTGGGGCGCTCCCGGGGCCACCGAACCGATCCTGATCAACTGGTTCGACGTGGCCGAGGGCGAGGAGGAGGCCGGCGCCGAACTGCTGCGGAGCGCGCCCTGGCGGGTCGACGAACTGGAACTCGACCTGCCCACGGGCTGGCGCGAGAACGCCGCCGTGCGCACCGCCGCCGAGACCAGCTTCACCGCCGCCCGCAAGGCGGGCTTCGAACTCCTGGTGGAGCGCTACAACTACCGCTGGACGCCCGAGTGCGGCCTGCCGGAACGGCCCGGCCGGCTCGTCTTCACCCCCGAACCCGACGACGGGGTGTTCTTCGACGCCCTGCGCCGCATCCACTCCGTCACCCTGGACGCCCACGCCCGCCGCGCCATCGAACAGGGGGGAGTGGACCGGGCGGCCCAGGAGGAGATGGACTTCTTCCACTGGATGCCCTCGCCCCGCGCGTGGTGGCAGATCGCCCGCACCCCCGACGGCGAGCCGGTCGGCATCCACATCCCCGGGCGCAACCCGGGCGGGCCCTGTGTCGGGTTCATCGGCGTGCTGCCCGAGCAGCGCGGCCACGGCTACGCCTACGACCTGCTCGTGGAATGCACGCACTTCCTCGTCGGCCACGGCGCGGATTTCATCGCCGCCGCCACCGACCAGGGCAACACCCCCATGGCCGCGCACTTCGCCAAGGCCGGTTACCCCGTCGTCCGGGAGCGGGTGAACTTCCTGGCGAGCCACTGACACCCCCTCGCCCTGGCATGCGCGGCTGAGCGGGGGCTGGTCGCCAGTTCCCCGCGCCCCTTCAGGGGCGTCTTCGCGCTGGACCCGCGCGCCCAGGCCGAGCACTCCTGGCACGAACCGGACCGCTTCTACGTCGACCCGGC
>NZ_JBFBJI010000053.1:0-57779 GCF_040702065.1 Streptomyces sp. NPDC086777 | reverse complement strand
GAGCTTGTCGCCGTCGACCAGGGTCTGCACGGAACGCAGGTCGGTGAAGGGCGGCAGGACGGCGACCTCGACACAGGAGCGACTTCTCAGTAAGCCTGACCGATCACGTCGATCAGGTACTGCCATCGTCCATCGATCTGGCGCTGGACCACCTCAGTGGTCTCCTGCCGCGTCACCGTCCCGTCCGGTGCCGTGAGTGTGAGAACGTTCCACAGCGTCGCCACATCACCAACCTGCTGGATGTGTTGCAGCTCGAGGTCTACTTCGGTTCCGGAGTCGATGACTTCCTTGAGGCCCTCTCGGATTGCGTCTTCTCCAACCACAACAGTTCCCGGTGAGGGCTGCAACCGAGCCTCGGGGTGATAGAGCGACACGAGGGCGTCCAAGTCCCGCCGCTGAAAGGCCTGCATGTTAAGCGTGTTCAGTTCTTCCGGAGTTCCTGCATTGTGGGTAGAGGCAGTCAACTGATTGGCTCCTTGCCTAGAGACAGACAGAACCGTGCATCGAGTTCAATGTCCGCCCATGTGTCCAAGGATGACCTGGCCCCGGGACTACAGGGGGGAAGGTGATCCGCGTGAATCCAGGTCATGGCCGTCCGCACAAGGCGAGAGGCGACTGAGTATTCGGTCAAGTGGCTCTCGCCCTCTCGTGTACTGACGAGAAGACCCATTCCACACTGGCTCACGTAGCAGCGGCGGGCCACAACCGCATCTGCCAACGTGCACAACTTTCCTGCCACAGGTGCCGGCCTGGCAGGGCCGTGTGACCAGCACTCGTCGTGATCAGGCCAGCTATGCGACCCTGAGGTCCAGGCAGACACACCGCCTGGACCTCCCCGTCTCTCCCTGAACCCGCGTCCGGCGGGCGCCCGGGCACACCACGGTTGCCGCAACCGGATGCCTGCACGTGCGAACGGCTATACCTCGGCCGATGATTCGTAGTTCGCCTTGTGGCGTACGAACAACGCTGTCGGCACCGCCACGACGAGGAGGACAACTCCTCCGATGACGTTCCCAAGGTGCACGGCGTCGGTGAACGCCGCATGCGCCGCCTTGGTGATCACCTCCGCCATGGGGGCCGGAGCCCCTGCCCCGCCGGTACCGTGGGAGACGCCGTCCACAATCTTGTCCGACTGCCCGGACGGGACTCCTGCGTCAAGCAGACGATCGCGGAAGTTTCCCGGGAAACGGCTGGTCACCAGGGTTCCGAGGACGCTCGGCCCCAGCACCGTCCCCAACTGACGTGCCATGTTGACGGCGGACGCGGCCATCCCCTCCTGCGCCGGCGGCACGCTGTTGACAGCAGCGGCCGTCGAAGGAGCGGTCAGCAGCCCCGCGCCTGCTCCCGCGACCAACAGTCCGGGCCATACCGGCCCGTAGCCACCGGAGAAGTCGGTGCGCAGCAGTGCGAAGGATCCCGCGGCCATCAGAACCAGGCCTCCCGTCAGCAGGACCGTGTAGCCCACCTTGTGCACCAGCACGCGTGCTGAGATCACCGTGACGACGAGGAAGGTCAGGAACAGAGGCAGGAGCCGTACGCCTACGCCCAGCGGGCTGATCTGGCCGACCCGCTGCATGTAGAGCACGCTCAGCAGGGCGACTCCGACAAGCCCGAACACGCTGATGGTGGCGACGCCCATGACCGCCGAGAAGGAGGCGTTCTTGAAAAGTCGCAGGTCGAGCATCGGATCGGGGTGGCGAAGCTCCACGCGTACGAATGCGAGGAAGGAGATCGCGAAGACAACGTACATGAGGATGATCGGCGCTTGGCCGTACCCCGTGGCACCGCCCTGGATGATGGCGTAGGTGGCTGATGCCGTCATCACGGTGCCCAGCGCCAGACCAGCCACGTCGAGCCGGCGCGTCGGGTGCTTCGACTCGGTGACGAAGACCGGGACGAGCAGTAGGGCTGCGGCAGCGATGACGATGTTGGCGAGGTAGACGGCGTGCCAGGAGAAGTGCTCCAGGAGGGCTCCCGCGAGCACGGGCCCCACGGCCAGTCCGATGCCGGAGCACGCGGCCCAGATGCCGATCGCGGCCGTCCGCTCGTGCGGGTCGTTGAAAGTGTTGCTGACAATGGCCAGGCTCGTCGGCAGGACCGCGGCGCCTCCCAGACCCGCGATCGCCTGTGCTGCGATCAACAGCCCTGCGCTGCTGGCGAAGATGGCCAGTACGCTGCCCGCGAGGAACACCGTTGCGCCGAGACTGAACATACGCCGGCGCCCGACGAGGTCGCCCAGGGTGCCTGCCGACATCACAAAGCTCACGACAGCGAGGCTGTATGCGCTGGTGATCCACACCAAGGTGCTTGAGCTGATCTCCAGGTCTGCCTGAATGGCGCCCAGGGCCGAGATAGTCGAAGTGACGTCCAGGAAAGCCATCATGACGCCGAGACAGACCACCAGAAGGCTGAGCCATCGGGCTCTGCCGGGCCTCGGTACTGCAACGGGCGGAAAATCCACCCGGTCGGAAGTCGTCACGCGACTGTCTCCTCACTCTGGAACGCGAAAGAAGCCCCCACCCGCCCCGGTCATCAGCCTCGCCGTGAGCCAGCCGTTCGTGACGGTGGACGCCGAAGACGACACCACCTGAAACGGTGCCGAATGCGGTACCCGAGATGCCGTCGCGCCGGCTGAACGAGCTGCAGCGGATTCGCAGTGGACTGGGCTGCCCGCGGTGGTCTCGGCCACCGCGGTCACCCTCGACCCTCCCTCGGCCGAACATCCGTGCTGCCAAGGCATGACTGCCGTCGATCTATGACCGCGGCGGGGTCTCCGGCCGCCGGCGGGTGGGCTGTGGATCGTGCAGCACGAAACGTACGGACTTCTGGAACGATATGTCAACAACGGCCGCGCGGCCTGTAGGCTGCCCCCATGGGGCGTCCACCGGGATTCGACAAGAACAAGGTCATACAGCTCGTTGCGCGGCAGTTCCGCCGGACCGGGTATGCAGGCACGAGCATGGATGAGATCGCAAAGGTGTCAGGACTGGGTCGCGGAAGCCTCTACGCCGCCTTCGGCGACAAGGGCAAGCTGTACTCGCAGTCACTCGCGGACTACTGCGAACGCAACGAGGCCGAGTGGGCGGCCGTACTCGACGGACCCGACGCGACGGCGCTGGAGCGGCTCCACGCGTACCTCCTGCGGTCGGCACGAGTGGTCCACGAAGACCCCGAACAGCTCGGCTGCATGGTCACCGGGTTCGCCGTCGAGGGCGTCGACGGCAATGCGGCTGCCGACGCGCGTGTCCGCCAGGCGATCTCGACCATCAGCCGTTCACTGTCCGAATGCGTCATGGCCGCACAACGCAACGGGGACCTCGACCCGACAGCCGACGCTTCTGAAATCAGCCAGCTGCTGATGGCCGTCAACCGCGGAATGGAAGTGATGGCCAGGGCCGGGCTCGAGCTGAGCGCCCTGGAACGCGTCGCCGCACACGCGTTCGCGGCCCTGCCGTTGACGCAGCCGAGCTGATATTCACGGTCGGAACCTTTCTGCATCTTCCGCCGGAGGCTGAGCAGTTCCTCCAGAACCGTCACACCGCCCCCGCGGTGGGGTCGGCTCTCGGAGGGACTTCGTATCCCCGGGCCGACCCGCGGGCGTCGCCCCGCGCCAGTGGCAGTGGTTCGCTCGCCCGGCGTCGGAGGCGGCAGGTGTTCTTTCGCCGACGCACGGCAGAACGGATCACGCAAGTACAGCTCGTCGATGCCCCGGCCGGCGGACCGGCAGCTGGCGGAGGTCGTGACACGTGCGCCACGCAGCCCAGCGGGGTGGCCTCCCGCCTTGCCGGACGGTGCACGTCGGCCCCGGCCGGCGCCGAGGGCGCGCCGATCCGGAACGAAGGACGGCCACACGGCACATCTCCGTGCGCAACCCGCTGTGCCGCAGGGCAAGTCCTGCGGCGCCACCCGCACCATGCCCCGAAACGATCAGAGTGAGAAGCATCCCGGGAGCAAGCCGGTCGGGCGCGGAAGGTGACGGCACGGGTGGACGCTGCCGTAGCGCCGATGTGATGCGGTCGAGGCGAGCCATTCGGCGTAGCCAAGCCGCCGGGCTCCGAGGCGCCTGGCAGGGAAAGCTGACACGTCCCTCAGCGCCGGCTGGAGATTGTGCAGCTCAGGCGGGGCATCGGCGGCCTTCGAGGGGCGGGCGACGACGCCCCGCACCCTCACGCATCAGCAAGATCCGGATGCAATCAGCGGGTGGCAGGATTCGAGGTATATCTGTCATTGCAGCCAACCCGGCTGGCCCCTAGCGTCGAATCGGAGCCACTCACAAGGGAAAGGCATCACCGTGATCGCCGACATCACCGCGCCGGACAGCGCCATCGCGCGACAGGCCGAGGAGCTTGCTCGCCGGGTCTCCAGCGACACACTCTTCAACCACGTCATGCGGTGCTACTGGTTCGCCGAACTCTTCGCGCAGCAGGAGGGCACGAAGGTTGACAGCGAATTGATGTTCCTCTCGGCAGTGCTGCATGATCTCGGCCTGACGGAAGAGGCTCCGGGCCCCCATCGCTTCGAGGTCGAAGGTGCCGGCGTGGCTCGGTCGTTCCTCGAGGCAAATGGCGTGTCGGCCGAGCGGGCCCAGCTTGTCTGGGACAACATCGCTCTGCACACGTGGGACGTCAACCCGTTCCGGGGCGACACCAGCCGCCTCATGCAGCTCGGACTGAGCTACGACGTCTCCGGCGTCCAGGACGCCGGCCTGGACCCGGCGGACGTGGCCGAGGTGCTTCGGCGCTATCCCCGGCTGCAGTTCAAGCGCGCCTTCAACGAAATGCTGAACCGCGAGGTCGACACCAAGCAGCCGTACGACCACTGGGTGCACATCTGCACGCGAGTGGCTCACAACCGATCACCGATCCAGATCGTCGACGCCCCGGTCGTCTTGGACTGGGCCCCGTTCGACGAATAGGGCGCCTCCGAACTGCCGCGCACCGCCTGCGCCTTGAGGCATCGATGCCGCGGCAGGGCAGATGACCCCTCTTACCGCTGGATCTCACAGCCCGCCGGCAGATGACCCGATGGCAGCGACAGCGGCCACCTGATCGCGGGCCGAACGACCGCGGCCGCCGGCATCGGCTGCCGCCCAATTACGTCCGGGCGAGCGCCAGTTCCGTCACCGTCAGGGCCGATCCCAAGTGCATCGGACGCGACGCCCGGTCGAGCCCAATCAACAATCATCAAGCGAGGAAAAAATGGACTTCACCCCTTATGAGTTCCGCAACCAGCCGTGGTTCGACCAGGAGAATTTCCAGGGATTCAACGAAGCGATCCCGATGAAGACCATGGTCATCCACTGCTTCGACCCGCGAGCGACGGAGATCCCCGAAGCCGTCGCCAAGCACTTCGGCGACGAGGTCTTCCCGGGTGAGAACATCCTCGACGAAGAGGGCAACCGGGTCGGCCACACGCGCACGCTGTTCCCCCTCACCAACGCAGGTGGGCGCGCCGTCGACGCGCTGCAGGCGGTCGCGACGATGGACTACCTGTTCCGCTTCAAGACCGTCGCGGTGGTGCACCACTCGTTCTGCGGTGCGACCGCGTTCAAGCCGGACCAGCTCCTCAACCGCTACCGCGACGAGCACGGCGTGGACATCTCGGACGTCTTCACCAAGGAGAGCCTGTCCATTCCGCATTTCGACGAGTCGATCAAGCACGACCTCGCACTGCTCCGCAGCCACCCCGCAGTGCCGAAGGCGACGAGGCTCTTCGGGTTTTTCTACGAGATGAACACCGGGGAGCTCGTCGAGGTCGCTCGGGACGTACCCGCGTAATCCCGAGCCGGCGTCGACGACGAAACGCCACGGTGTAGTTCTTCCTCGCCGACGGTGATCGTCACCGGCTTCAGCCGGCGGGCGCAAGGACTCCCGGGGGTATGCGATCAGCCCTCCCTGCCGAAGGGCAGCTCGGACCCCGCATGCCCGCCCGGGAGATGCCTTGCACCACCGGCGGAGCCAGTCCCGCAGAAGAGCTTCTCCGCCGCCGCTCTGGCAGCCGTTGCCCCGCCGGAGCGGCTCGCGCCGATCGTTGCAGAGTGCGGGCAGGCGCGTCCTCCGCTCGGGTCTACCTCCTCGGGCAGGACGCCACCGGATCCGTTTCTCGATCATGCTGCGAGGGAGGTCGCTGTTGTGGACGTCACCAGAGCCTTTGGCGTAAAATTCGCTATGCCCTCAGAAACAGCCATGGTCGGCACCGGCGACACCAGGAAGGTTGTCGTGGTCGCCTACGACGGCGCCAAGCTCATGGACGTCGCCGGCCCGCTGCAGGCCTTCAGTGAGGCGAATTTCCTGGACGGCCGTCCCGCCTACGACGTCATCCTCGCTTCGGAGGACGGCGGAGCCGTCACCACCGACACCGGTGTACGGCTGGAGACCGCGCGGCTGGACAACGTCGCCCTCCGGGGAGTCGACACCCTGTTGGTGTCGGGCGGTGACTTCCGACTGCCGCCGGCCGCTACGGCGTCCCTGCGTTCCTGCCTGGCCGAATACGTCGACCAGCCGAGAAGGCTCGGATCCATCTGCACCGGGGCGTTCATCCTGGCCGACCTCGGAGTGCTCGACGGCCGGAGGGCGACCACACACTGGGCCTTCTGCCACCAACTCGAGCACGAGCATCCTGCAGTCAGCGTGGACCCCGACGCCATCTTCGTCACCTCAGGCCGGATCTGGACGTCAGCCGGAGTGTCCGCGGGAATCGACATGGTACTGGCGATGATCGAAAGCGACCTCGGCCGCGAGATGGCCCTCAACGTCGCGCGCGCGATGGTGCTCTTCTTGAAGAGGCCCGGCGGGCAGTCCCAGTTCAGCATCGAACTGCGACAGCAGATCCAGGACGTACGAGGCTTGTTCGATGACCTCCACGACTGGATCCGAGCAAACTTGGACGGAGACCTGTCTGTACCGGCACTCGCCGACGCCGCCCACATGAGCCCTCGCAACTTCGCTCGCGTCTACCTGCGCGAAACCGGCGACAGCCCGGCACGAGCCGTCGAGAAACTCCGCCTCGAAGCAGCCAGGCGTCTTCTTGAGGCCACCCGAGAACCCGTGCGGGTCGTTGCCAGGCGGACAGGTTTCGGTGACGACGAACGTATGCGACGCGCGTTCGTCAAGGCCCTGGGCGTATCCCCGCAGGACTACCGCAACCGGTTCGGGCTGCCCCACCAGGACGAGCTTCTCGACCTGGCCGAGGGTCCGGCGGGCACGGCTTCAGCCTCCTGCGGATATGACTCAGAGCGGAAATGACACACCCACGGCAGCTTGCCGAAAGGGAGCAGTCCTGCCGTCCGAACGTCACGCTGCCTGTCCGTGAACGCGCCTGAGTGTGGCACCGGACATGACCGAAGTTGCTACGCCGTTCGAAGTGACACCGTCTCAACGGCCTGCCCTCCTACTCGGGCCTGTCGCTGCGATCTTGGATTCGATGGTCGGGGCTCTCGGCCGGCGCTTAGGATCAGCCCGTGATCGCTGACGTGCAGTGTGTGGTGCTGGACTGCTCCGAGCCGACGGAACTCGCTGAGTTCTACCAGGCGTTGCTCGGTGGGGCTGTCAATCAGGAGGATCGGCGATGGGCCCTGGGTGACGGCTGGGCGACCTTGCACACGCCGTCCGGACTCGTCCTGGCCTTCCAGCAGGTAGCTGACTACATGCCGCCGCAGTGGCCCGACTCGACCCGGCCTCAGCAGTTCCATCTTGACTTCGGTGTCGCGGACCTGGACCAAGCCCAGGAACAGGTGCTGGCCTCGGGGGCGAGGCTGCTGGACGAGGGTTCAGGGGAACGGAGCTGGCGCGTCTATGCCGATCCGGCAGGGCATCCATTCTGCCTGGTGCGGCACTGAAGACAGGGAACCGGCTGCGGTCGCGCCGGCGCACGATCATGAGCGGAGCCAGATGAGGAGGGCGGCGGCAGTCACGGTGCCGAGGTAGACGTACCCGCGCTTGTCATACCGGTTGGCCACGGCTCTGAACTGCTTGAGCTTTCCGACGGCTCGTTCCACCGTGTTGCGATCTTTGTACCTTGCTTTGTCGAATCCCGGAGGCCGCCCGCCACGGGAACCCCGACGCAGGCGGGTGGCCTTGTGGTCCTTCTTCTCCGGGATCACGTGCCGGATACCGCGCTTGCGGAGGTAGGTGCGGATCTTCCGGTTGCTGTATGCCCTGTCGGCGCCCACGCTGTCCGGGGTGCGGCGGGGGCGGCCGAGCCCCGCGCGGGAAACGCGGATTTTGTCCATGACCGGCTGGAACTGGGTGCAGTCCGCCCGCTGCCCGGGCGTGATGAGCAGGGACAAGGGGCGGCAGCGGCCCTCCGCAGCGACCTGAATCTTGGTGGTCAGTCCGCCGCGGGAGCGGCCGAGGGCCTCCCCTGGCGCACCGCCTCCTCCCATAGGAGTCGCAGGTTCACGTACGCGCGCGGGTGAACTGATCTTCGAGGCGCCCCCTTTGAGGAACCCGGTGCCGCAGGCGGCGGGTTCGTGGGTGCTCCGGCCTCCTCATCGACTGCCGGCGCTTGCCACCGGAGCCCCTTGAGGGGTTCTCTGCGAAGTACCGGCAGCGAGTTGCGCTTCATCCAGTCCAGCGCGTGATGCCACTCCTCGGTGGGCTCGCACTCGCAGGCCTTCCTGTTGAATGCCCACGAGTACAGGGCACGCCGCAGTACCCGCGGATCGGATTACGCTGCGCCTGGGCGTACCAGGGCGGGCGTGACGGGGTCACGTCCGCCGAAGTGGTGTATCGACGGCGACTCGGTGATCTCTTCTTTGAGGCTATGCGGTGAGTTCGGTGGGCAGGCTGGTGTCGTCGTCTTCTGACTCGATCGGGTGGAGGCGGGCCTTGGCGAGGAGGTCGAGTCCCATGTAGCGGCGTCCGCCTCCGCGGCCATGAGTGCGTCGGCGAACGTCGTGACCATCGCGCGCAGCAGATCGGGACTCGCCGCAGCGAGGTTGTCCTCGGCGAGGACGTGCAGGGGCGCACTGTCAGGTGCGGCCATCGTGCTGATCTCCTTCGGGCTTCGACACCTCGAAGACCAGCCGGTGGTCGTTCATCCATGCGGTCCTCACCCCGGCGCCGGAGCAAACCCCCGGATCCGGTCGAAGCCGTACACCACTCCCCTGGACGCAGCCGGCCCTTTCGGCCGCGCCTCTCGTTGGCCATGCGGCCCTCGCCTTTCCCGCGCCCCGTCCCGTGATCCGATGCGTGTGAGGAGAGTCGGCACGCGGATGACTCAACGGCCATGTGACGACTTCGATCCTGTCGCTTCGATCCGGCGTCGGGGAGCGGCGTTCGGAGGTCATCGAGAGCCAGTCGTTCACCCTCGGCCGCGCGGAGCCCGGAGTGGCCGGTCCGCCGCTGGGCGGAACCCAGGAGGACCGCATCCGCCATGAACCCGGCCGACATCGCGCCGACCTCCCATGCCTGGGAGATCCGGGCCACCGGGCTGAAGGTCAGAGTCGGCAGAAGCCGGATGGCCGTCGACGGCCTCGATCTGTCCTTGGGCACCGGTGTCCATGGGCTTCTCGGCCCCAACGGGGCGGGTAAGACCACCCTCATCCGGACCCTGGCCACCGTGCTCAGTCCCACTCAAGGAACCCTTGAACTGCTCGGCGAGTCCGTGGGCGGTACCCACGAACACCGGGCGCTGCGCCGGCGGATCGGCTATCTGCCCCAGGAGTTCGGCTACTACAAGCGCTTCACGGTACGCGAGTTCGTCGAGTACATGGCCTGGTTGAAGGAGGTGCCCGAAGCGGACATCCCCGGGGCGGTTCAGCGTGCTGTGGAACGGGTGGGACTCGCCGACCGCGCCGACTCACGAATGAAGACGCTGTCGGGCGGCATGGTGCGGCGCGTGGGCATCGCCCAAGCCATCGTCAACGACCCGTCGATCCTGCTGCTGGACGAGCCGACGGTGGGGCTGGACCCGGCGCAGCGGCTGCGATTCCGCGAGTTGTTGCAGGAACTGGGCACGGACAGCTGCGTGCTCGTGTCGACCCACCTGGTGGAGGATGTCGCCGCCGCGTGCACAGACGTGGTGCTGTTCGCCGAGGGCAGGCTGGTTTTCCAGGGCACACCGGACGAGCTGGCTGCGGCCGGCGGCCCCCGGCATGCGGGAGAGAGCCCGCTGGAGCGCGGATACTCCGCTTTGTTGCAGGGCCCTGGCCCGGAAGGGGGTACCTGGTGAGCACCCGTGCTCTTCGCATCGAGCTGAAGCGATCCGGCGCCCCGTGGGTCGGAGCGGTGCTCCTGACGTCAGCTCTGGCGCTCCTGTGTCTGGTCGACGCCGCATGGTCGCAGGGCGTCACGGCGTGGACGGCTCAGTGGACCTCCATGGCCCTGTGGACCCGGGCCCAGTTGTTCTACCTGTGGCCGCTCGCTGTCGGTTTCGGGGCGCTGCAGGGCCTGCGCGACCCTCGCTCGAAGATGAGTGAACTGCTGACGAGCACACCACGGCCCGCACTGCACCGCGCGTTCGCGTCCGCGGTCGCGACGGCGGCCGCGCTCGTCACGGCCTTCGCCCTCCTCGTCCTGGTGGGCGCGGTCCAGGTGTTCCCCCACACCGGTTACACGCACCTGGGATGGTTGCCGATCTCGCTGGTGGGGGCTCTCTCCCTCGTCGCCGGGGCGGTGCTGGGGATGGGAGTGGGGCGGACGTTGCCGTCCGCGCTCACCCCACCCGCGGTGGCCATGGCGGCCTTCGTCTTCACGACCCTCATGCAGCTGCCGCCTGGGCATACGCAGACGTTCACGGCGACAGGGTTCCCTGTCGAGGAACCCAATCAGATCTCTCTGTTGTCACCGGCAGTGGACGAAGTGCGCAACGTGCTGGTCACGCTCGCCGCGTCCGTTCAGGTCGGACAGACCGTCTGGCTGCTCGGCATGGCCGCGACCGGCTTCGCGCTGTTGGTCTCCGCGACGGCGCGCAGCCGGATACTGGCCCTGGCGCCGGTCCTGGTCGGCCTGGTGACCGCACTGTCTGTCCTGCCTTCCGACCCGCAACGCATGTACGTCGTGGACAGGACCGCCGCACAGCTGGTCTGCGACGGCCCCGTATGCGTGACGAAGGTGCACCAAACACGCCTCGCCGACCTCGCGGGTCCAGGCAAGGAGGCGATCCACCTGCTGCGCCGCGCGCTGGGACACCGGGCACCGGTCTCGGTCCAGGAGATCGCCACCGTACCGAGAGCCGGCTCGACCCCGAGGTGGTCACCCGAGACCGTGTCCGTCGACTACGCCGACCCGGTCATGGCCTCGGCGAAAGGCAGGGAGCTGACCCGGCTTCTGATCGCCGGAGCCATGGTGCCGGGGTGCTCCCCGCTCGGCCTGGGCGCCGAAGTGAGTGTCGGTGACAGTGCTGCACAGACCATCGCGGTGAGCTGGGTCCTCGGAGAGTTCAAACCGCTCGGCGTCATCTCCCTCGTATCGGACGAGTCGTTCGCGGTGGCCCGGCCGGTGTGGCAGCAGTTCACGGCTCTGCCCCGGGCCCGGCAGCTCTCGCGCATCGAGGCCATGCGCGATGCCGCGCTCTCCTGCCGGGGCGACGCCTTCGACGCGCTGAAGGGCGGTGCGTCCCGGTGAGGTGGCTGACCTTGTACGCGCGTTCGCGGCAGGTCCCCGCGTCGCTCGCGGCCGTGGTGCTGGGCGCGGTGGCCCTGTGGATATTCACACGGGACGGAGGAGAGGCCGGTGATCCGCGGCTGTGCGTGCTCTGCCTCGGGGCGGGGGCGATGGCGGCCTCCGTCGGGCTGAGCGGGCAGGACCTCGCACTGGACCGGACGGCGGCGATCCGCTGGGTGCCACGCAGGGCGGCACACGTCCTGCTCGCCGGCGTGGTGATCGACGCGGCACTGCTGGCTGTGCCGGCGCTGAGCGGGAACTCGGCCAGTGCCGGGTTCGTTGTCCGGGACAGCGCCGGCCTGATGGGGTTGGCCGCCTTGGGTGCGTCCTTCCCGGGCGGTCAGTACGCCTGGACTCTGCCGTTCTCCTGGCTCGCGTTGTCCTTCTTCCTCCCACCGCCGACGAGTCCTCGGACCCAGGTGGCGGCTTGGATGCTGGTGCCACCCGGCACGGCAGCCGGTACCTGGACGGCCCTGGTTCTCGCCGGTGCGGGCACCGCCGCCTACGCCGTCGCCGGCCCGAGACGATAGCTGGACCGAGGCACGACCATCGGCCAGCGACGCCGGATGTCGTTCCGGCCACGGGCAGGACGTGACCTCGTCCGGTTCTGCCGACTCGCGGGCAGAGGAGCCGGTCTCGATGGTGAAGGTCCTGGACCGGGTGGTCCAGGTGCCCTTGCGGGTGTCCCATACGGACAGCGGGTGGGCGGCGGCGCCGCGTGCGACGGTGAGGGTGATCTGCCTGTGCTGTCCCGGACGCGGCTCGACCTCCAGGAAGGCCGCCAGTCGCTTGCCCGGCTCACCAGTGGGCTTCGGCAGTGTCGCGCAGACCTGTCCGGTGTCGGTGCGGCGTCCGGTACTGATCACCTGGTTGCAGGAAAAGGACGTGTGGGACAGGTGGCGCCCGCCGGCCGTGGTCGTCACGCTGACGGGACTGAGGCTCTGTGTGCACCGGACCGCGGGCCCCCTCAGGGCGGCCGTAGAGTTGCGGTAGCCGCCGTCGAATCCGATGTGACCGCGGTACCAGCCGTCACCGAGCCAGGCGCCGACCGGGTTGGCGCCCAGGGTGAGGTGACCGGTGACGTCGTGGGTGTAGGGGAGCAGGCGCCGGCCGTAGACGGTCCACCCGGGGAGAGGATGTCGTCGCCGACGGGCCGGCCGTTGATCTCCGCCTCGTGCAGGCCCTGCGCCGTGACGTGGAGCCGGGCCCGGACGACCGCGGCGGGGAGGACGAAGTCCTCGCGGACACGGGCCGGGCGGCGGTCACCGGCTGGGCCCTCGGGCCAGGCACCGCCGACCGGCACGGCACTCCAGTCGGACGGCTGGAGAAGTCCCGCCTCCACCGCACGGGGTTCGCTCCACGCGGAGGGCCCGGCATCGGCCGTCCACACACGCACCCGGACGATGGCCCGTTCCCGCGAGACCACCGGCCGTCCCGGCCACGCCACGAGGACCTGCGCGCAACCGTCGGCACGGCCGGTGGTCTCGGCGACACCGTCAGGTACGGTCACCAGCGTCGACCAAGCCGGGCACGGCATGGGCAGCGACGCGGTCCGCCTGCTCGTCGAACGCGCCGGACGCGTCGACGGCAGGCGCAAACACGCAGTGCAGACCACCATGACCCCACGGCTCGTCATCCGCCGCAGCTCCGCGGCGCCTCACCCGTGAGCATCACCGGCGTTGCGAGTGTCTCGTGCGGAATCAGGCGACCCTTTCGACCGTGGTCGAAAGGTGTGACCGGAGTGCGGTGACCGTTCCAGACTCGGACGCACGGAATCGACCTGTGAAACCGAGGGGGAGTACATGCGCAAGCAGAACCGGCCGGGCAGGGGCACGAGGGCCAGGAGCGTGGGCGCACTGCTGGCGGCCACGGCGCTCACCGTAGGAGTCGCGGTGGCGACGGCGCCCTCCGCGGCCGCCGCGAACCCGTGTTGGAACGACGGCTCCACCAAGTGGTGGTGCAACAACGTCTCCGGCGCACGGGTGTACGGCACGGTCGGGGACAACCACATCTACCCGGACCCGAACACCGTCGTCGGCTACATGTACTCCAACCCGAGCTGGTTCTACTGCAAGGAGGACGACCAGGCGTGGGTGGGCGGGCCGCACTCCACACGCTGGGAGATGACGGTCGCGGACAACGGCCGGCTCGGCTTCATGAAGGACACGGCGATCTCCAGCGAGACGGACCCGCTCCCCGACTGCTTCGGGTGACCGGTGGCGGGTCGGTGGGGCCGGACGAAGGACACCGCCGTCAGCAGTGGGGCCAACGCGCTGCCGGCCTGCGGGTGGACAGCCGACGACACACGGAAAGAGACGTGAAGTTCAGCAGGCGTGCCCTGACGGCCCTGGCAACCGCCGCGTTCTCCGCCACCCTCACGGTGGCGGCGGCGCCGTCCTCGTCCGCGGCCTCCGGCTGCTGACACTCCGGCGGCGAGTGGTGGTGCGACAACGTGCGGGGAGCCGCCGTGTACGAGTCGTCGGAGACGAACGGATACCCGCACGCCGATGTCGGCGTCGGGTACCTGTACTCCGCTCCGAGCTGGTTCCGCTGCCGCCGCGACGACGGCCCCTACGTCGGCGGACCGCACCCGAACCGGTGGGTGTTCACCGAAGCCGACAGCGGTGAGTGGGGCTACATGAAGGACACGTCCGACTCCAGCGAGACCGACCCGCCGCCCGTGTGCTGACGACGGCGCCGGCGTGGCCACCGCGACCCGGCACCGCGATGCCGGCGGCTGCGGGTCCGAAGGACCGGCTGTCAGGACCGACCAGGCCGCCACGAGGGCGAATCCGCCTCGCGGTCTGTGTGAACCAGGGTGCCGGGAACAACTCCCTGGTCCGGACAGGGCCGAAGCGGAACGTGTCGTGGCCGGCCGCCGTCGGAGGGGCCGGCCACGGCCCGTGTGTCAGCAGTTGCGGACGGACCAGACGGGGTTCCAGTCCTGGTCGCCCACCTGCGGCGGGGAGAAGGCGCGCAGCACGTTCCCGTTGGCGTCGTAGAGGTAGGAAGTGACCGACCCGGTCTGCTTGTTGAGGTAGTAGCCGCTGCCGTACCAGTTGGACAGGTAGTAGCGGTTGCAGTTGTAGAGGTAGAAGATCTTCCATTTGGACACGGTCGGATCCCACACCTCGAGGCAGAGGTTCCCCGGTCCACAGGTGAACGTCTGGTCGTCCGTGCGGTAACTGACGGTGGTGGACGGAGAGATCGTCGGGGAGACGGCGGCCGCGGCCTGTGCATGGTGGCCGGCACGGGGGCCGGAGGCGGTTGCCGCCTGTGCCGGACCGGTGGCGAGGACAGCCATCAGCATGCAGACCAACACGCCGATGATGCCGAGCAGCGAACGCTTCGCGCGCATGGATGAGACCTCCGTCGAGACGGCAGCGGGACATCTGGGACAGCGGCACGGAACCGTGCCCTGGCGTCGACGATCGCCGATCGCGGACGCCCGGCAGAAGCCTTTCGAACCTCCTCGAAAGGGCGCCGTCCCCGAGCACGGCGGCATCACGTCCGGAGACGGCCAACTCTTCCAGGTCGCAGGCTCGTTGGGGCGTGATCGGCTCACCGGACGGCATCGGTACGGCCCATGGGCGTCGTTGACGTCGCCCCCACCGGACGCCACCGTGGTCCGGCCACGCATGAAGGCCGTGCGCGACCCGGACGCGGTCGTCGGACCGGGGACAACCATGACAAGGGCATGCGCGAACACCGCCGTGCCGGACGGGAGACTGCCGAACCGTGGCTACCAAGCGCTCACTTGTCGGACTCTGTGCCGCCCTCGCGATGGGGGCGGCCCTCCTCACCACCGGAACCGCGCAGGCCACCCCGGCCTCGCACGGCACCTCCTACGGGCATGCCATGACCATGCCCGCAGTGCCGAAGACGGCCCGCCCCGCGCCGCTGCGTGCCGTGGCCCCGTCCACTTCTCCGGCCGTCCGCACGGCCTACGCCGGTGCCGGCGGGGGCGTGTACTGCCAGAGCGGCTACTTCTGCGCCTCGGTCTGGGACCCGACGGCCGGCAAGTTCAAGATCTTCTTCTTCTACTCCTGCAACCGCTACACCCTCTCGAACTGGATCGACTGGGCCGAGGCCCAGAACAGCCAGACCGGAGGTGCCGTCGCCGGTCTCTACGGCTCCGGAGGCGGCCTGCTGCAGACCGTCCCGGCCGACAGCGCGGTCTACGCCGTCAACTGGTCACCGGTGTACTCGATCCGCAACTGCTGAGCCGCACCGCCTCGTCGGCCCGGTACACAGGGCAGGACTCAGGGACCGCAGGCCGGATCGAACTCCGTCCGCCGTCCGGTGTCCGCGTCCAGCAGCCGGTGGCCCATGGACGTCACCGAGTGCCGTACGAACTGGCCCTCCCGGTGGCTCGCCACCAGTCCTCCGTCCCGCAGGACGGCGAGCTGGTAGCTGGCACTGGGAAGGGCGATGCCCACGGCCTGCGCCACTTCGGACGTGGTGCGGGTACGGCCACGCGCCACCTGGACCAGCACGGTGGCCCGGGTACGGCCCAGCAGCCGCTCCAGTCCGCCGCCCTCGGGGGCCACCGCCTCCAACGGCCGCGCGGCGACCGGATGGACGAGGACCGGCCCGAGGGTGGGGTCGGCGAGCGCGGTGGGCCTGCGCCAGCAGAAGTAGGAGGGCAGGAGCAGCAGACCCCGGCCCTCCAGATGCAGGTCCCGGTCGACGGGGTAGTCCACCTCCAGCACCGGGGGATGCCAGCGGGCGAACGGCAGGCTCTCCAGCAGAGCGCGGACACCGCCGTCCAGGAGAATGCGGGCCCGCAGGTCGACCTCGTCCTGCACGGCCCGGCGAACCTGCCCCCACCGCGGTTCGAGCAGCGCCCTGGAGGACACCTCCAACGCCCTGACCAGCGATCCCATACCGCGGTCTCCCGGCCTGCCGAGCGCCGTCGTCCACGCCGGGAGGGGGCGGGCGCCGCCGAGGACGCCCAGCTCCCGCTGCAGACGGCGGCGGGGCGTCGCGCGTACCTGAGCGAGGGCAGCGGGCAGACCCCCGTCCGGGACGGACGGGGTCAGGAAGTCGGGGATGTAGCCGACGGGCGGGACGAGCGTCCTCAGCAGGTGCAGCGCACGGCGCGTCTCCAGGTCCCGTACCGTGCGCTCGAGGACGCCGCGGCGCCACGCCCCGAACTCGAGCGGCCCCTGATGGGTGCCCAGCCGGCAGGCGGCGCAGACGAGTTCCCACAGCGGATCGGGACTCCGGGCCACGCGGATGCTCTGTAAGTCGGGCGGCGTGAAGTGGATGCGGAGCATGCAGGCCTCTTTCATGACGGTGGGGGGCAGGCCGAGGCGGTGCGCGACAAAGGTCGACGAAGCGGTACGGGTCATCAATGGGGACGCGTGGGGAACGCCTTTGGTATGACTGGGCTGTCGCCACCGGCAGGCCCGACCGGCCGCTCACGCCGATGGCGGAGGACCGGCTTTGTCCTGTTCCGCAACCGCCGCGGCCGGAAATGTGTCTCTCAACGCGTGGTCCAGCCGCTTCGGGAGCTGGTCAGGTTCGGCGGCACGGCGTCTGGGGGGATGACGTGAGCACATGGGTGGTGCCCGGATACACCGAGTCTCTCGAACTCGGGTCGGGAGCGAGCGGTCGCGTCGTGCTGGCCGTGCACGCGGACACCGGCGTACGGGTCGCGGTGAAGTACCTCAGCGAGTCCCTGCGCACGCGGCCCGGTTTCGTGCACGACTTCCGGGCGGAGGCGCGCCTGCTCGGCGGACTGCAGAGCCTGTACGTGGCGGGCCTGTACGAGTACGTGGAGAGCCCGCAGGGCGCCGCCATCGTCATGGAACTGGTGGACGGTGTCTCGTTGCGGACGCTGCTGACCCGTCAGGGTCCACTCGGTCCCGAGGCCGCGCTCGTCCTTCTCAAGGGATCGCTGCTCGGTCTCGCCGACGCACACCGTGTCGGCGTCGTCCACCGCGACTACAAGCCGGAGAACGTCCTGGTCGGGACGGACGGATCGTCCAAGCTCGTCGACTTCGGTATCGCGGTGGACGCCGGCAGCAGCGCGGGTGTGGCCGGAACCCCGTCCTACATGGCCCCCGAGCAGTGGACCGGCGCCCCCGCCTCCTGCGCCGCGGACGTGTACGCCGCCACGGCCACCTTCTTCGAGTGCCTGACGGGGCACAAGCCGTACTCGGGTGACAACATCGCCGAACTGGCCCTGCAGCACGTCGACGCCCCCGTCCCGGTGGAGGAGGTCCCCGCCGCGGTGCGCGAGCTGGTCCGTCGCGGGCTGGCCAAGGAACCGGACCAGCGGCCGGCACAGGCGGGGGCGTTCGTGGCGGAGCTGGAGGCGATCGCCGGCGCCGTCTACGGGGCCGACTGGGAGGAACGCGGCCGCGCCCGGCTCGCCGCCCTGGTGGCCCTGCTGGCGCTGCTGCTGCCCTCGGCCCGCTCCCCCCGGTCCACCACGGACACCGCACGTACGGTCCTGAGCCAGGCACCGCGCCACGACTGGGCCCGGTCATGGCGACCCGGCCGACCCGGCATGCTCGTCTCGGCTGCCGCCGTGATCCTGGGCCTCCTGCTGACCTACGGAATGCGCCACGGTCCGTCAGGCGCCGCCGAGCGGACCGCCGATGCCCTGGCCACCACCACGGCCCGGGCCGGCACCGAAGCGGCGCCGCCCACCGCCCCGCCCACGGCGCCCACCCCGTCGGGTGACCTGTCGCCGACCCCCCGTGTCTCCCCCTCGGGCCCGTCGGCCACCCCGACCGGTCAGCCTTCCGGCTCCGCCACCGGATCACCCACGCAGTCGACGACGCCCAGCGAGGTACCCACGTCCAGCCAGGCCACCACGTCCCCTTCGGCGACACCGACGACCGCCTCCTCCACCCCGCCGGTCGCTCCCGCCGTCAAGAACGTCACGGTGTCGGCCTTCCGGCAGACGGGCCCCACGACCTCCACCGCGACCGTCACCGTCACCACGGACGGCAGCGGGCCGATCTCCGTCACCGTCTCGTGGTTCACGGACCAGGCCGGCGGAGGGGCCGGCTCCCCCGACGGTGCGCCCCAGACCTTCGAGCGCAGCGGAGCCACCCAGTACACGATCACCGTCGACCACGCCGTCCAGAACGACGGCTGCTACTGGACGGTCCGGGCCACGACCACTCCGGCGCCGGCTTCCGGCGGCGCCTCGCAGCAGATCCTGACCAGGCAGTGTGAGATCGGATGACCGCTCAGAGCGACAACACGCCCATACCGGCGGTGACGGGTGAGGAACCCACGCGGGCGCTCTCACCCGCCGACGCGCACGGCACCACACTCCATCTCGGGCCCATCGCAGACCACGTCCCCGACGAGCGGCCCTCCAGCCCCGACAGCGAGTACAGCGCCACCGTGCTGGCCAGCCACTGGATCCAGCGACCCGAGACGGACGACACCCTCGTCGAACCGGTCCCGGCGAGCGCTCCCCCGACCCGGCCCGACCGCGTCGAGGGCAGCGTGCTGCGCTTCGGGCCCGGGGTGACGGCCGCCGTCGCGCACCGCACCGTCCAGAGCCTTCCCGCCACGTCGTCGGCTCCCGCGCCGTCCTCCGGTCGGAGGCTGCGCAAGAACGCTCTGCCGACGTTGTTGGTGGTGGCCGTCCTCGTCTTCCTGGCCTGGCAGCGCTTCGGGCAGTCCGTGGCGGTCACCCAGGTCGCCGTCACGGCGAGGCCGACGGTTCTGGGATGCGACGGCACCGCGGACATCCTCGGTCTGGTCACCACCAACGGCCGTCGGGGGACCCTCTCCTACCGCTGGGTCCGTAGCGACGGCACCGAGTCCGGCGTCCTGCACGAGGTGACGGTCGCCGGGGAGCGACACGCGCGCCTGCACCTTCGATGGACCTTCCAGGGACCGGGCCACCGTGCCGCACGGGCGGAACTGCGCATCCTGTCTCCCGGTCACCGGGCGACCGCCGCCCGCTTCTCGTACGACTGCCACTGACGGCCGACCGGGATCGTCGGCCGTCTCCGGCAGAGGTCACCGGGCCCGTTGACGGGTGGAGCCGCGCATCGTGTGGCGTTCCACGGGGGGTTGTTCGTCGCGGATGTCGGCGAGGAGCGCGGTGATGGCGGTCATGATGTCCTCGGTGGCGGCCTTGAGCACATCCGGAGTGAGCGGCTTGCCCGCGAACCTGCTCAGGTCGACGGGCGGTCCCGCCACCACGTGGACGGGCTGGCGGAGGGCCAACCTCAGCCGCCGGTCGCCGCGGCCGCCCCGCGCATAGGGCGGCGCTATCCGGTGGGCACCCCACTGGGCGACCGGGATGACGGGCACGCCGGTCGTCAGTGCGATCCGCGCCGCACCGGACTTGCCGGTCATCGGCCACATCCGGGGGTCCCGGGTGACGGTGCCCTCGGGGTAGACGGCGACGCAGTCCCCGTTGTTGACGGCGTCCACCGCGTCGCGGAGCGCGAGCGCGGCGTCGGCGGTTCCGCGGTGGACCGGGATCTGGCCCGTCCTGCGCAGCATCATGCCGACGAAGGGAATGGTGAACAGCGAGGCTTTCGCGAGCAACCGGGGCGGCCGGCCGCTGTCGTACTGGAAGTGCCCGTAGGTGAGCGGGTCGACGTACGAGATGTGGTTGACCACGGTGATGAAGCCGCCCTCCGCCGGCATGTGTTCGTGCCCGCGCCAATGGTGTTTGACGAACACGGTCAGCACCGGTTTCACGATGGCGGCTGCCAGCCGGTACCAGAAGCCGTAGGGGCTGCGCGGGTTGCGGGGCACTCGGGTCCTCCTTGGGTGCGTGCGGTGCGTACAGGCCAGGTCCCCCTGTCGTCCTGGGTTCCTGACAGGTGCGGGCGCTGGTCGCACCGACGAATGTACTTGATCCTGCAATTTCCTCCGGCCGAGGGACCTATGGCCGACCGCCGGGAACCCCCCTCGACCGGCGGGTGACAGGCTGGGGCGGCGCGCATGGGCGAGGGGCCGTGCCGCTCCCCGGAACGGCCCGGCCTGCCACGCCACGCATCGTGCACACAGGCCGGCGGACGATGATCAGTTCCGTTCCCAGGAGATCCGCCGTGCCCGGTTCCACTTCCGTCCGCTCCGCTGTGGCGCCGGACGACGCCACCACCACGCCTGGAGGGTCGCGCGCGGCCATGGCTGCCGCTCTGCTGGGCACGTTCGTGATGACGCTGGACGCGCTGATCGTCAACGTGACCCTGCCCGCCATCGGGCGCGGGCTCGGCGGCGGCATGTCCGGCCTGCAGTGGGTCGTGGACGGTTACACCTTGATGTTCGCCGCGCTGCTGCTGTCGGCGGGGTCGGTGACCGACAAGGTGGGCGCGCGTCGTGCGTTCGGCGCGGGACTGGCCGTGTTCGTGGCCGCCTCGGCGATCTGCGGCCTGGCGCCGAACCTGGCGGTACTCGTCGCCGCCCGGCTGGTCCAGGGAGCGGGCGCGGCGGTGGTGGTACCGGCCTCGCTGGCAGTGATCCGCGAGGCGTTCCCGGACTCCGTCCGTCGAGCGCGGGCGGTCTCGGTCTGGGCGATGGCCGGTTCGGCGGGCGCGGCCGCGGGGCCGGTGGCGGGCGGCCTGCTGAGCCAGGCCGACTGGCGGATGATCTTCTTCGTCAACGTGCCGGTCGGGCTTGCGGCGCTGCTGCTGCTCGCGCGCACCGCCCGTTCGCAACGCCGTCCGGCACCGTTCGACTGGACCGGCCAGATCGCGGCCGTGGTCGCGATCGGCGCCGTCACCTACGGGGCCATCGAGGCAGGCGCCGCCGGATTCGGCAGGCCGCGTGTGCTGGTGGCCTTCGCGCTGGCGCTGGTCGCGGGCCCCGTGTTCCTCACGGCGCAGGCACGCGGTGCGCACCCGATGGTGCCGCCGGAGTTGCTGCGCTCACGCACCATGCGCGTGGCGGCCGCCGCGGGCTTCGCCATCAACGTCGGCTTCTACGGCATGATCTTCCTGTTCAGCCTCTATCTGCAGCAGAACCGGGGGCTGTCGGCACTGGCCGCAGGCCTGGCCTTCGTGCCGATGACGGTGCTCACCGCGTTCGTCAGCCGGGCTTCGGCCTGGCTGGCTGTGCGGTTCGGTCCGCGCGTGCCCGTCGTCACCGGCTTGCTCGTCATGTCCGCCGGCCTGGCGGTGCTCGGTCTCGTCCCGGTGTCCGTGCCGGTGTGGACGCTGGTGGCGCTGATGGTCCCGGTGGGCGCCGGGGGTTCGCTCGCGCTGCCCTCGGTGACCGCCCTGCTCCTGGACCGCGTTCCGGCCGAGCGGGCGGGCATCGCCAGTGGCGTCCTGAACGCCTCCCGGCAACTCGGCGGCGCCCTGGCCGTCGCCGCCTTCGGTGCCCTGGTCGCGGACGCGGGCGACTTCCACGACGGGCTGCGGACCAGCCTTCTGGCGGCCGCCCTGCTCGTCCTGTCGGCCACCGTGGCCAGCCTGCTGCTGCGAGCCGCCGCAGCGAACTGACACCCTGCCGACACGTCGCCGGTGACGCGCCGTTCCGGCGGCCCCGATCCCAGGCGGCCGCATTCCCCGGCCGCCCCGCGGCCCCGCGCGGAGGGCGGGACAGAACCCGCGCCCCCGAACGGGGCCGCGTGCCGGTCGGTGCCGTGGCCGCGGGCCGTCAGTAGCGGGAGCCGACGGGGGCCGGGAGGGCGTCGAGGTCGGCGAGGTCGGCCGCGGAGAGCCGGACCTCGGCGCCGCCGGCGTTGTCCGCGAGGTACTTCGGGGTCTTGGTGCCGGGAATGGGCACCACGTGCTCGCCCTGGGCGACGAGCCAGGCGAGGGCGACCTGGGCCGGGGTGGCGCCGATCCGGTCGGCGACCTCGCGGACCCTGCCCACGATGTCGAGGTTGGCGCGCAGGTTCTCCTGCTGGAAGCGGGGCAGGCGCCGGCGCTGGTCGTTCTCCGGGAGCTCGTCGAAGGAGGAGAAGCGGCCGAGGAGGAAGCCGCGGCCCAGCGGCGAGTACGGCAGCAGGCCGATGCCGTGCGCCTCGCAGTAGGGCAGGACCTCGGACCGGACGTCGCGGGTCCACAGGGAGAACTCGGACTGCACGGTGGTGACGGGGTGGATGGCCTGGGCGCGCTGGATCTGCTGCACGCTCACCTCGGACAGGCCGATGTGTCGGGCCTTGCCGGCGGTGACGGCCTCGGCGAGGGCGCCCCAGGTCTCCTCGAGGGGAACCTCGGGGTCGACCCGGTGGAGCTGGTACAGGTCGATGTGGTCCGTGCCCAGCCGGCTCAGGCTCGCGTCGATGGCGGCCCGCACATGCTCGGGCCTGCCGTTGGGCCGGACCAGTGGGGCACCGCCGGGACCGCCCGTGGGGTCGAGGCACTCCATGCCGACCTTCGTGGCGATCACCGCACGGTCGCGGTGGCCGGCCAGGGCCCGGCCGACGAGTTCCTCGTTGGTGTAGGGGCCGTAGACGTCGGCGGTGTCGATCAGGGTCATGCCCAGGTCGAGGGCCTGGTGGATGACGGAGACCGAGGTGGCCTCGTCACGGGGGGTGGCCATGTCGTAGGCGAAGCTCATCCCCATGGCGCCCAGGCCGATGACGCCGACCTTCGGCCCGTGGTTGCCCAGAGTGGTGGTGCGCATGCTGTGTTCTGCCTTCGTACCGGAGCGGAGGGCTGCCGTATCGCAGCCCGTGGACGGAAAGCCGCCGGATCGACGGTCCTCGGCGGCTCGTCCACTGTCACGCTCCTGGGCGTCGGGTGGCAGGCCGGAGGGTGCCGGGGAGCGGCGTTCCAGGGAGTGGCACGGCCCCCCAAGGGCCGCCTGGCCCGGGCACCGCGACTGGCACACTGGCTGTATGAGCCCTGACCAGCACAGCAACGACCTGGCGGGGTTCCTGCGCGCCCGCCGCACCCAGATCACCCCCCAGCAGGCCGGTCTTCCCACCGGCCCGGGGCTGCGCCGTACCCCGGGGCTGCGCCGCGAGGAACTCGCCACCCTGGCCGGGGTCAGCATCGACTACTACACCCGCCTCGAACGCGGCAGGGAGACGCGGCCCAGTCCCTCGGTCGTCGAGTCCCTGGCCCGTGCACTGCAGTTGCAGGAGGAGGAGCACGAGCATCTGCGCAATCTGGCCGCCCGCGCCGCCCGGACCGTCCCCGAGCCGCCCACCGCACCCAGCCGCACTGTGCGGCCGGGCGTCCGCCTGCTGCTGGAGAACCTGCGGCCGGGCCCCGCCTACGTCCTCAGCCGCACCCTCGACATACTCGCCGCCAACCCCGGCGGCCTGCACCTCTACGCGGGCATCGAGAGCTGGCCGTCCAGGCAGCGCAACCTCGCCCGCTACTACTTCCTCCACCCGGCCGCCCGCGACGTGTTCCCCGAGTGGGAGACCCGCATCCGCGGCTGCGTCGCCCGCCTGCGCGCTCTGGCCGGCACCGACCCCGACGCCCCCGACCTCGCCCAGCTCGTCGGCGAACTCCTCCTCAAGAGCGCGGACTTCGCCCGCCTGTGGGAGCGTTACGACGTCCGCCCGCACCGCCCCGGCACCAAGCACTTCCGCCACCCCCAGGTCGGCGACCTCACCCTGGGCTACCAGACCATGCAGCTCGAAGGCACCCCGGGGCACCGTCTCGTCGCCTACTACGCCGACCCCGCGACACCCGACCACGACGCGATGCTCCTGCTCGACATGCTCGGCACCCAGCACACCCCCGAGTCCGTCGACCACGCCGGAGCGCCCTCTCCTGACCAGCGCCGCGAACCGGGACGGCGCTGACCGGACCTGCCGAGGTGCGCGCACTGCCCGGTCAGGCCGGTGCGGTACGCCGTCGACGCGGCCGGGCGCCGACGGCGGACGGGAGGCGGACGCCCGCCATGGGACGCGCGGCGTCGCCGCCGTGGACACCGCACCGGCAGGTCCGCCACGTGCCGGGGTCGTGCGTCGGGTCGGCGAACTGACGACGGCAACTGTCCGCCGAGCACGTCCGCCGACGGTTCACCGGTCCGCCCAAGCCTGGTCCAGCGCCTGCGTGAACGCGTCCGGCGACTGCACACCGCTCACCCCGTACCGCCGGTTCAGCACGAAGAAGGGCACGCCGGTGGCGCCGAGGTCGGCCGCGAGTCGCTCGTCGGCCCGCACCTCGGCGGCGAACGCGTCAGGGTCGTCGAGCACCGCGCGTGCCTCATCCGCGTCGAGCCCGGCCTCGACGGCGAGAGCGATCTGCGTCTCCCGGTCGTAGACCGAACGCTCTTCCGCGAAGTTCGCCTGGAAGGCGAGGCCCATGAGCTCGGCCTGTCTGCCACGGGACTTGGCGAGGTGAATGAGCCGGTGCAGGTCGAAGGTGTTCCCGAAGACGCGCCCACCGACGCGGAATGCCAGACCGACTTCCCGGGCCAGGGCCGCAGCCTGCTCTTCCCTGGCGACCTGCTGCTCACGGGTGCGCCCGTACTGCGCGGCGACCGCGTCGATGATCGGCACCGAACCGTTCTCCGCCCGGGGGTTCAGCTCGAACGACCGGTGCACCACCTCGACCTGGTCGCGGTGGGTGAAGGCGGCAAGACCCCGATCGAAGCGCGCCGATGCGACGTAGCACCAGGGGCAGGCGATGTCAGTCCATATTTCGACACGCATGTTCGACATATCCCGTCGTCCGTTGACCGTCGTGACTCGTCGGCCACCCGACACACACAGGACAGCCGACCGGACAGCCATAATAGACGACCGGACGTCTACTAACTCGCCGACACCCACCGCCCTACCCCCCACCCCTCTGCACGATCACTTGAGGACCTCGAGAAGCCGGTCGGCGAGGACGGCCGCCGAGTGGGGGTTCTGTCCGGTGATGAGGTTGCGGTCCTCCACCATGTACGGCTCCCAGATCGGGCCCCGGCTGAAGTCGACGCCGACCTTCGCCTTCAGGTCGGTCTCCAGCAGCCACGGCGCCCGGGAGGCCAGACCGACACCCTCTTCCTCCTCGTCCGTGAAGCACGTGACCCGGTAGCCCTTGAACGGGGACTCGCCGTGGATCCTGGTGGCCAGCATCGCGGCCGGGGCGTGGCACACGATGACCAGTGGCCTGCCCGAGGCCAACTGCGCCGTCAACAACCGGCCGGCGTCGGCGTCGAAGGCCAGGTCGGACATCGGACCGTGACCGCCGGGCAGGTACACCGCGTCGTAGTCCTCCAGGCGCACGTCCGACAGCTTGAGCGGCCGCCGCATCACCTCGGCGGAGCGGATGATGGCCTCAAGCTCCAGGGCCCCCTCCTCACCACCGGCCATCGAAGGCCGCAGGCTCATCATGTCGACGTTCGGGACCACACCGTCGGGCGTCGCGACCACGACATCATGGCCGGCTTCCGTGATCGCCTTGTAGGGCATCGCGAACTCTTCCGCCCAGTACCCCGTCGCATACCTGGTGCCGTCCTTGAGCACCCAGTACGTCGCCCCACTCACTATGAAGAGGACTCTCGCCATGGCACCTGACCTCCTGATCCTCGGAACTGCTCGAACGAGCCGGAGGATGTGTGGGATTCAGCTCGGGACACATGCCCGACCAGGCACGACCGAGCCGCTCCTCTCATTGCACGTCCGGCCCCACGGCCGGGCAACTCGGCGAGGACCGGGTCCCGGCCTCGCACCGTGTACTCACTTTTGACACTGGTGAAGTGGTCACCTAGTGCAATAGTCGACCGGTCGGCTAATATTTGCCAACAGGCCGCCCGTCCGTCTCGTCTCGGCAGTGACGCCGTGCGCCTGGTGGCTCAGAGGCAGCGGCAATTGGCCGCCTGGTCCGAGCTGTCGGCCGCCATCGGCTTGCGCGCCGACGACCGACTCTCCCTGGGCCGACACAACACCCCCAGCACCGGCAAGAGGAGTTCCCATGACCGCGCCCGCCTCCCCCGAGTCCCCGACCCCCGTGGACTTCTGGTTCGACCCCGTCTGCCCGTGGACCTGGCTGACATCACGTTGGCTCCTCGACGTCGCCGACCGGCGCCCTCTGCAGGTGTCCTGGCACGTCATGAGCCTCTCCATCCTGAACGAGAACCGGCTGGACGAACTGCCCGAGCGCATCCGCGTGCTCATGGGCGAGGCGTGGGCGCCGGTGCGTGTACTGACCGCCGCCCGCCTCCACCACGGATCCGAGGTGCTGGAACCGCTGTACACCGCCCTGGGCGCCCGGTACCACCTGGAGCAGCAGCCGAAGAACCGGGCCACGCTCGAAGCGGCCCTGCGGGATGCGGGGCTGCCGGTCGAACTGGCGGGCGCCGGCGACACGGACCGTTACGACGAGGAGCTGCGCGCTTCGCACGCCAAGGGAATCACCCTCGTCGGCCAGGACGTCGGCAGCCCGATCATCGCCGTGCCGGGCACCGACCCGAGCGGCGATCCGGTCGCCTTCTTCGGACCCGTCGTGAACCCCGCCCCCAAGGGCGAGGACGCGGCCCGGCTCTGGGACGGCGTGCTCGCCGTGGCCTCCGCGCCCAGCTTCTACGAGATCAAGCGCACGCGCACCGGCGGTCCCGACTTCAGCTGACGCGCGTGCCCCACGGCTTCCGGTGACGGCTCAAGTCGTCGGGTGGCCGCGCGCACGCCCCCGACTTCATCAGTCCGATCCGCCGGGGATGCCGTACACCGGTGTGAGCCTTGCCCGCGCCAGACCGAGGGCCACGAGTCGGAAGCCGAGCCAGGCGGGGCTCGCCGTCGTCGTCACGTCGTCGAGAGCGGGCACGTCGAGCGCGTGGACGACGAACATGTACCGGTGAGGCTCCTCCCCGGGCGCTGGTGCGGCGCCGAGGAACCCGCGCCGGCCGGCGTCGTTGGTCAGCGCCCGCGCCCCGGCGGGCAGGCTCGCTCCGTCGACGTCTCCCGCGCCGGCGGCAAGTCCGTTCACCGACGCGGGGATGTCGTGCACGACCCAGTGCCAGAAACCACTGACCGTCAGCGCGTCCGGGTCGAAACATGCGACGGCGAAGCTCCTCGTCCCGGACGGATACCCGCTCCACTCCAGATGCGGGGAGCGGTCCCCGCCGGGCCGGCCGAAGATGGCACTGCGCTGCGCCACGTCCAGGGTCTTCCCGTCGGCGATGTCGTCGCTGCGCAGCGTGAACGCCGGCACCGGGGGCAGCGCGCCGTAGGGATCGGCAGAGTGAGGCATTGCTCGTCTCCGTACTCTCCACCCGACCGGGGTCGCACCGTCCAGTGCTCGTCGTGTGCGGATGTGCGAGCCTCGGCCCGATATCCGGTTGCAACGCCCTACAGGCTAGGTGCGGCTCCGGACGCCCGCACGCGGGCAGATGCCTCCCGCGTCGTCTGCACGCCGGTCGAGGCGACCAGCCGCGCCGCCACCTCCGCGGGAGAGGGCATGGCGGCTATCTCGTCGCGCAGGCGATGCGCGGCGGTGGTGAAGGCAGGCTCCGTCAGCAGCCTGCGGACGGCGGAGGTGACCGATTCCGGCCCCTGCTCCCCGGCGGGGAGTGCCAGTCCGGCTCCCGCCGCCTGGAGACGGGCGGCCTGACGCGCCTGGCCGGGCGTGCCCGGGATCACGACCGCCGGGACGCCACGGGCCGCCGCGCCGAACGTGGTGCCGGAACCACCGTGATGGACGACGACCGACACGTCGTCCAGGAGCTCCGCAGCCGGCAGGAAGGTCACCAGTTCCACCCGTTCCGGGTCCAGGCCGAGAGTGTCGACGGGGACGCCCCCCGATGTCGCCACCAGGTCGATGTCCAGGGCAGCGAGGGACCGCAGCACCGGCCCGAGCCGAGTTGGTGCGCCCGGGGCGGTGCTGAAGCCGACCAGAACCCGGGGCCGGCCGGTGTGCGCGGCACGCGACGCACGTGGGGAGCCGGTAGGAGCCTGGTGGGGTTCCGGCCGCAGCGCGATGCGGTCCGCAGGCGGCAGCGCACCGCCGCGCTGCAGGCTGGGCGGGCAGAGGTCCAGCAGCCGGCGCCCGGACGGTGTGTCGGCCGGTGCCGCCAGGCCGCGTTCGAGGTACCGGGATCCCACGGTCTCCGCGAGGGCAGCCAGCACCTCCGGCTCCAGCGCTTGGATCGATGGCCATCACCGCGGACGGCACCTTGAGCGTGGCGGCGACGAGCGGCCCCACGTAGTCGCAGAGCTCCGACACGATCATGCCGGGTTCCCACTCCCGCGCCTTCGCCAGAGCCTCGTCCACGCAAAGGTCGACACGGGCTCCGGCGAAGAACTGTCCGACCAGTTCCGGCGACTGCCGGGCCAGGATGTCGTTGCCGGACCGCCGGGCCACCTCGGCGACCACCGCTTCCGTCGGCGGACCGGCGGCGATCAGACGAAAGCCGTCCGGCTCGACCGAACCCACCATGTGGGCAGAGGTCACGAAGCCGACGACATGCCCCTGCTGCCGCAGCGCCCGCGCGAGCGGCAACATCGGCAGCAGATGACCAGGCATCGGGTTGCAGAACATGAGAATACGCACAGCAGTAAGACACCTCCTTATTGCACAGTCAAGTGTGTATGCACACCGGGCGGGGCGAACTCGGACGCCGTGTCGGGCAGCACCCCCGCGTCGCGGGGGTGCTGCCCTCCGGGAGGTTCGCTTCAGGCCTCGGAAGCCGCCTGCGCCTCGACCACGAGCCGCTCGTGGCCGGATGTGGATCCGGTGCGCGGAGCAGCGTTCGGTGCCGGCATGACGTGCGGGAACCTGACGCGGAGCGCCAGGGCGGCCAGTGCCGCGGCCAGGACGATGCCGGCGGCCAGGAGCAGGGCGCGGTGGTAACCGTGGTGCAGGAGCGGAGCCGCCACCAGTGGGCCGAGGATCTGGCCGACCGAGTACCCGGCGGTCAGCAGGGCGACGGCACGCGGGAACCGCAGATGCGTCCCCGCCCCCAGGGCCAGGGTGCTCACACCGATGAAGGTGGAGCCGAACAGCACCGCGGAGATCAGCGCGGGCGCCACTCCCCCGACCAGCGCGGGCAGGGCGATGCCCACGGCCTGGACTCCGAGCGCGGCGAGCAGCAGGTCCGGCCGCGACCAGCGCCGCCCGAGACCGGCCCAGAGAGCGGCGGAGGGAATGGCCGCCAGCCCCACCAGCACCCACGCGCCACTGCCGATCCAGCCGGGCGACGTCTGGTTGATGGCCGCGACCAGGAAGGTGCCGGCGATGATGTAGCCGATTCCCTCCAGCGTGTAGGACGCGAAGAGGGCACCGAACCAGCGGTGGGTCCGCGGCCCCGCCGCCCCGGCCCGGGCTGCCGGTGCCGAGGGGACCGGCCGGGGAGCCGGCTCGGGGCGCAGGCCCCAGGCGCCGACGGTGAGCACCGCGGCCAGCGCCGCCGAGGCCCACCACGCGGCCTGCCAGTTGCCGATCGTGCGCAGCACGAGGACGAGCGCGCCGGACAGCGCGATGCCCGCCCCGACTCCGCCGAAGGCCCAGCCGGGCAGGTGGGCCGGGTGCTCGCGCAGATGGCTGAGCAGGGAGCCGGCGGCGATCACGAAGACCATCGCGCTGAAGGCGCCCGCGCCGAGCCGCAGGAGCAGCCAGACGGTGGTGCTGTGCGTGAGCGCCATCCCGGCCAGCGTGGCGACCAGTGCCAGCAGGCTGCCGCGGAGTACCGCGGTGGAGCGCACCAGCCGCGGGACGAGGGTGCCGGCCAGTGCTCCGACCAGGTAGCCCACGTAGTTCGCGGTCGCCAGGTTCGCTCCACCGCCGGTCGACAGTCCCGCCTGGGCGTGCATCAGCGGAAGGATGGGGGTGTACACGAAGCGGCCGACGCCCATTCCCGTCGCCAGCGCGGCCGCGGCCTGAAGGACGTGGCCCCACGGTGACCGCGGCACGTCCCTCGCGGCGGAGGAGATGTCACGCAGGGGTACGGTGACCGGTTCACGGCCGGTGCCGGGAACCGTGGAGCCGATGTTTCGCCTACTTGCCATGAGGACAGGTTGCGCACGCCGGCCCGGCGAAATCCACGACCTGTTTCCTCGCTGCTGCGAACCTCGGTCTCCCACCGGCAGCGGCGGCCTCGTGACCAGCGGGCACGGGGGCCGAACGGTTGCTGTGGACCGGCCCGGGAGAAGTAGTCGATCGGTCGTATACTTCCGCTATGGGACGGACGAGTGATGCCAGGAACAAGATCCTTACCGCCGCTCAGTCACTGATGGAGCAGCGCGGTTATTCGGCTCTGGGTGTCGCCGAGATCTGCAAGACGGCCGACGTGCCCAAGGGCAGTTTCTACTACTTCTTCGACTCCAAGGAAACTCTGGCGCTCGCCGTGATCGACCAGCACTGGGCCGACGAGCAGCGCGAGTGGGAGTGCGCGCTGGACGGCGACGCCGAGCCCCTGCAGCGGTTGCGGCAGCTCTTCGAGTCCATGGAGACGCAGCAGCGGGCCGGGCAGGACGGCTGCGGATCGGTCCTCGGCTGCATGTTCGGGAATCTCTCCCTGGAGATGAGCAACCACGCCGAGGCCGTGCGCCGACGGCTGCAGGAGATCTTCGAGACCCAGGTGGAACTGGTCACCTCGGTCGTCGTCGAGGCCCAGCAGCGGGGCGAGGTGACCGTGGCCGACGCGCACGCCGTCGCCCGCTCCATGGTCGCCCTGACCGAGGGCCAGCTGCTCTTCGCCAAGCTGCACAACGACCCCGCTCAGCTCGGCACGCTCTGGCCGAACTGCCGCGCCCTGCTGGGCGTGCAGGACCAGCAGGTTCCGGCCCACGTCTGACCCGGCCGTGAGTACCGCCGCGCAGTAGTGCACGGCGGTGCCCGCGGCTGCCTCATGACAGGCCGCGCCGGCGTTCCGGCCGACCTCGCAGACACCCTCACCGGCGATCAGGGCGTCCAGGGCCGGATCGCCGCGGCCCACGCCCGACCACGGCGCCCGTACCAGCACCTGTCCCTCGCCGCGGGCTCCGGCAGCCGTACGTCGCGCATGTCGCCGTGACCTGGCGAGCGGGGCCGGACCGCACGCGCTGCGCGGCTGATCGCCGTCCTCCTGAACGACCGGGACAGCAGGTGGTCGACACGTATCAGGCGCCCGGTCGCACCTGTGTCGACATGTGTGTCGGCAGCCGACGTCACCTCGTCCTCGCGACCACTCCGTCCAGCAGCGCACCGATTTCCATCCGTCACCTGTTTGACCGGTGACGGATACTGTGGAACAGTCATCGCGCACTCACCACGTATGTACGTATGACGGAGGCTCCTCATGATCGACAGGCGCACCTTCAGCAAGGCCGCGGGCATCGGCACAGGCGCGGCCGCGGCCGCACTGGCCGGGTTCCGGACAGACGCGGAGGCCTCACCCGATCGTCGTCGGCGACTGGACGCCCCGGCGCCGACGGTGCCCACGGTGACCCCCGGTACGCACACCTCTTTCGCCCGTCTGAAGCAGGTCAGGGCCGGTGTGCTGGACGTCGGCTACGCCGAGGACGGCCCGAGGCACGGCCCGGTCGTCATCTGCCTGCACGGCTGGCCCTACGACATCCACAGCTACGTCGACGTCGCCCCACTGCTCGCCGCGCAGGGCTACCGGGTCATCGTCCCGTACCTCCGCGGCCACGGCACGACGCGTTTTCTCTCGTCCCGGACGTTCCGCAACGCCCAGCAGTCCGCGGTCGCCCTGGACATCATCGCCCTCATGGACGCCCTCAAGATCGACAAGGCGCTGCTCGCCGGCTTCGACTGGGGCTCCCGCACCGCCGACATCATCGCGGCCCTGTGGCCCGAACGCGTCAAGGGGCTGGTGTCCGTGAGCGGGTACCTCATCACCAACGTCGAGGCACAGAAGAAGCCGCTGCCTCCGAAGGCCGAATACGCCTGGTGGTACCAGTACTACTTCAGCACCGAGCGGGGCCGTCTCGCCATGGAGGACAAGACGGACCGGCACGACCTGTGCCGGCTCGTCTGGGACACCGTCTCCCCCACCTGGCACTTCGACGACGCCACCTTCGAGCGGACGGCGACCGCGTTCGAGAACCCCGACTACCCGGCGATCGTGATCCACAACTACCGCTGGCGCCTCGGGCTCGCCGACGGCGAACGCCGCTACGACCGCTACGAGCGGCAACTCGCCACCCGGCCCGTCATCGAGGTGCCCACCATCACCCTGGACCCCGAGCGCGACCCGTTCACCGCGCCCGGCAACGGGGCGACGTACCGGGACCGGTTCACGGGCGCGTACGCCCATCGCACGCTGACCGGCATCGGCCACAACCTGCCGCAGGAGGCCCCCACGGCCTTCTCCCAGGCGGTCGTCGACGTGGACCACTTCTGAGATCAATCCCCCGGGGTTCTGCGACCCGATGCCGGCCGCCACCGGGAGTGGTGCCGCTCGGCCCACGACCTGCTCACGTATCCCGTTCGCATCCCGCGCCTGGCCTCGGGATCCCGGTACGCCATGCGCAGGTGCCCGAGCACGACGGCGGCGATCGTCCAGGCGAGGCAGTCGTGCACGAAGATGGCGCTGGTGCGCGAGATGAACGGCAGGAAGCCGAGGAACCACATGAGCAGGCCGGTGAACATCATCACCAGCACCGCGCCGGCGATCCATCCCGCGTAGAGCTTCTGTCCCGCGTTGAACTTGCCGGCAGGACGCGCCTGCGGCTGTGTCCGCCGTCTGCGGACGGCCCTCAGCCACTGCCGGTCGTAGACCGCGAAGCGGTTCAGCCTGCGCAGGTCCGCGCGGAAGTCCGCGGAGAGCAGTCCCAGCAGGGACGGGCCCGGCAGGCAGATGCCCGACCACTCGTGGACGGCGGCCACGAGGTGGCGGCGGCCGACCAGTTCGGCCAGCGGGCCGAAGTACAGGCAGGCCGCGGTCGCCAGGCACAGCAGCATGAGCCAGCCGGTCGCCCGGTGGACCATCCGTTCCGCCGGGCTGAACCGGCGGACCTGCCCGGACGGCTCACGCCGCTCCATCGCTCCGGTCCGCCCCGTCGAGCCAGCCGTCGACCGCATAACCGCGCTCCTCCCAGAAACCGGGGACGACCTTGTCGGTCACCGTGATGCCGGACAGCCACTTGGCCGACTTGTAGAAGTACATGGGAGCCACGTAGAGGCGCACCGGTCCCCCGTGCTCGTGGGTGATCGGCTTGTCCTGCATGGTGAGTGCCACCAGGACGTCCGAGCGTCGCGCCTGCCCGAGAGTGAGGCTCTCGGTGTAGGCGCCGTCGAAGCAGGTGAACCGGAGGGCCGCGCCCTCGGAACGCACACCGGCCGCGTCCAGGAGGTCCGCCAGCCGCACGCCTTCGAAAGGCGTGTCGTCCACCCGCCACCCGTCCGTGCAGAGTACGTCGTGGACGACACGCGTCTGGGGCAGGGCACGCAGTTCGGGCAGTGTGTAGGTCCTCGGCCGGTCGACCAGGCCGTCGATCCTCAGCTCGTAGTCGGACTCGGTCCTGCGCGGCACCGAGCCGACGACGCTGTAGTAGCGGAAGCCGCCGGGGTTGGGGAGCAGACCGGTCAGACCCGTCGCGTCGACCCGGGAGGCGGCGTCCAGCGCGCTCTGCCAGCCGCGCTGCAGGTAGGGGGCGGTGGCGAGGCCGACCGCGCCCGTGGCGAGCATGCCCAGCAGCGCACGTCGTCCCACCGGTGCGCCGTCGGCGTTCCGTCTCGGCTGTCCTGCCATGTTCAGTCCTTCGTCACAGTGGCCGGCCACTCGGCCGGCCCATCTCGTCGGTGACGGTCGAGCACGGACCGCGGAGGGCGTTGGCCGTCGGCTTCCGAGGCGACGCCGCCCGCACCGGACGGCACGACGTGGCGGGGTTTCGCCGCATGGGGGCCCTGAAGTGCGTACCGGGGGTGCGCCCCCTCGGATCGGACCGGCCGGCTGGGCCTCTCAGCCCCCCCGGGGCGCCAATTCGTCACCGGCTTAAGAGGTGACGATAGTGGCACGGCTCCACGAAGGGTGTCAACGTGTCGGCGGCGCGCATCGACCGTGGGACGAGAGCGGTAGTGCCATGTCCTGCCATGCCGGGCCACGCATGAGCTGCGACGCTTGCCGCCATCAACAATCACCCGTCAAAATGGTGACGTGAATTACGAGCATGCTTTCGTCTGCGGCAACCCGGCCCTCGACTTCGCCGCGACTCTGCGCGCCCGGCGCACGGTGCGGTACGAGATGTTCGCCGCCCCCGACCGACTGGACGCCTGGTTCCTCGAGTCCGGGCTCGTCGACGAGATGGCGCCCGCCGACGAGGCCGACGTCGAACAGGCCAAGGAGGTGCGGGAGGCGATCTACGCCCTGGTGACCGCCCGCCACCTCGGGCAGAAGTACGACGAGGGCATGCTGCGCCGGCTGAACCGGGCCGCCGGCATGCCTCCGGCGACACCGCAGCTCACCCGCACCGGGCGCCGTACCGAGGCGACCGCCGAACAGGCGCTGTCCACGGTCGCGCGGCATGCTGTGGAACTGCTCGGCGGCCCGGACGTCCCCCTGATGAAGGAGTGCGAAAACCCCGAGTGCACCCGCGTCTACATCGACCGCTCCCGGGGGATGCGCCGCCAGTGGTGCGGCATGGAGTCCTGCGGCAACAAGTTCAAGGCCGCCGCGTACCGTGCCCGCAAGAAGAGCTCGCCGCGGGCCGCCGCCGGCTGAACGGCGGCCGCACGCACGGCGGCAGTGGCCCGCACCGGCCGTCGCCCGTGGCAGCCGACGCCGCGTGACCCACGTGGGACCGCCCCGGAAACCCGACCAGGGTGTCAGCTCGCGGGGCCCGGGTCGTTGGGGTGGGGCTGCAGAGGGGTGACCACCGCGGTCATCCAGGACCACAGGGGCAGGCTTCCGAGGACCTTCTCCCGCAGCTCCGCCTCGTCGTCGGCACACCACACCCCGATGCTCCGCAGTTCTCCGACCGGACGCCACAACCGGTACAGGTGCCCCTGGGCTGCGAGTTCCTTCGCCCGCACCGCCTCGGCGGCCCGGATCCGGTCGACCTCGGCCTGATCGGTGCCCTCAGGCACCGTGGTGGTGATCTCGACCAGGAATTCCTTCATGACCTCGTCTCCTCTCGGACCGGTCCGGGGGCGAGGGCCTCAGCCGTGCCCGGAATCCGTCGCCATGCCCCGCGGCCGGTTCCGGCCCGGGGCCTACATAGTCGGCTCGTCGTCGCCGGACGGCGAGCCGTCGCGGGTGGCCGGGGCGCCCCGCGCGAAAGCCGGCCGGCACCTGGCCGCCCGTCAGACAGCGGCGCACGTCGGGTGTCTCGTAGACGACCGGTCGCCTACGCTAGGCGGCCGACGGTCACGTGTCAAAGGCGAGCACTCCATGTGCGTCCCCTCGGGGCTGCTCTTCTACCGGGACGCCCGCCCCGCCCTTCGCGCTCGGCAGGCCGGGCGGCCCGAACCGCTCTAGTTTGAGAGTCACCGGTTCTCAGCACAGCTCACACGTGTGGCGCTCCCCACCTGGAGAATCATCATGAGCACACCCCCGAAGAAGGTCGCCGTCATCACCGGTGCCTCCCAGGGCATCGGCGCCGGTCTGGTCGAGGGCTACCGCAAGCTCGGCTACGCCGTGGTCGCCACCTCGCGTGGCATCCAGC
This sequence comes from Streptomyces sp. NPDC086777, assembly GCF_040702065.1. NCBI lineage: Bacteria > Bacillati > Actinomycetota > Actinomycetes > Kitasatosporales > Streptomycetaceae > Streptomyces > Streptomyces sp. NPDC086777. The sequence goes on along the minus strand of NZ_JBFBJI010000053.1, from coordinate 21,737 downwards.
CTTCCGGGGACCCGGACGTCCTCGACGTTCAGGGCGACATCGCCGACCCCGCCACCGCCGAGCGCGTGGCCGACGCGGCGATCGAGCGCTTCGGCCGCATCGACACCCTGGTCAACAACGCCGGCATCTTCGTGTCCAAGCCCTTCCACGAGTACACGCAGGAGGACTACGACGCGGTGACCGGCGTGAACCTGTCCGGCTTCTTCCGCATCACCCAGCTGGCCGTCGGGCAGATGCTGCGCGAGCACGGCGGGCACATCGTCCAGATCACCACCAGCCTGGTCGATCACGCCAGCTCGGACGTGCCCTCGGTGCTGGCCTCGCTGACCAAGGGCGGCCTGCAGTCCGCGACCAAGTCCCTGGCCATCGAATACGCAACCCGCGGGATCCGCAGCAACGCCGTCGCGCTCGGCGTCATCAGGACGCCCATGCACCCGGAGGAGTACCACGGGACGCTGGACGCACTGCACCCGGTGCGCCGCATGGGCGAGGTCCAGGACGTCGTGGACGCGGTGCTCTACCTCGAGAACGCCCCGTTCGTCACGGGGGACGTCCTGCACGTCGACGGCGGCCAGAGCGCCGGACACTGACGCCTTGCCGGGCCTGAGGCACCCCGAACCATCGCCCGCCCGCCGTCCCCCGCTTCAGAGCCGCGCGGTGATCCGCTGCATCGTCCGGGCGACAGGTTCCTGCCTCGCCTGGCGGTACCCCGTACCCGCCCACAGATGGACCAGCCGCGGATCGCCCGCCTCGGCGGCGGCCCTGCGCAGCGCCGCGGTGAGGTGGTGCACGGCCGGATACCCCGCCGGTGCCACGGGGTCGTAGCGGTCCGTGAAGTAATTGCGCAGGGCCCGGGCGGGCCGGCCGGTGAACGCGCGCGTGACCGTGGTGGCCGCGAAGGCCGGGTCCGCCAGGGCCTGCTTGTGGGTGGCGGACGCTCCGCTCTCGTCGGTGCGCAGCAGCAGGGTGCCGATCATCGTGGCATCCGCCCCCGCACGCAGCGCGGCCGCCGCGTCGGCGGAGGTGGCGATGCCGCCGGCCGCGACGATCGGCAGCGCGGTGGTGTGCCGCACGCTCACGACCAGGTCGGGCAGCGAGGCCGGGCTCGGCGGACGGTCCGGGGTGAGCGTGCCCGAGTGGCCGCCGGCGGCGGATGCCTGCACGATCAGCGCGTCGGCTCCCGCCTCGGCCGCCAGGCGTGCCTCGTCGGCGGATGTGACGGTCTGCAGGACGGTGGTACCGGACCGGCGCAGCGCCATGACGACCGAGCGGTCGGGGATGCCGAAGGTGAAGGACACCCACGGGACGGATGTTCCGAGGACCAGGTCGATCTTCTCCGCCCAGCCGTCGTCGTCCTCCACCGGCGGACCGTCGTTCAGTCTCAGCCCGTAACCGTCGGCCTCGGGCTGCAGCGTGTGTGCGTAGCGGCGGTACTCCTCGGCCGACACGGGCACCGGCTCGCCCGCGAACAGGTTGACGCCGAAGGGGACGTTCTCTGCCTGCAGGGTGACGATCTGCTCGGCGAGTGCTTCCGCGGTCTTGTAGCCTCCGGCCAGGAACCCCAGGCTGCCCGACCGGGCGGCCGCCGTGACGAGACCGGTCGTCCCGGCGCCGCCGGCCATCGGCGCGGCCAGTACCGGAAGCTCGACTCCCACGTCGGACAGCAGACGGCTCATACTCGGTTCCTCCCACTCGGCACACGTATGACGCTAACCGGTGGAAGGTCGGCTTGTGAATCGCCGATCAGGCAGGCCTCTGCACGGCGGGCATCGACATGCCGGGCGGTGCCGACCTCCATGGACGTCGGCACCCCGTCAGACGGAGCGCTCGTAGCAGGCCCAGGCCACGTGCGACTCGTGGAGGGTCACCGCGACCTGGGAGATGCCGAGCGCACTCCTCCCCAGCGCGCCCGCGTGGATCCGGTCGACGAGACGGTCGGCGATCAGCGCCGCCAGGTACTCCGTGGACGTGTTGATCCCCTTGAACTCTGCCTGGTCGTCGAGGTTGCGGTAGTTGAGATCAGCTATCACCGCGCGGAGCTCCGTTCCGGCCAGGCCCATGTCGACGACGATGTTGTCGACGTCCAGTTCAGGCCGGCGAAACGTGGCATCCACGACGAACGTCGCCCCGTGCAGCCGCTGGGCAGGTCCGAAGACCTCGCCCTGGAAGCTGTGGGCGATCATCATGTGGTCACGGACGGTAATGCTGAACATCAGAACTCTCCCCGAACTCTGTGCTGTCGGAACCCGCGCCGCGCGCGGGTGATGGCGACCTCTGCCGAAGACATGTGCGGCCGCCTGGCAGCGGTCGGCGCACGGGACGTGCCGGCCGGGCACCCCGGGACACGTGTGCATCTCGACGCGCCCGCCGGATCCGCGCGGGTCCGCCGGTCTCGCGATCGGGACCGCCGGAGCGGAAGGAGCACATCCTTCGGTGTCGGCGGCCGAACACCACCTCCCGCCGTCGGGAAGGACGGCACACTGGAGGTGTCTTGCGGCCCACACGCGAGCACCTCGACGATCGCCGTCGTCACGGACATGATCGGGCTACCGCCCAGTATGGCGCCACCCACAGCTGTAGGTAGCATGCGCAGCGTCATCGATGAGAGGGAGTGAACGGTTGTGACGAGCCAATCAGCCGCCACGCTCCGGTCGCGGTATGTGGAACAGGCCGTGTCGGATCTTGCGGAAAACCGCCGACGGCAACGGGAACTGACCGAGAAGATCACGGTGTTGCAGCAGGAAGAGGCCCTGCTGATGGACATCCTGTCGCTCGCCGAACGGTACGAAGGCCTGTCGGACGCGTCACGACCGCCCGAGGAGACACAGAGCGAGTCGGTGCCCGGCCGGGGACGGCAGGTGAGCGGTGCCGTCCCCCTCGCGCCCGGCGGGGCACCGGAGCGGGCGTCCCGGTCAGCCGGCAGGCGGAAGGCCGTGGGCGCGACCAGGTCCGGCACGGAGGAGAAGCCGCGTCACCCCTTGCTCGGAGACCTCCTCATGGACCTGCTGCGCGGCCATGACGAACCACGCCTGGCGAAAGAGCTGCGGGACGAGCTCCTGGAGAAGCACCCGGACCGGTCTCCGACCCCTCAGGTGGTGCGGAACACCCTCGAGTCACTGGTGGCAAAAGGACGCGTCCGTCGGCACCGGCAGAAGCGCTCGGTGTTGTACACCCGGCGCGAGCCCGAAGAGCGCGTCGCCTCCGGGACCGGCGCGGACGCAGGCTGACTGGGCGGGACCCACCCGGTCAGACCATGCGGCCGCCGGGCAGTACCCGTGCGGGCCACAGCACCAGGCAGAATCGCCAAGTTCGCCCTGCAACCATGTAGCGGCTCGCTGGGGGGGTCCTTTCGGCGTCACTCAGGCCGTACACACGGCGGCTGTAACCTGCGTGCGCCATTTAGGCTGTGCTCATGGCAGACGTGACGACCATCGAACCCCTCAACAGCGACGAGGAGGCGTTTCTGCGAGCCCTGGGCAGAGTGATGACGCTCCTGCCCCGAGTCGTCGACGCGGACATGCTCGAAGAGCATTCGATCACCAGTACCGAGTACATGGTCCTGGTGCACCTCTCGGAGGTGCCGCACAACCAGATGCGGATGAGTGAGCTCGCCGGCCTGTGCGGACTGTCACTGAGCGGCATGACCAGGGTGGTGACCCGGCTGGAGTCGCAGTCGCTGGTGACCCGGCGCAAGGCGCCGGACGACGGGAGGGCGTGGCTGGCCGTCCTGACCGATGACGGATGGACGCAGCTGAAGCAGGCATGGCCCACCAACCTCGCGAGCGTACGACGTCACGTCTTCTCACGCTTGGAAGGTTGTGACGTCGCCGCTGCCGCCGAGGTCCTGGAACGCATAGCGCCCAGCTGACGGACAGCACGCCGACGGAGCCTCGCGGGTATGCCGGAAGACTCACGAGGCTCGGTCCACCCCGCTCGTCCGCGCCCGGCGCTCGCGCTCCCCGTGTGCCCACGCCACCAGCTGTCGGGCCACCTCTGCCGCCGACGGCATGACAACGATGTCGTCCCGGATGCGGGCCGCCGCGACGGCGAACCGTGGTTCGGACAGCAGCTGCTCGACCCCCGACGCGATCATCGCGGGGTCCGCGGTCCGGGCCGGGAACACGATCCCCGCCCCGGCCGAGGCGAGCCGCGCCGCCCGCTCCCGCTGCTCGGGCGACTCCGCGACGACGAGAGCGGGGACACCGCGAGCAACGGCGGCCAGCGTGATCTCCGGGCCACCGTCGTGAACCACCGCGCGGACGGCCTCCCAGTCGTCGTCGGCCGGAAAGCCGCTGCACAGCCGTATCCGGCCCGGTTCCACACCGAGATCCTCGGCCCGCCTGTCCCCCGCGACCACCGCCAGGTCGACCGGCAGCGTGCTCAACGAGCCGACCACCGGGCCGAGTTCCGGCGACGTCTCGGCCTCCGCACCGAAGCCGACCAGCACCAGTGGCCGTCCGGTGGCGGCGCGTGGGTGCTTCAGCGGGCTCCCGGCCGGCCTCAGGGTGGGTTCCGGTCTCAGTGCGATGCGGTCAGGGGGATGCTGCCATCCCTCGCGCTGCAGGCTCGGCGGGCACAGATCCAGCAGCCGGTGCCCGGCGGGCACCCGGGAGGGTGGTCGAAGACCCCGGTCGACATAGCGCGGGCGTACCGCCGCCACGAGGGCGTCGAGTTCTTCCGGTTCCGGCGCGGGACCCGTGACCGCCACCGCGCACAGCACGCCGAGCATGCTCGCGACCAACGGACCCACGAAGTCGCGGTCTTCACAGACGACCAGATCGGGGGCCCAGCCACGCGCCCGGTCCACAGCCTCGTCCGCCATGAGATCCACCCGCGCACCGGCGAAGAGCTCCACCGTGAGCTCCCTGTCCGAGCTGAGCAGGATGTCGGCGCCGAGCCGGCGGGCGACCTCGGCGGTCAGCTCGTGTGGACCCGGCCCGAGGGACATCACCTCGAAGCCCTCCGGTTCAAGCCAGCGGGCCGCCTCCCCGGCAGTCGCGAAGGCGACCTCGTGACCTTGCCGGCTCAGCTCTCGAGCCAGCGGCAGCATCGGCAGGAGACGTCGACGCAGAGGGGTACTGAAGAAGAGAACGCGCACGGTGGGGACTTCCTGACTCGGCGACGCCGTAGGCCGCCCCGGCCACTGGCCGGCCCGCGGGGGCGTGACGACCCGCTGCCCGCGGCGTACCGCCGAGGCGGCATCACCACGAAGGCGACTGTTTCGATTGGCTCGTCACATGCGTAGGGCGCGGAGCCCTGTGCGTGTGCGTGTGTGCGACCGCCGCCCGACATGCGGCGGCGGTCGCCCGGAGGTGTGATCTCACGCAGTCGGCGCGGTCGCCGTCGTGGCGGCCGCCTGGGCCGCCTGGGCCGCCTTGGTCGTCACTTCCGCGGCCGCCCGGGAGGCCCGCCCCGTGACCTTCCAGGCGAGCATGGTCATCCCCGCCGCCGGCGTGGGGGGAAAGACCCCCAACTGACCGAGCATCGCGATGTCGTCGCGTACCGCCTCGTGCCGGATCACCTTGCCGTCCCGCAGGTCGAGCACATGAATCTGCTCGAAGTCGATCTCCCGGCCCGTGGGCGGCACCACCTGGTCCACCGCACCGTCCTTGAACAGGACGAAGGCGCCGCTGTGCCGGCCCTGCATCCGGAGCCGGACCCACACCTGGTCGTCGTTGTGGATCGTCTCCAGGAAGGGCAGCCGCAGTTCCTCGAACGCGGACCGCATCCACGCGCTCGATGCCAGCACACCCGCGGGGCCGGCGATGCGGCACGCCGCGGGTGCCACGGACGCCTCGCGGTTGTGGAATTCCTCGTGCACTACGCGGACGGCCAGCGCGGGATCCCCTGTCTCAAGCACTTTGAAGAGCCCCGCGGCGAGGTCCGTGGCAGTCGTTCCCATGGTGTAGACGCTCCATCTGGGGGTGTTCGGCCGACGTCCGGGGAGACGGCGATGCCGCCCTCACATGACCTGGCACCGTGTCCCGGCCCTGCGAGGCGCTTCGCGGCGCCGCCGCCGACATGACGGTCCCGTCACCGGAGCGGCCGCGGACGGCGAGCAAGCAGTGCTGCCCCTGTCGACCAAGTTGATTGACGCCGCAAGTTTAACGGCATCCTCACACACCCCATGCCGACCGACTGGTTGGCACGGCAGCTGTCGACCGGTCCGACAATCCTGCACGCCGCCCGCCACCTGCGGTTTCTCTCACCCCGAAGGAGAAACCCGGAGCGCTCGATCACCGCCGCAGTCGTTCTGGTCACATTTCCCACCGGGACGGCCGTGGTGTGATTCCATGCCGACAGCGGCCGAGCGGGCGGCTCCCACCGCCCGTCCCGTCACAACCCCAGGTCCAACGCCAGGCAGGAGAAGTGGTTCCAGGAGCCCTCGGCGTTGTAGGAGACGATCTCCGCACCGCTCGGTGCGGCCTTCTTCTCCTCGACCATCTCCTGGAATTGGACACGCTCCGGCAGCTTGCCGAACCTGGCGAGCCGCGCCGCCGCCGCCGGGTCCGTCGCTGAGTCGTTTGCCACGGTGTCCTCGCTCTCGTCACGTCGAACCGCTTCGCGCGGCCCGGTGACCACAAGGCTGCACCCGAGTGCGTCACCAGTCAAGGCGGTGACGATTGCGTTCGCGTCACACCGCCGGAGGGCGGGGACCAAGTCGTTACAGAGAACGTGGCACCGCCACGGGGCTCTCGTACGTGTCATAGGGGAACGCACGGCACGGATGAAACGACTCCCAGGTCACCGCGCCCTGCAACGTTCACCACACCCGTGACACACATCGGTCAGCGGACCCACTCCACCGCGGCACGACCGGCAAGGCGCTCCCAGGACCACGGGTGACGCACCGGAACCCGGTGGGGAGGCCGGGCCGGAGCCGACGATGCGCGCGCCGGCCGCGGAGACCATGCCGCCTCCATGTGACGCACGCCACGGGAACCTGCCCCGCCGATTGGACAAAGCCTCACGTGGACTACTCATTGCACACCCGGATACGGGCCGGCGACCCCGAGGCGTTCCGCGAGCTCTTCCGTGACCACGCCCGACTGGTCCACCGGCACGCGGTACGCGTGACCGGGGACTGGAGCGGCGCCGAGGACATCGTCTCGCTGACCTTCCTGGAGGCGTGGCGGCTGCGCGCCAGGCTGCGGGACGAGGGCGACAGCCCGCGCCCCTGGCTGATGGGCATCGCCGTGAACGTACTGCGCAACACCACCCGCGCCGCGCGCCGCCACCAGCGGGCCCTGCAGCGCCTGCCGGCCAGGGAGACGGTCCCGGACTTCGCCGACGAACTCGTCGGCCGCATCGCCGATGCCGACGAACTGGCCGCAGCCCAGCGCGCGCTGAGGAAGATGAACCGGAGTGAGCGCGAGGTCTTCACGCTCTGTGTGTGGTCCGGACTCGGCTACGCGGAGGCGGCGGCCGCGCTCGGCGTCCCGGTCGGTACCGTGCGCTCGCGCCTGTCCCGGGCTCGCAGACGGCTGAGCAGGCTGGCCGAGGAAGAACTGAGGAGACGCAGGGAACCGCCGCCGCACAACGGACAAGTACAGGGCGGCCGCAGTTCCGTGGTCCGGTCACACGAGTCGTACGGGGAGAGGTCCGAATGATCCGCAAGAAGTCACGGCCCGAGGGGCCGCCGGACTACGCGGAGCTGGCCCGTCTGCTGCCGGCCCCGGGAGACCCGCACCTGTCGCTCGACCGTCATCTGCTTCTCGAGGAGCACCTGATGAACGAGATCCAGCCCACCGCGGCCGTCCCGGCGCCCTCCCGCCGCCCCGCACGCCGTCTCCTGCTGATCGGTGTCCCGGCCACCGCCGCCGCCCTGGCCGGCGCGTTCGCCCTCACCGCGCCGACCAACTCCGAGGGCCGCGATCCGGCCGCGGCCACCCCGCCCCCGGTCCAAGCACCGGTCGTCCGCGTCGAACCCGGCAGCACGGCCCAGCTCGCCTCCACCGTCGAGCACATCGCCGCCGCCGCGTCGGCCCGCACGACGCCCGAACCCGGCCCGGGCCAGTACGTCTACGTGAAGAGCGAGGTCTCCTACCTGACCGTCTCGCACACCGACACGGACGACTCCAAGGCCTGGGTCCAGCCCCTGCACATTCGCGAGGTCTGGAAATCCCCCGACGGCAGGCACGGCTGGCTGGACGAGCCCGGCTATCAGGCCAAGGGCGGCACCACCATCGACAGCGCCGTCGAGAACGGCTTGGCCGCTCCCTCCTACGACTACCTCAAGACCCTGCCCACCGACCCGGACGCCCTGCTGAAGAAGATCTACAAGGAGACCAGGGGCCAGGGGAACTCCCCGGACCAGCAGGCGTTTTCCACGGTCGGCGACCTCCTCGACGAGCAGCTCGCACCGGCGAAGCTGAACGCGGCGCTGTACCGGGCCGCGGGCAGGATCCCCGGGGTCGTGGTGGTGAAGCATGCCAAGGACGCCGCGGGACGCGAGGGCATCGCCCTGGCCCACGTCGACCGGAAGACCGGCGACCGCACCGAGTGGATCTTCGACCCCGAGACGTACGCCTATCTCGGCAGTCGTGCCGTCCAGGTGGAGCAGGCCCACGGCGTCGAGCCCGGCACGGTCACCGAATCCACCGCCGTGCTGGAGCGAGCTGTCGTCGACGCCCAGAAGCAGCGTCCCGGCGCGGAGGGTACCCGTGCATGAGAACGTGATCGCCATGTCGGGCAGTACGTACGTCGCCACGTGCGCGGTGTCCGTTGCGCGCGGGCGCCGCACGGCCGCCCGGAGCTGACGGCAGGCAGCACGACAGCAGGGGAAACAGGCCGCTCGCCGAGTCGCGGGCGGCCTGCTCGTACACCGAACTCCTCGGTGAACGGCCGCTACCGGCGTCCGGGCATGCGGAGGCGGGGAGCTGGACACCGCGTTCCCGGACCGGTTCCGGGGGTGCCCTGCCGTCTCCACGCCGGCCTCCTCCTCGTTGGAGAGGTCCGGCAGCTACTCGGACAGGTCGGGAACCAGTCGCAGAACGACTGGCCGCCCGTCGACGGCGCCTCCCGGGCCGCCGCCTCGCGCCGCGACGGCCGGGACGCCTTTCCCGGCCGTCCTGCGTACGAAGTCACGCACTGCGCGGCCGAACAGCTCCGGGCTCCGACCGCGTCCGTGGGAGGGCTCGCCCCGGCCTGCGATCACCAGTGTCGGGACCGCCATCGCTCGGAGGTCGGCCGGGTCGTCGGCGGCTGCCGGGGCCAGGTGTTCGTCCAGCCCCGAGATGTACACCGTCCGCGGCTCGGCGGTCCGCACCCCGGGTACGGGTTCGCCGTCTGGGGGAACGAGGATCACGCCCGCCAGGCGCTCGGGGCGGTGCAGCGCGTGGTGGGCGGCGACCTGGGCTCCGTGCCCGTGGCCCAGCAGGTGCACCTCGGGCAGGTGGAGGCGGTTGACGAGCACTTGCAGGAACCGGCTGTAGCGGTCGTAGGTGTAGCCGTGCGGATGCGAGGGAAGCCGTCCCGACCCGCCGGTGCCGATGGGCTCGACATAGACCATGGTCAGGTGCTCTTCCAGGGCGGGCATGCGCAGGTAGTCCCAGAACAGGCCGGGCCCCCCGGGGTGCGCGACGCACACCGGGCCGGTGCCGTGCACGTGGTACCGCTGAGTGATGCCGCCGAGCGCGAAGGAGTGCGTGCCGGGCGAGAGCGGGCCGACGACGGGCCGCAGGACATTCGGGAGGGCTGGGGTTCGCATGCGGGCTCCGTGTCGTGGGGTGGCACTGCCGGCCGCTCGCCGACCTGACTGTGTGCCGGTGGACGGATGTCGGGTTCCGCGGAGTTCAAGCCCCTCGCAGGAGGTCGGCGGCCTTCTCGGCGATCGCGTACACCGTGGCGTTGGTGTTGCTGGAGGGAATGGACGGAATCACGGCCGCGTCCGCGACGCGCAGGCCGTCGAGCCCTCGGACCCGCAGGGTGGAGTCCACCACGGACATCTCGTCCTCACCCATCATGCAGGTCCCGACGGGATGGCAGTACGAGCCGAAGTACCTGCGTGCGTGATCACGGATCGACCGGCTGTCCACGGTGTCGGGTCCGGGACTGACCTCTTCGGTTCCCCATTCCGCGAGGGCGGACGACCAGGCGATCCTTCGGGCCGTCGTGATGCCGGACAGCACGGCCCGGACGTCCTGTTCCGCGGAGAAGTAGTCGGGGTCGATCACGGGTGGTGCGCAGGGGTCGGCCGAGGTGATGCGCAGGGTGCCCCGGCTGGCCGGGCGCATGGGCGAGACGCCGATGGTGAAACCGTTCTCGACCGGAGCGACGGGGTTGGGCACCGGGATGTCGATGAAGATGATCTGCACGTCCGGCCCATCCGCCTCGGGTGTGCTGCGCAGCAGGCCGAGGATCTCGCCGTGGTTGTTGCGCGCCGCCGGCACCGGGCGCTGTGCGCGGTGGACGACGTTGACCCGCGGGTGGTCGTGCAGGTTCTGTCCCACACCGGGAAGCGGGTGGAGAACGTCGACCTGCGCCCGCCGGAGGTCCGTCTCCGGGCCGATGCCGGAGCACAGCAGCAGCTGCGCGGAGCCGATCGCACCGGCCGTCAGCACCACTTCACCGGCCGCCGCGTGGCGGACCTGCCCGTGGGCCCGGAACTCCACGCCGGTGCAGCGCGTGCCGTCGAAGACCAGGCGGTGCACGACCGCGTCCGTGACGACATCGAGGTTGTGACGGCCCAGCGCGGGAGCGAGATAGGCGTCGGCCGCGCTCTGGCGTCGGCCGGCGACGATGTTGAGGTCCACCGGGGCGAAGCCCTCTTCAAGGCCACCGCTGATGTCGAACGCCCTGCGGTGGCCGGCTTCGACGGCCCCGTCGAGGCAGGCGAGCAGTACGTCGTTGGGCTCGACGGCCGGGCCGACGAAGAGTGGCCCGTCCGTTCCGCGGCCGGTGGCACCGCTGACGGCGGTCTCGCTTCGCTGGAAGTAGGGCAGCAGGTCCTCGAACGTCCAGCCCTTGGCGCCGTGGTCGCTCCAGCTGTCGTAGCTGGTGTGGTGGCCGCGGGCGAACACCATGGCGTTGATGGCGGAGGATCCGCCCAGGCCCTTCCCTCGCGGAAGTGCGACGGGGGTGCCCGAGCCGCGCTGCGGAACGGTGGTGTCTCCCCAGCCGGCCTCCGAGGCGGCCAGCGCCGGCCAGGCCGGCGGGTGGGTGACGGCCTCGGGGAGTGTGGCGGATCCGGCCTCCACCAGCAGGACGCGGGCGTTCTCGTCCCGCGAGAGCCGGTCGGCCAGCACGCAGCCGGCGGTTCCGGCGCCTACGAGTATGTAGTCGTAGACAGAAAGTGAAGACATGGCGGGTCCGTCCCTGTCCGAATCGTTGGTCCCGTTTCGAGAGTAACACTGGTTCAAACCATCGAATCGGCGGATTTGCTACCGTCGATTCATGACTGCTGACACGGTGGACACCCAGCCGGCGGGGACGCTTCGCGACAAGATCGTCCTTGCCGCCGCGGACGTACTGGAGAAGGACGGCCTGGACGCCATGTCCACGCGCGCGGTGGCGGCCCGCGCCGGTGTGTTCCCGCCGACGATCTTCCGGGTGTTCGGGGACAAGGACGGTCTGCTGGAGGCACTGAGCGAGTACGGCTTCGAGACCTACCTCCGGGCCAAGAGCCAACTGCCGCGCAGCGATGACCCGGTGGCCGACCTGCGCCTCGCCTGGGATCTGCACGTCGAGTTCGGACTGACGCAGCCGGGGTACTACGGCCTGGTGTTCGGACAGTCACGGTCCGGACGGCTTTCGTACGCCGGGCGCAGGGCGGTCGCCGAACTGCAACTCATGGTCACGCGCGTAGCCGCGGCCGGGCGCCTGCGCATGAGTGTCGAACGGGCCACCGCCGTCATGCACGCGGCGGGCGTGGGTGTGGTCTCCACACTGATCAGCGCCCCGCCGGAGTCCCGCGACCTGGAGACGGCCCGCGTGACGCGCGAAGTCGTCCTGGCAGCCATCGCCGCCGCCTCCCCCGCGGCGGAACCCGGCAGCGCCGTGCCGGGTGCCGGTCCGGCCGGTCCGGCCATGGCACTGCGCGCGGCCCTCGGCGCGGAAGGGGAGCTTCCGCTCAGCCCCGGGGAGAAGCTGCTCTTCATGGAACTGCTCAACCGCCTCGCCGACGTACGGACAGCCCCTCGCTGACCCGGGGCCATCGGTTCCCGGCCGGGGCGACGCCCGCCGCAGTGGACACGGGGACCATTCCTGCGACGGGTCGCCGGAGTGACGCCCGGGCACTCACATGGCCCTCACCGTTCGGTGGGCCACCCGTCGTGCCCGATCAGCCGGTCCACGGCCGGATTCAGCTGGCGCGCAGCGGAGCGAGGGCCTTGGACCACGCCACGACCTGGTCCAGGGTCGTCGCGAGTGCGTCCAGGTGAAGGGCGGCCGGCTTGAAGGTGGTGAAGTTCTCGAAGTCGGTGAACAGCGAGAGCGCCACCTGGGCGCGGACGTCGGCCAGCTGCATCTCGCCCGCTATGCCGCGCAGGTGCTCCACGGCCCGGACGCCGCCGGCCGAGCCGTAGCTGACGAAGCCCACGGCCTTGTTGTTCCACTCGGCATAGATGAAGTCGATCGCGTTCTTCAGGGCCCCCGGCATGGAACGGTTGTACTCGCCGGTGACGATGACGAAGCCGTCGAGGGAACCGATCTTCTCGGCCCATGCCTTGGTGTGGGGCTGGCTGTAGTTGCCGAAGCCGGCCGGGGTGGCTTCGTCGAGGACCGGCAGCTTGTAGTCCAGCAGGTCGACGATCTCGAACTCCGCGTCGGTGCGCTGGGCGGCGATCTCCTGCACCCAGCGGGCGACGACCTCCGCGTTGCGGCCGGGCCTGGTGCTGCCGACGATGATTCCGATCTTGGTCATTGCTCTGCTCTTTCCATGTACGAAGGCGTGGAGACACTGCCTGTTTCAGCATCGAAATGTGCTGCGGGGACGAAACGTAATTGATGATTGACGCATCAAGCAACTGCCACATGTGCGTATGTTGAGTCACATGTGTGTCGGACGGCATGGACAGGTGTCGCGGCCCGCGAGGTCGGCCGCGGCCGGTGCTGTCAGCCGAGATGGGTGGTCTTCGCGGCCACGACCGCCTTGGCGCTGTTCCAGCCGACCACGCCCCCCACCTGTCCGTGCCGCTCGGCGAGCATGACGAAGCGGCGGGACTCCACCGTGCCCTCGATCAACCGGACTTCGGCGTCTTCGGGCAGCAGGCCGAAGACCTGCATCCTGATGTCGTACTGGTCCGTCCGGAAGTACGGCACCTGCCGGTAGTCGTCCTGGGCGCCGGTGATGTGGCCCGCGACGAAGACGGCCTGCTGCACGGCGCTGGTGCGGTTCTCCGGCCGGGGGCCCGCCCGGACGCGGTCCACCGCCCAGCGGGCCACGTCCCCGACCGCGTAGACGTCGGTGGCCGCCCGGCCGCGTTCGTCGAACAGGACGCCGTCGTCCAGGCAGAGGCCGCTGCCGACGAACCAGTCGGTGGCGGGAACGGATGCCGGACCGCGGACCGTCCTTGAAGTTGAACAGGTCGAATTAGCCGGCGATCTGTACGGTCATCAATTCCTCTGCGCATTTTCACGTGTTACCGGCGCACACCCCGAGGCCCGCCCGGGCACGCACTTCGACGGGCTCGTCACCTGTGCACCTCGCGTGAACGTTGTCATGACAGGCGACCGCACACCTACGACCTGTTTTCTCGCTGCCGGGAGGCGGGGCCTTGCACATGTCCGGGGGCCCACAACTCCCAGGCGATGCCGTCGGGATCGGCCACGGAGATGAACTCCGCGTAGCCGGCGTCCCGCACCTGCGAACGGGACACTCCGAGATCGTCGAGGTGTCGGGCCCAGTCGTCCAGGGCGGTCCGGTCGGAGACGGCGAGCGAGAAATGGTCGAGTCCGGTGCGGGAAGGATCGAACATGTCGCCGCTGCGTCGCAGGGGTTCATGGACGGCCAGGGCGAGCCCGCTGTCGGCGTGCCGCATGAGCTGCCGGGGATGCCCTGCCTCGGCCGGCCCGGGCCGCACCTCGCCGACGGGCTCGAATCCCAGTACGCGCTCGTACCAGTCGACGCTGGTGGCCATGGAGCGCACCACGATGGCGATGTGGGCGACTCCGGTGAACGTGCTCATGGTGCGTTGTGGTCCTCTCTTGGTGCCGCCGGATGAACCGACCGGAGCCGAGCGGGACGGCCGGCGACGGCGGGCGACGGAGACGGAAGGGGCGTCGTCACGGCGCCAGGAGTCGTGGTGCGCCCGGCCTCCACCGCCTTCGCGTCGAGAGGCACCGCGACCTCCACAAAGCGACCGGTCGACTTGTCGTGAACCTACGTGGCCGAGCAGCGGGAGTCAAAGCCCGCGACCGCCTGGGCCGGGACTCGTCTCCTCGCACGTGGTAGGCACGAGCTCCCAGGGCGCCGGGATCGGGCCGGGACGAGTGCATCCGTAGGCGCCGGCCCTCGAGCAGGATCCGGACCGCTTCCGGGCCGACCGGCCGGTCCCCGCTTCGATCGGATCAATTCGGAACCTCCTCGTCTCGAACTCGCCGCAGCGGCCGGACTTCTTCCGGAGATCCGTGAAAGGGGGCCTGAGCTGGGACGCCCCGACCGGCGCCGCTTCCCTCTCCGGACCGCCGGTCCGTTCGCCGGTCTCGAAGGGCACGACCGCGTCGAGCGCCGGACTCGTCCGCCGGGCGTGGGAGCACAACCGCACACGGAATGACGCCCTCTGGACACCCGCGCCAACAAGTCTCAACATGAATAACTAGTACATCCGCCGCAACGTGATTACACCGTGTCCTCGGCGGTGGGGGAGGTGCTCAGGGTTCCACCCGTGGCTCGGGGCTGTTCCACCTCGTCCCAACAGCCCCTGGCGGCAGCGACCGCGCACCGCAGGTACCGAGGGGAGCGACCTGTCGTGCCGCGCGGCGCCGATCGCCGTTGTCCCCCGTCCGTAGCCGCTCCCCAGAGAACTGTGTCCTGAATATTGCTTTCACGGGGGTGAAGTAGCGTGAACCAGTCATCCAGCAGTCCTCTCGGCCTGACAGACGGCAGAGGGGCAGGCGATCGGGGCGAGACTTCGGTACAGGACGCACTACGTGGGCCGAGGTTCGACACGGTTCCCATATCCGCCCTCGTGCCCGGTGACTCGCCGCGCTCCGAGGGACAGGACCAGGAGCACATCGCCCGACTCGCCGAGATCGAGGAGCCGTTGCCACCGATCCTCGTCGAACGCCGCAGCATGAGGGTGATAGACGGGATCCACCGTCTTTTCGCCATGCTGCTGAAAGGGCGGGAGACGATCGAGGTCGAGTTCTTCGACGGCAGTACGGAGGACGCCTTCCTCCACGGCGTCAAGGCCAATGTGACGCATGGACTTCCGCTCTCGCACGCCGACCGGAAGGCAGCGGCCGCGCGGATCGTGGCTTCGCACCCGCACCTGTCCGATCGGGCCATCGCACGGGCCTCGGGCCTCGGGGCCAAGACCGTCGCAGCCATCCGGCACAGTGCCGACGACGGTCCGGCATCCGCGAGCGTGCGAGTCGGGAGTGACGGCAAGGTACGTCCGCTCAACAGTGCGGAGGGCCGCCTCAAGGCCGCCGAAGTGCTCGCCGAACGCCCGGAGGCCTCGTTACGCGAGGTGGCGCGGATCGCCGGGATCTCACCGGCGACGGTGAGCGACGTACGCAAGCGGATCGCCATGGGCGAACTGCCGGTGGCCGTACGGACCGGCTCGGCCGACCCGGATCTCGGCGTCAGGCACAACCGGGCCCCGAAGCGGATCGAGCAGGTGGACCCCGCCCCTGTGCTCAAGAAACTCCTGCGGGATCCCGCACTGCGCCACAACGAGGAAGGACGGAACCTGCTGCGGCTGCTCCAGCAGAACGCGATCGCCATGTCGGCCGAACTGACCGTCGCCGTACCACCCCACTGCAGAGAACTCGTGGTGACGCTCGCACGGCAGTACGCCGAGACCTGGAACGAGTTCGCGAGGGAGCTGGAGGGCATCTGATCCGCACACGTTGACTGATGATGCTTGTGACCGACGGCCCTGCCGGCCGTCGGTCGCCGGACCCCCCCGGACGTGTTCGTCGCCCGTACTGCTCATGACACGCCCCGCCGGAGCGGGTGGGGCCTCGGTTGACTCCTGTGACGGATAACCGCTATTCATGAGCTAGCCGTTAGGGGGACGCATGCAAGACGTGGTGCTGGCGATGCTCGCGAAGGAGCCATCGCACGGCTATCACCTGCGCGCGTGGCTGCGCCAGGCACTCGGCCCCCTCGGGGAGTCGATGAACGCGGGTCAGATCTACGTGACTCTGGGCCGCCTGGAACGAGCGGGACTGGTCGTCCGCGAGCGCACCGAAGGCCCCCCGGACCGGAAGGTGTACGCGCTGACAGCGGCCGGGCAGCAGCGGGTGGCCACCTGGCTGACCGAGGTGAGCTGGCCGAAGCTGGACCTGGCCGAGCTCCACCTCAAACTCGCGGCGGCGAGAGCGGCCAGGCTCGCCGATCCGGTGGAGCTGGTCGGCGTGCACCGCCGGGAGTTACTCGGACGCCTGCGGCAGGCGCAGCGCGCGCTGCTGGCCGAGCCCGACGGCTCGACCGCCGGCCTGCTGCTGGAGGGTGTCGCTCTGCGGTTGCAGGCGGACCTGCGCTGGCTGGCGGCATGCGAGCAATTCTGGTCGAGAGTCGAGAACAAGGCTGAGGACGGATGAACCAGTTCGACGCGGTGCTGCAGACCCGCGACCTGTTAAAGACACATGGCCGGGGAGAGAGCCTGGTTCACGCGGTGGACGGCGTCGACCTGGACGTGCAGGCCGGACAGATGCTGGCCGTCATGGGCCCCAGCGGCTGCGGAAAGTCCACCCTGCTGCACCTGTTGGGCGGCCTGGAGCGGCCCACCGACGGTGAGGTGTGGCTGGCCGGCCGCCGCATCGACGATCTCAGCGAACGGGCGCTGGCCCAACTGCGGCGCCGGTCGGTGGGCTTCGTCTTCCAGGCCTTCCATCTGGTCGAGGAACTCTCGGCGGCGGAGAACGTCGAACTGCCCGTGCTGCTGGCCGGACGCTCGCTGCGTGCGGCCCGACGTCGCGCGGACCAGTTGCTGGAGCAGGTCGGGCTGGACGATCGCGCCCGCAATCTGCCCTGGCAGCTGTCGGGCGGACAGCGCCAGCGGGTGGCGATCGCCCGCGCCCTGGCCAACGAGCCACTGGTGCTGCTGGCGGACGAGCCGACCGGCAACCTGGACACCGCGGCCACTCTCGACGTGCTGCGGCTCTTCGAGGATCTGCGGGCCGCAGGGCAGACCCTCGTGATCGTCACGCACGACGACCGGGTCGCGGCCGTCGCGGACCGGCTGGTGTCGATGCGTGACGGAAGACTGGTGGACGACACCTGGATGGCGGACCGCAGGCAGCCGGCAGACGGCATCCACGGGTGGGAGGGCTGACGTCATGGGCCGTTTCCTGCTCGTCCTCCGCCTTGTCTGGTCGGACGTACGCCGCCACCCCGGCCAGGCCGCGATGCTGCTCCTCTCCCTCGCGGTCGCCACCGGCATGCTGGCCCTGGGCGCTTCGCTGGGCGGGGCGACCGAGACGCTCTACCGGCACACCCGTGCGGTCACCGACGGCCCGGACGTGGTGGCCGTCTCTCCCGACAACTCCGCCCACACGGCCGCGACCCAGGACGCGTTGACCAGGGACCCCGCGGTCGCCGCCCACAGCGGTCCGTATCTCCAGTACTACTCGAAGCTCTCCGCGAAGGGTTCCACCTCGCATGTGGTGGTGACGGCAGCCGCCGCGAAGCCGGGTCCGGTGGACCGCCCCCTGGTGACCTCCGGCACCTGGGTACGCACCGGGGGTGTCGTGGTCGAACGCGGCTTCGCCACCGCGCTGGGCGTCCGGGTCGGAGACCACGTCACCGTCGCCGGCCGCTCCCTTCCGGTGATCGGGACAGCCGTGAGCGCGGCCACCACCGTCTATCCGTTCGCGCAGCTGACGGGTCCCGACGGCGGGCCGAGCGACTACAGCGGCCTGGTCTGGATGAGCGAACAGGACACCCGGCCGCTGGCCTCCCAGCATCTTTCGGTCTCCTCGCTCCTCTACCTGAAGCTGCACGACCCGGCCGCCACCGAGGCGTTCGTGAACGCGCACCGCGGCCCCTCGGTCTACGCGAACTTCCAGAGCTGGCAGTTCATGATCGGCCAGGACGCCACGATCATCGAGTCCAGCCAGCCCATCCTGGTCATCGGCAGCTGGTTGCTGAGTTTCCTCGCCATCGCGGGCGTGGCCACCCTCGCCGCGGGACGCGCCGCCAAGCAGACCCGCCGGGTGGGACTGCTCAAGGCGGTGGGCGCCACGCCCGGCCTGATCGCCGCCGTCCTGCTCACCGAGTACGTGACCCTGGCGCTGCTCGCCGACGCACTCGGCCTGCTGGCCGCCCGGTTCACCCAGCCCGCCATCGCCAACCCCACCGCCAGCCTGCTGACCACCTCGGACGGGCCGAGCGGCGGCACCATCGTGTTCACCACCGTCGTCGCACTGGCCGTGGCCGTCCTCACCACCCTCGGGCCGACCCTGCGGGCCCTGCGCACCGAGACCGTCGCGGCACTCGCGGACACCGCCCGGCAACCCGACCACCGGGCCCGTCTGACACGGCTGTCCGCCATGCTGCCGGTACCGGTCCTGCTCGGGATCCGCCTGATCGCCCGGCGGCCCGGCCGCGCGTTCCTGCAGGCGTGCAGCATCACGGCCACCGTCATCACCCTGACGGCACTGCTGATCATCTACGTGCAGCACCAGGTGAGTTACGGGATCAGCTCGCCGCACCTGGGCAATCTCAAGGACGCGCAGAGCCGGCACATGATCACCGCCGTCGCCACCGCGCTGGGGGTCCTCGCCGCGGTGAACACCCTGACGACCACGTGGACGACGGCGCTGGAGGCGCGGCACACGATGGCCGTCGCACGCACGCTCGGTGCCACTCCCGGACAGGTCACGGCCGGTCTGTCCGCCGCGCAACTCCTGCCCACCGTGCCCGGCGCTCTCGTCGGCATCCCCCTGGGCATCGCGTTCTGCTGGCCCTTCAGCGCGGCGAACACAATCTACCCGCCGGCGTGGTGGCTGTTCGCCGCCGCGCTCGCGGTCGTGATGGCCACCGCCGCGCTCACCGCCCTGCCCGCCCGCGTGGCGGCCCGGCGGTCCGTCGCGCTGACCCTCAGCGCCGAAACGACGTGATCGTCCCTCGGGTCCGTCCGGTGGGTCCGCCGGACGGACCCGTTCGGCGCCGGGCTCCCGGAACCGGGGCCGACGGCACCGGCTCCGGTACCCGCGGTTCAGGGCGCCGTCCGGCGGATGGCGGCCAGCCAGGCGTGGCCCTTCCTGCCGAACTGCGGGGCGACGGCGAAGGTCTCCGGGGCGATGCCGAGCATCTCCCACCCGTCGGCGAACGCCTCGCGCAGCTCGGCCTGTGTGATCCGCCGTGGGCCCAGCGCACCGGGCTGGCGGTCGCTGAAGCACATCAGGTGGCAGGTGCCGCCCGGCTCCGTCACGGACGTGAGGCTCCTGACGTACAGCCGGCGCTCCTCGTCGTCGAGCACATGGAACATCCCCACATCGACCACCGTGTCGAAGGTCGTTCCGAGCTGGGCGAGATCGAGCACGTCACCGGTCTCGAAGCGGACCTTCAGTCCGCGTTCGGCCGCTTTCCGGCGGGCTCTCGCGATGGCCGTCGCCGAGCAGTCGATCCCCGTGACGTCGCCGCCGTGCTCGGCCGCCAGCAGTGCGTGGTCCCCGGTGCCGCAGCCCGCGTCGAGGACGCGTCCGGACAGCAGGCCGCTCTCGGCGAGGCGCACGAGCGCCTCCTGTGGTCGCCCGGCCTCCCAGGGTGCCTGTTCGGTGGCCCGGTATATCGAGTCCCAGTCCGCGGACCGTGTCGCCATGTGCCGACCCCCTTCGCTAGCGGCCCGGTTCTTCTGCGCCGGCGGTGCCGGCGAGGCCGAGCCAGTCCGAAGCGCCGGCCCAGACCTGGGCCAGCACTTCAGGACGAGCCATATCCGTGTGCTTGCAGGCGAGGAAGGACTCCGCCACCTCGCCGGAGACATGCGGCTTCCACGCGGCCGCACTCGAAGCGTCCTCAGCCTTGTCCTCGGTCGCGGTCACGAGCAGCATGTTTCCGTCGAAGATGCCGATCTCGTGCTCGAAGCTCAGCGTCGCGGCGTTGCGGAGCATGCGCAGGGCGCCGGGCCTGTGCCTGCCTTCCTCCCTGTCGAAGTCGGCCTCGGCCCGATCGGGCTCCGGTGCCTCCTCGGCCTCGGAGGCCTCGCCGTCGCGTTCCGGATCCGCCTTCTTGAACGGCACCGCGTCCATGGAGATCAGCGCACCGACCTCGTGGCCCGCCGCCCGCAACTGCACCGCGATCTCGTGGGCGATGATGCCGCCGAACGACCAGCCCAGCAGGTGGTAGGGACCGGATTCCTGGACCGACCGCATCTGCCTGATGTAGTCGGCGGCCATCTCTCCCACGGAAGCCGCCAGTTCGCCCGTGTCGTTCACTCCACGGGCCTGCAGCCCGTAGAGCGGGATGTCGTCGGGTACGTAGCGGGTCAGCGGTATGTAGCACCAGCTGAGGCCGCCTGCCGGGTGCACGCAGAAGAGTGGCGGCTTGCTCCCGGAAGGCCGGATCGGGAAGAGGACGTCGAATTCGTTGCCTTCGTAGGGCAGATCGAGCCGGGTGACGAGTTCGGCGGGGGTCGGCGCCTCGAACACCGCTCGCACCGAGAGGTCGAGACCGTGCAGGCGCAGTCGTTGTGTCAGCGCCACCGCGCGGAGCGAGTGCCCGCCGAGGTCGAAGAAGCTGTCGTCCGGGTTGACGCGGTCGACACCGAGGACCTCCGCGAAGGCCTCGCACATGGCCTCCTCGGCCGCCGTCCCCGGCACGCGGCCGCTGTCGGCGGTTCCGTATCCCGGTGCGGGCAGTGCGGTGCGGTCGGTCTTGCCGTTCGGGGTCAGGGGAAGCTCGTCCAGGACCACGACCGCCGACGGCACCATGTACTCCGGCAACCGCCTCGCAGCAACAGCCCGCACCTCACCCGGCAGATCACCACCCACCTCCCCCGACCCCACCACATACGCCACCAACCGCTTCTCCCCCGGCACATCCTCCCGCACCACCACCACCGCCCGCGCCACCCCCGCACACGCACCCACCACCGCCTCCACCTCACCCGGCTCGATCCGACGCCCCCGCACCTTCACCTGATCATCAGCCCGCCCCACAAACACCAACTCACCCTCAACCGTCCACCGCACCAGATCCCCCGTCCGATACATCCGCTCACCCGGACCCCCGAACGGACACGCCACAAACCGCTCCCCCGTCAACCCCCCACGCCCCCGATACCCCCGCGCCAACCCCACACCCGCCACATACAACTCCCCCACCACACCCGGAGCCACCAACCCCAACCCCCCATCCAGCACAAACACCCGCGTCCCCACCACCGGACCACCCACCAACACCCGCCCGGCAGACCCCACACACCGCCACAACGACACATCCACCGTCGTCTCCGCAGGCCCATACGAATTGAACATCACCCGCCCCGCCGACCACCGCACCATCACCTCACGCGAACACTCCTCACCCGCCGCAATCACCACCACACCCGAACCCACACTCCCCTCATCCACCACCGCCAACACCGCCGGCGGCAACGTCACATGCGTCACCCCCGCACCCCCCA
>NZ_JBFBJI010000052.1:0-58862 GCF_040702065.1 Streptomyces sp. NPDC086777 | reverse complement strand
CGGTTACATTCCGAACCCGGAAGCTAAGCCTCACAGCGCCGATGGTACTGCAGGGGGGACCCTGTGGGAGAGTAGGACACCGCCGAACAAATATTCAAAAGAGCCCCACACCTCACGGTGTGGGGCTCTTTTGCGTTGTACGGAAAGTCAGAAGGCGACCTCCGCGGTCTGGACCGTGCCGCCCTTTCGGCCCGGGGCCTCCTGCCAGCTCCAGTAGAGGTTTGTGTGCGAGACGACCAGCTCCGGGGCCGGCGCGCCGTACGCGGTGAGGTCCTCCGTGGTGTGTGCGTCGGCGACCAGCGTCGCGTCGTAGCCGCGGACCATCGCGCCGTGCAGGGTGGAGCGGATGCAGGCGTCGGTCTGGGCGCCCGTGACCACCACGCGGCCCACGCCGTGCCCGGCGAGGACGGACTCCAGCACGGTGTCCTCGAAGGAGTCTCCGTAGCGCTTGTGGACGAGGGGCTCTGTGGCTTCGCGGACGAGCTCCGGGACGTACTGCCAGGGGGCGCTGTCCGGCTTCAGTTCGTCGCTGGAGTGCTGGATCCAGACGACGGGGATCGCCTCGGAACGGGCCTTGGCGAGCAGGGTGTTGATGTTGGCGATGACCTCGTCGCGGTTGTGGGAGCTGTCCACCACACCGTTCTGCACGTCCACGATCAGCAGCGCGGTGTTCGGGCGGTTCGGGAGAGTCGTCATGAGGCCCACCGTAGACCGAGGCACTGACACACCGACCGACGAAGCGACCGGGAAACCAGGTGAGTGCGGTGGGCGGTGGGCGTTAGCGTGGCCGTATGAGTCCTACGACCAGCGGTGATCACGTGGTTCGCGCGATACGGGCCGACGAGTGGGAGGCCGTCAAGCGGCTGCGTCTCGTCGCCTTGCGGGATCCGGTGGCTGACATCGCCTTTCTGGAGACCTATGACGACGCCCTGAGGCGGCCGGACTCCTTCTACCGGGAGCGGGCGGCGCGTTCGGCCGCGGAGCCGAGCGGTGCGCGGCAGTTCATCGCGGAGACGGCGGACGGGGAGTGGGCCGGGACCGTGACCGTGCTGATCGAGGAGGCCGGGTCGGTGGACTGGGCCGGGTTCCCGGTCGAGCGGCGGCAGGGGCATGTGGTGGGGGTGTTCGTCCGGCCCGGGCACCGGGGGAGCGGGCTGGTGAAGGAGTTGTTCGACGCCGGTGTGGCGTGGGCGAGGGAGCGTGGGGCGCAGCGGGTCCGGCTGCTGGTGCACGAGGACAACCCGCGGGCCCAAGGGGCCTACCGGAAGGCCGGGTTCGTGCCGAGCGGGGTCAGCGTGCAGCTGGAGGCGGACGCGGGGAAGCGGGAGTTCGAGTTCGTTCTGGAGTGGTCGGCCTAGACCGGCAGTTCCCGGTGCGGCCAGCGGGAACGGGCCTGTTCGTGGGAGCGGAGCAGCGCGAGGGCCGGCAGGCCCTGGTCGGTGCCGCCGGCCAGCAGGTCCGGGAGCTGGGGCAGCGGGGCGACGGCCGCCACGTCGTCCAGGACCAGGGTCAGTGGTGGGTCGAGCCGACCGGAGGATGACCGTTCGGCCATGCGCCGGCCGTGCTCGACCACGCTGGAGACGAGGGCCGTCAGGAGGGGCATCGCGCCGGGGTTGGTCCTGGGGTCCTCGATGGATTCACCGACCACATAAAGCGTGCCCCCTTCGGCGACGAAGGAATCCAGGGCGAGGGCATCGTTTCGGTTGGGTGTGCAGGCCTCGCGGATGTTGACCGTGAAGAGTGCGGCGAGTGCCCTGGCCGTCAACTCCTGGGCGATGTCCCGGCGTTCGGGATGGGAGGTGAGGGCGGCCTCCAGCTCGCCGGCGGCGCCGGGGGCGGCCTTCGGGTGGGTGCGGAGGGTTCGTACGGCGTCCTGGACGCCGGTGCCCTGCGCCCAGCGGTGGACGTGGCGGACCGTACGGCTCTCCAGGGCGGCGGCGTGGAGATAACTGCGCAGGAGGGTCTCGGCGGTGTCCGTGACGGTCTGGTCGATCTTCGCGGTGGGGCGGACCGGGGCGAGGAGGGCGCGGGCGCGCTGGATCGCGGTCGGCTTGTCCTCGCAGTGGGCCGTGGGAGACCAGTGGAAGCGGGCGGGGGTGTCGCAGAGGTGGTTCGGGTCGTAGAGGAGGACGGGGCCGAGTTTGGCCCTGGCGTCCTTCGTCTCCGACCAGAGAGCGGGGTTCGAGGTGACGACGAGGGCGGGGCCGAGCGCGTCCTGGATCGCCTGGGTCGCGGTCACCCGGCGGCTCTCCCGCGGTGCGACGTGGATTCTGGTCCAGGCGCCCGGCCGGTCACCGTTGGCGGGGGCCGGAGTTGGGCGGAGGTGCTCCAGGGGGTGCTCCGGCTCCGCGGTGGGGGCGGTGGTTGCGGGGACCGCCGGGGCCTGGAGAGTCTCCTGGAAGGCCGCCTGATGGGCCTCCTGGGCCCTCTCCGGTTCGGTGCTGGGCTCCGGAACCGGGGTCGCGCCCCTGTTCTTCGCCGTCGCCGCCCGTCTGCTCCTGCCGGCCCGCCACCGGGCGATCGTCCCCAGTACGAACACGGTGAGGACGATCAGGACCATCAGCTGGCCGATGAACAGGCCCCAGAACAGTCCCCAGCCGGCCAGCCGGTCCGCCGGTGTGTCCGGCCAGGCGCCCGCGATGTCGTGCGGGGAGCCGATGAGGTGGCGCATGGCGAGCGGGGTGTGGGAGAGGTCGACGGTCGACGGCCAGCCGCCGTGGGCGAACCAGGCGGCCAGTCCCGTCGCCGTCCACACCAGGATCGTGATGCCGAGCAGGAACCCGAGTATGCCGACCAGCAGGCCGTCGGGGATCCCGCCGCCCTGCTGATCGCGCTCCTGCCGAGGATCCGGTCTCACGAACGGCCTCCCTACGCCACCGTCGATTCGGAGTCGCCGAGGTGCTGCTCCACGAAGGCCGCGGCCCGCTGTTCCGCCTCCAGTTCGGCGGCGACCAGGGCGTCGTCCGCGGACAGCAGGGTGTCGCTGGACGACTCGGTCATCGCGCGGTCCGTGAAGACGAGCGGGCGTTCCGTCTCGGTGACCAGGTGCTTGACCACCTGGACGTTGCCGTTGACGTCCCAGACGGCGATGCCGGGGGTCAGGGTCGGGATGATCTCGACCGCCCAGCGGGGCAGGCCCAGTACGCGGCCGGTCGCTCGGGCCTCGTCCGCCTTCTGGGCGTAGACCGTCCTTGTCGACGCCATCTTCAGGATCGCGGCCGCCTCCTTGGCGGCCGCGCCGTCCACGACGTCGGAGAGGTGGTGGACGACGGCCACGAAGGACAGGCCGAGCCGGCGGCCGAACTTCAGCAGCCGCTGGAACAGCTGGGCCACGAACGGGCTGGCGATGATGTGCCAGGCCTCCTCGACCAGGAAGATGCGCTTCTTGCGGTCGGGGCGGATCCAGGTGTGCTCCAGCCACACGCCGACGATCGCCATCAGGATGGGCATGGCGATGGAGTTGCGGTCGATGTGGGAGAGGTCGAAGACGATCAGCGGGGCGTCGAGGTCGATGCCGACCGTGGTCGGGCCGTCGAACATGCCGCGCAGGTCGCCGTCGACCAGGCGGTCCAGGACCAGGGCGACGTCCAGGCCCCAGGCCCGTACGTCGTCTATGGCGACGTTCATCGCCTCGGCCGACTCGGGCTCGGGGTGCCGTAGCTGCTCGACGATGTCCGTCAGGACGGGCTGGCGGTCGAGGATCGACTCGTTGACGTAGGAGTGGGCGACCTTCAGGGCGAAGCCGGAGCGTTCGTCGAGGCCGTGGCCCATCGCGACCTCGATGATGGTGCGCAGCAGCGCGAGCTGGCCCGTCGTCGTGATCGCCGGGTCCAGGGGGTTGAGGCGGATGCCGTGGTCCAGTGCCGCCATCGGGTCCAGCCGGATGGGGGTTATCCCCAGCTCTTCCGCGATGAGGTTCCACTCGCCGACGCCGTCCTCGCCCTGGGCGTCCAGGACGACGACCTGGCGGTCGCGGAAGCGGAGCTGGCGCAGGACGTAGGTCTTCTCCAGGGCCGACTTGCCGTTGCCGGACTCGCCGAGGACCAGCCAGTGCGGGGCGGGGAGTTGCTGGCCGTAGAGCTGGAACGGGTCGTAGATGTAGCCCTTGCCGGAGTACACCTCGCGGCCGATGATCACGCCGGAGTCGCCGAGGCCGGGGGCGGCCGTGGGGAGGTAGACCGCCTGGGCCTGGCCGGTGGAGGTGCGGACCGGGGAGCGGGTCGTCTCGACCTTCCCGAACAGGAAGGACGTGAAGGCTTCGGTGAGGACGGACAGCGGGTCCCTCATCAGCGCATCAGCCTCTACCTTCGGATTCCGGTGGCGAAGGGCAGTGTGTTCACGAAGGCGCGGTGGTGCTCGCGGTCGCACCACTCCAGCTTCAGGTACGACTTTCCGGCGGACGCCCTTATCGTGCGCTTGTCGCGGTTGAGGGCCTCCGGGGTGCGGGAGGAGACCGTGATGTAGCCGACCAGGTTGACGCCGGCGGCGCCGCTGGCCAGGTCCTCGCCGCGCTGGTCGAGGCGGTTGTGGGCGGCGATGTCGCGGGGGTCGACGGTCCGGTTCATCTTGGCGGCGCGGGAGGCTTCGGCCTCGTCGTTCGTCTTCTCGGTGAGCATGCGCTCGATGGCGACCTCGGTGGGTTCGAGGTCCATGGTGACGGCGACGGTGCGGATGACGTCCGGGGTGTGGACCAGGAGGGGCGCCAGGAAGTTGACGCCGACCGGGGTCATCGGCCACTCCTTCACCCAGGCCGTGGCGTGGCACCAGGGTTCGCGGGTGCTGGACTCGCGGGTCTTCGCCTGGAGGAACGTGGGTTCCATGGCGTCGAGTTCGGCCGGCCAGGCGTTGCGCTGGGTCATCGCCTGGATGTGGTCGATGGGGTGGTCCGGGTCGTACATGGAGTGGATGAGCGAGGCGAGGCGGCCCTGGCCGAGGGGCTGGCGGACGCGGATGTCCGCCTCCTGGAGGCGGGAGCAGATGTCCGTCAGTTCACGGGCCATGACGACCGCGAGACCGGCGTCACGGTCCAGTTTGCGGCCGGCCTGGGGGCGGGACGCGCGGGCCATCGCCTGGGCCTCGGCGGCCAGTTCGCGGGAGTAGTGCATGCAGGCGACGAGGTAGGCGCGGTGCTGCTCGCTGCTGGTGGAGACCATGGACTGGAGCTGGTCGTAGGAGCGGGACAGCCAGTCCGGGGCCTTGTCGTCGCCGCGCTGGGCGACGTCCTTGGCGTGCGCGTCGGGGTCGGCCGGCAGGGTGCGGGCGAGCATCTGGAGGCGGGTGACGAAGCCGTCGCCGTTGGCCACGTGCTTGAGCAGGGTGCCGAAGCGGTCGACGAGGGCTTCCTGGTCCTCGGAGTCGCGCAGGCCGACGCCGGGGCCCTCGATCTCGATGGCCGCGGTCACCGTCTTGCGGTCGGCGTGCAGGAGTACGGCGATCTCGTCGGGGCCGAAGGGCGCGGCGAGCCAGCTGATGCGGCCGATGCCGGGCGGCGGCCCGATCTCGACCTCGCGGCCGTCGAGGCGGGTGCCGGCCTCGGACGCGGTGGAGCGGTAGACGGTGCCGTTGCGCAGCGTCCGCTTGAAACTGCGGTTGATCTCGAACCACTTGTAGAAGGTGCGGCGCTTGTACGGCACGTAGACCGCGGCCAGCGCGATCAGCGGGAAGCCCATCAGGAGGACGATCCGCAGGGAGAGCACCGGGACGAGGAGCCCGCACATCATGCCGAGGAACGCGCCCGCGATGATGAGCACGATTTCGCCGGACTCACGGTTCCTGCCGATGATCGCGTTCGGCCTGGCGCGGCCGATGAGATACGTACGGCGGGGCGTGATCGGATGGGACAGGTGGGACTCTGTCGTCAACGCCCTTCACCTCCCGAGCTGTTGTTGCGGGTGTTGCTGGCGTGCGGGGTGTTCGCCGGGCTGGGCGCCCGGGGTGCGGGTGCGGCGGAGGGGACAGTTCCGCCGCCACCACCGTTCGGGGTGCGGGTGCTGTGCGCGGCGACGCCGCCCGAGGCGGGGTTGGCCGGGCGGGCTCCGGAGGCGCCGGAACCGCCGCCCCCGCCGCCGTTGTTGTCGGTGCGGGCGCTGTGGGTTCTGATGCCCTGGGCGACCAGGTTGGCGGGGCTGCTGATGACGGCGGCGGCCTTGCCCTCGGCGCCGGACATGATGCGGTTGCTGCGGCCGGCCGCGATCTCGTCGCCGAAGCCGGGCACGAAGCGGTAGATCATCGCGCTGGCGAAGATGGCGAGCAGGATGATGGCGAGGCCGGAGACGACCGCGGAGAAGGAGTCCGGGCCGCCCTCGGAGGACAGGGCGCCGGCGAGGCCGAGCACTATCACGATGACCGGCTTGACGAGGATGACGGCGATCATGATGCCGGCCCAGCGGCGGACGTGGCCCCAGAGGTTCTTGTCGACGAGCCCGGCGTAGACGACGGTGCCGAGGAGGGCGCCGACGTAGAGCAGGGCGGCCCTGATGACGAGCTCCAGCCAGAGGACGCCGGCGGCGAGGATGCTGACGAGGGAGACGACGATCAGCATGATCGGGCCGCCCCCTATGTCGGTGCCCTTGCTGAGGGCGCCGGAGAAGGTGCCGAAGAACGTGTCGGTCTGGTCGCCGGTGGTCCTCGCGAGGACGTCGGTGACGCCGTCGGTGGCGGAGACGACCGTGTAGAGGATCAGGGGGGTGAAGGCGGAGGCCAGGACGGTGAGCCAGAGGAAGCCGATGGCTTCGGAGATGGCGGTGGAGAGGGGGACGCCTCGTACCGCGCGCTTGGCCACGGCCAGCAGCCACAGGAGCAGGGTGAGGATCGTCGACGCGGCGAAGACGACGGCGTACTGCTGGAGGAACTTCTCGTTGGTGAAGTCGACGTTCGCGGTCTCCTTGACGGCGCCGCTGAGCTTGTCGATGGTCCAGGAGGCGGCCTTGGCGCAGCCCTGCCCGAGGGAGGTGAGGGGGTCGAGGGTGGAGGTGAGGGGGTCGGTGGTGGAGCCGCCGCTGCCGCCGCCCGAGCCGCTCTCGCAGAGTTGCAGGGACGGGCCGGTGATTCCGGCGCAGTTGTTGCTGCTCGGCGTGGCGGAGGGGGTCGGCGAGGGCGACGGGGCCGCGGCGGCGCGGGCGGCCAGAAGGACGGCGGAGGCCTGCAGGGAGGCCACCAGGCCGGTCAGCTTGAGCACGCGGTGCTGGCTAGCGGGCATAGGTGAACCCTCCGAATTCCTGGACCGCCTTGCTGATCTCGTCGGTCCCGGAGACGGGGTTGTCTCCGGTCACCGGGGTGGGACCGGTCGTCTGGCTGGACTCCAGGACCTTCCAGTCGCCGTCGCTCCAGTTCAGCTTCATGGTGATGGTGAACCAGTTGCTGGTGACCGGGTTGGTGGACTTCTCGCCGGCCATGCCGAACAGACCGTTGCACCAGACCTCGACGGTGGCGGCGGCGTCGCTGTACGCCGTGACCTTGGTGCCGGCGGGCAGCGTGCGGTTGACGAAGGTGCTGCCCTGGGGGGCGGTGCCGTCGGTGTTGAGGCCGGCCTTCTTCAGGAAGTCGGCCGAGTAGTCGGCGTCGAAGCCGGACAGCATGCTGTT
This sequence comes from Streptomyces sp. NPDC086777, assembly GCF_040702065.1. NCBI lineage: Bacteria > Bacillati > Actinomycetota > Actinomycetes > Kitasatosporales > Streptomycetaceae > Streptomyces > Streptomyces sp. NPDC086777. The sequence goes on along the minus strand of NZ_JBFBJI010000052.1, from coordinate 51,279 downwards.
CATGACGCCGGGGTCGGCGACGGTCTGCACGATCGCGTGCCGGGTGGCCGTGATGAACATGCCGTCGGAGCCGAGCGCCGTCGCGTAGTTGGCCGCCGCGCTCTGCGCGCCCTGCTGGGTGTGCGCGTATCCCGTCGGGATCCCGCTGCTTCTGGTCTCCACCGGCTTGGTCCCGCTGGCCGCCGTCGAGGAGGCGGCCGGTCCGCCGCCGTTGCCGGTGCTGCGGCCGGAGTTGGTGTCCGAGGCGCCGTCGTTGCCGCCTCTGTTCGCGAAGGCGATCGCCGCGATGAGGAGGACGACCACGCCGACGACCGTGACCAGGCTCCGGGAGGAGGACCGGCCGCCGCGCCGGGAGGCGCCGCCGTACGGGTCGCCCTCGGGCAGCCGGGTGCGGGTGTGGCCGGTCTCCGGGTAACCGGGCTCGTCTCCGAGGCTCATGCCGGGTACTCCCCCTCCACGTCGTACCGGAACGCGTAGCAGTACGACGGTAGCCGTGCTGGTTCCCGCGCGGGCGCGGTGTGGTGACTCGACATCAGGGAGACGCAACCTCGGAGCGGGGGATACGGAGGTCCAGGCGGCTAGACGGCCATGCCGTACACGATGGTGAACAGGGTGCCGAGTGAGCCGATGATGAAGACTCCGGTCAGTCCGGCGATGATGAGGCCCTTGCCCTGTTCGGCGCTGAAGGTGTCACGGAGGGCCGTGGCGCCGATGCGCTGTTTGGCGGCACCCCAGACGGCGATGCCGAGGCAGAGCAGGATGGCGACGGCCATGACCACCTGGATCATCGTCTTCGCTTCGTTGCCCAGGCTGCCGAAGGGGCCCCAGTCCGGAGCGATTCCGCCGATGATGGTGTTGATGTCACCCTTGTCGGCTGCAAGGAACATGTAAGTCACCGCCCCTGGTGGGTAGTTCTGTCCGCCCCTGCCGGGTGCAGAGGTCACGCATCATTCTCGCCGACAACGCCGCCGGAGTATGTCGACTTGACGTCATTGATTGGCGGGTTTCGTACGAAGGGATCGTCCGGTCACTCTGTGTATCACGGCAGGTCACGCCGGGCAATGAGGCCTGGGCGGAACCTGTGGTGTAGTTCCGTCGTTGTGCCCTTTTACGACCTGGCAGGTTTTTTGACGGCCAGTCGGGTGAATACCACCGTCCCGATGTTCTCATGACGAACGGGCCGCGGCTGGTTGCCGCGACCCGTGTGCCCGCCTGTGCCCGTCCGCCCGTGACAGGGGCGGTGTGCCGGTACTAGTTGGCGAAGGCGGCGATGCCCTCGGGGGTGCCCCAGCCGGTCGGGCCGTCGTAACCGGTGGCGGCGGTGCAGTAGTACGAGACGGAGCAGGAGCCGTTGCTGCCGCTCGTCACGTCGTTGAGGGACGAGGTGCCCGCGTAGTCGTACGGGTACTGGGCGGGGTAGGTGCCGCCGGCCGGGGTGCCGGCGAGGGCGTAGACGCCGGCGATGATCGGCGCGGAGACGCTGGTGCCGCCGAAGGTGTACCAGCCGGCGGTGACGCCGTAGGAGTCGTAGACGGAGACGCCGGTCGCCGGGTCGGCCACCGCGGAGACGTCGGAGATCATGCGCTTGGTGCAGCTGGTGTCGGTCTGCCAGCTGGGCTTGGCGTCGTAGGCGGAGCAGCCGGAGCCGGTGCCCTCGGTGCTGGACGTCTTCCAGACGGTCTCGGTCCAGCCGCGGGTGGTGGAGGAGGTGGAGAGCTTGGTGCCGCCGACGGCGGTCACGTAGCGGGATGCGGCCGGGTACTCGGCGCCGTAGCCCTCGTCACCGGCGGAGACGGTGATGGCGACACCGGTGTGGTTGAAGTACGAGGTGTCGTAGGAGGTGTCCGAGGAGGACTCGCTGCCGCCGTAGCTGTTGGAGACGAACTTCGCGCCCAGGGTGACCGCCTCGTTCACCGCCTTGCCGAGGTTGGCCATGGTGGCGCTGGTGGCCTCGACGAGCAGGATGTTGCAGTTCGGGCAGATCGCGGAGGCCATGTCGAGGTCGAGGGAGATCTCCTCGGACCAGCCGGCGTCGGAGGAGGGCAGCGAGGTGGTGGAGCCGGTCTGGCTGACCTTCTTGAAGCAGCCGTTGGCCGTGGTGCAGGCGGACAGGCCGTAGTACGAGCGGTAGGTCGCGAGGTCGGACTCGGCGTTCGGGTCGTTGTACGCGTCGACGATCGCGATGGTCTCGCCCGAGCCGTTGGAGGCCGCCGCGGAGGTGAGGCCGTAGGCCGACCGGAGGTTGGTCGGGCTGTAGCCGGAGGGGGTGGACGCGTCGGCGGCCTTGGGGGTGATGCCGGTCCTCGCGGCCTGCTGCTTCTGGTAGGCGGTGAGCCCGCCGGTGACGCGGTAGGAGTTGCAGGCGAGTTCACCCTGGTGCTTGGGGGTGGCACAGGGGGTCGCGGTGTAGGTCACCTTGGCCGGGGCCGAGGGTGCCGCGTCTGCCTGGACGGCGGTGCCGAAGCCGGCGAACAGCAGCGCGGCCGTGGCCGCTGCGGCGGTGCCGATCCGGCGCCGGACACCGCGGGTGGACGGTCTGGCGGGGGGAGTGGGACGCATGCGTGCAGCCTCCTGAGTTCCGGTACTTGGGGGTTGGAACAGGGGCGGTGCGGGTGCGGTCTGGTGCTTCTGCCGTCGGTATGGGGGTTCGGCGGCGAGGGCGGCGGCCCGCGAAGAGAATCCTTTGTTGAGTACGCGACAACAAGAGGCTGCTGGAATCCTGACTTCCGCATTGCCGAACGAGGCCTTCGCGTGACCCTTCGATGACGGCCCGTTGGATCGCGGGTGACAGGGGCTTGACGTAACTCACAGCAGATGCACGGGAGTTGTAAAGGGGCAATAAACCGGAGCCGGCGGCCACGTGAAAGACGGGCCACGGCCGGATGCCGTGGCCCGTCTCTCTTTCCCTGCCGCCGAGGGGACCCCACGTCCCCCTCACGGTGGCGGCTCCCCGTGACCCGACGGGGAGGTCAATCGGCGCGGGGCTCAGCCGGTGAAGGCGTCGGTCCCCTCGGGGGTGCCCCAGCCGGTCGGGCCGTCGTAGCCCGACTTCGCGGTGCAGAAGTACGAGGTGGAGCAGGTGCCGTTGTTGCCGCTCGTCACGTCGTTGAGGGCGGAGGTGCCGGCCGCGGCGTACGGGTACTCGGCCGGGTAGTCGCTGCTGCCCGGGGTGCCGGCCAGGGCGTAGACCGAGGCGATCAGCGGCGAGGAGGCGCTGGTGCCGCCGTAGGTGTTCCAGCCGGTGCCGTCGGAGCCGTAGGAGTCGTAGACCGAGACGCCGGTGGCCGGGTCGGCGACCGCGGAGACGTCGGCGATCATGCGCTTGGAGCAGCTCGTGTCCGTCTGCCAGGTGGGCTTGGCGTCGTAGGCGGAGCAGCCGGACCCGGTGCCCTCGGTGCTGGACGTCTTCCAGACCGACTCGGTCCAGCCGCGGCTGTTGGAGGAGGTCTTCAGGGCGGTGCCGCCGACGGCGGTCACGTAGCGGGAGGCGGCCGGGTACTCGGCGCCGTAGCCCTCGTCACCGGCGCTCGCGGTGATGGCGACGCCCGCGTGCTTGTAGTACGAGGTGTCGTAGGAGGTGTCCGAGGACGACTCGGAGCCGCCGTAGCTGTTCGACACGAACTTCGCGCCCAGCTTGACGGCCTCGTTCACCGCGGTGCCCAGGTTGGCGTCGGAGGCCGACTTCGCCTCGACGAGCAGGATGTTGCAGTTCGGGCAGGTCGCGCTGACCATGTCGAGGTCGAGCGACTCCTCGCCGGCCCAGCCGCTGTCGGCGGAGGGCAGGGAGGTGGCGGAGCCGGTCTGGGAGACCTTCTTGAAGCAGCCGTTGTCGGTCGTGCAGTCCGACAGGCCGTAGTACGAGCGGTAGGTCGCGAGGTCTTCCTCGGCGTTCGGGTCGTCGTACGCGTCGACGATGGCGACCGTCTCGCCCGAGCCGTCGGAGGCGGCGGCGTCCGTCAGGCCGTAGGCGGACTGGATGTCGCTCGGGCCGTATCCGGTGGGGGAGTCGGAGGCGGCGTTCGGCTTGACGGTCTTCGGCGTGACGCCCCTGAGGGCGGCCTGCTTCTCCATGAAGGCGGTGGTGCCGCCGGTGACCCGCAGCGCGTTGCAGGCGGCGTAGCCCGTCTTCGGCGTGGCGCCGCAGCCGGCCTTCTCGTACCGGACGTGGGCCTTGGCGACCTGGGCGGCGATGGCCCTGGCGCTGACCTTGTGGGTCGCGGTGGCCGCGTCGGCGTGGGCCGCGGTGCCGAAGCCGGCCACGAGGAGTGCGGCGGTGGCGGCGGCTGCCGAACCGAACTGGTGCCATCTACCGCGTATGTGGGGGGAGTTGGGGGTGGGCGTACGCAACGTACAGCCTCCTGGGAGAGGTCGGACAGAGGCCTGCGGGTGGGGGACCACCGGTGTGGTTGCCGGTGGGGGCGGCGGCCCGCGACGAACCATCCCCTTGTTGAGTACGCGACAACAAGGTGGGTTTCGGAATCCTGACTTCCGCGTTACTGAAGCGCGGGAAGGGCTTACTGATCATTGGGGCCCGGATGGCCGGAAGTTGGGGTTCGGTTGACCCGAACCCTCGCGGGGGTGGGGCTCAATGCGCGTTGATCGGGGCGTACCGAGCCCCCCGGAAGCCCTTGAGCCGGCCGGTATCAGCGGGGTTTGAGGCCGTGCAGGACGAGGTGGACGTGCTGGTCCAGGCCGGCCAGGACCGCGTCCGGCGCGAGGGTGCCGTCGGTGGCCAGCGCGGCCAGGCCGTGGATGCAGGCCGCGGCCGTGAGGGTGATGGTCTCCGGGTCGCCCTGGACGATCTCGCCGCGCCGCTGGGCGTCGGCCACCAGCACGACGAAGGAGCCCAGCGAGAGCTCGGCGGCGGTGGCCAGGTCGGTGCCGGCGTCCGGGGCGTGCTTGCGCGAGTACATCAGCGCCAGCAGCTCGGGGTTGCCGACGGCGAAGCCGACGTAGGCGCGGGCGAGGGCGGTCATGCGCGGTTCGAGGGCGGCGTCCGGGAGGTCCGCCGCGGCCAGGGTCCGGTTCAGCCGCTCGTACCCGCTGAGCGCGAGCGCGTCCAGCAGGGCCTGCTTGTCCTTGAAGTGCCGGCCGGGGGCGGCGTGGCTCACCCCGGTGTCGCGGGCCAGCTCGCGCAGGGACAGTGCGGCGGTGCCCTTCTCGCGCAGGGTGCGCTCGGCGCTCGTGAGCAGGGCGGCGCGCAGGTCTCCGTGGTGGTAGGGGCGGCTCGGCGGCATGGGGGCCATCGTAACCCGATGTAGTCGCTGCCAGCTTTGTAGGCGGCGTCAGCTTTGTTGTCGATGCCATCTTTGTTGTCGGTGTCACCTTTGTTGTCGTTGACAGCATTGTTGTCGACGCCTACATTGACGGGCATGGCTGAGAAGAATCGCAAATGGAACGCTTCCGACCTGCCCGCCCTCTCCGGCCGCACGGCCGTGGTCACCGGTGCCAACAGCGGTCTCGGCTTCACGGCCGCGGACGCGCTGGCCCGGGCCGGTGCACATGTGGTGCTGGCGGTACGGGACCCGGAGCGCGGGCGGGCGGCCGCGGCCCGGGTGAACGGCAGCACCGAGGTCCGCCGCCTCGACCTGGCCGACCTGTCCTCGGTGCGCGAGTTCGCCGCCGGCTGGGACCGGCCGCTGGACCTCCTGGTCAACAACGCGGGCGTGATGATGCTCCCGGAGCTGCGCACCAAGGACGGCTTCGAGATGCAGTTCGGCACGAACCATCTGGGTCACTTCGCGCTGACGAACCTGCTGCTGCCGTACGTCACGGACCGCGTGGTCACCGTCTCCTCGGGCCTGCACCGGGGCGGCGACGGAGCGATCCGCTTCGAGAACGTGAACCTGGAGGGCGCCTACAGCCCGACCCGCGCCTACGCCCAGTCCAAGCTGGCCAACCTGTTGTTCGTGCTGGAACTCCAGCGCCGGCTCACGGAGGCCGGTTCCCGGGTCCGCGCCCTCGCCGCCCACCCCGGCTACGCGGCCACCAACCTGCAGAGCCACACCGCCAACCCGGTGGCCCGCCTGGGCATGCTGCTCGGCAACCGCCTCTTCGCCCAGGACGACCGCGCGGGCACCCTCCCCACGCTGTACGCGGCGACCCAGGACCTGCCGGGCGCGAGCTACGTCGGCCCGGACGGCCTCGGCGAGATGCGGGGAGCGCCGGCCCTGGTCGCCCGCAGCGCGGCGGCGAGCGACCCGGCGGCCGCCCGCAGGCTGTGGACGCTGTCGGAGGAGCTGACGGGCGTACGGTGGCCGCTCGGCGTCCAGGCCGCCTGAACGCCGGTCCGGCCAGGTGACCGCCCACTTCATGGACGCCCGGCCGGCCCGTCACGGCACCCGGATACGGTGAGCGGACACGACGGATACAACGGGTACGACGGTTCTCCGGGAGGTGGCCGGATGAGCGGCGGCGCCGTGGACTTCTCGCTGGGCGGGCGGACGGCCCTGGTGACCGGCTCGGTGCGGGGACTGGGCCTGGAGATGGCGCGGGGGCTGGCGGGCGCCGGTGCGCGGGTGGTCCTCAACGGCCGGGACGCGGTGACGCTGGCGGAGGTGGCCGCGGGCCTGCGCGAGGACCACGGCCTGGACGTCACGGGCGCCCCCTTCGACGTCACCGACCGTGAGGCGGCCGAGGAGGCGGTGACCGCCCTCGGCGCGATCGACATCCTTGTCAACAACGTGGGCCACCGGGACCGCAGGGGCGTCGAGGAGATGGCGCCGGAGGAGTTGTCCGCACTGCTCGACGTCCACCTGACGTCGGCGTACGCGCTGAGCCAGACGGTGGCCCGGGGCCTGGCCGAGCGGGGCACCCCGGGCCGCATCATCAACGTCTCGTCCGTCGTCGGCCAGCTCGGCCGCATCGGCGACGTCGCCTACGCCACGGCGAAGGCGGGCCTCGACGGCCTGACCCGGGCCCTCGCCGCCGACCTGGGCCCCAGCGGCACCACGGTCAACTCGGTGGCCCCCGGCACCTTCGCCACCGACGTCAACGCGGAGCTGTCCGAGGACCCGGACTGGAACAGATGGCTCCGCACCCGCACCGCACTGGGCCGCTGGGGCCGCCCGGCCGAGATCGCGGGCATCGTCGTCTTCCTGGCGAGCGACGCGGCGTCGTTCATCACGGGGCAGACGATCGCGGTCGACGGCGGGATGACGACGACGTTCTGAGGCCGCCCGGCGGACCGGAACCGGCCGCAAGGGCGGTTCCCAGGAAAATCTCAGCGAAGTCGGGAACCGTTTCTCACCTTTCTGGGAGACAGTGGGCGCGATGAAGCGCACCTCACGCATCTCCGCCACCTCGCGACGCGTCGCGCTCTGCGCCGTCGTCGTGCTGGCCGCCACCTCGGCCTCCGTCGCGGCCGCCGACGAGGCGGCGGGTCCGTTCGGGGTGACCGCGGTGGTCGGGGCCTCGCCGGCGAGCGCGCGGGTCGGGGCGCTGTTCGGCGCGGACAAGACCGGGAGCCTGTCCGGAAACCACTTCTGCACCGCCTCCGTCGTGCACAGCCCGCAGCGCGACCTGATCGTCACCGCCGCGCACTGCATCGACGGGGTGGGGGACGCCACCGAGCTGGTCTTCGTGCCCGGGTACCGGGACGGGCAGGCGCCCTACGGGGTGTGGAAGCTCGGGACGCGGTACCTGCCCGACGGGTGGGCCCACGGGCAGAGCGAGGACAGTGACGTCGCCTTCGCCGTCGTGGCGGAGCGGGACGGGAAGCGGGTCGAGGACGTGACCGGGAGCAACCGGTTCGCCGCCGGGGTGGCCACCGGCGCCACCGCCGTCACCGTCACCGGGTACCCCGACTCCCGCGAGGTGCCGGTCAGCTGCACCAACAGGCCCGTCCCGCACAGCGCGACCCAACAGCGCATCGACTGCCCCGAGTTCACCGGCGGCACCAGTGGGAGCCCCTGGGTGAACGGGGACCACGAGGTGGTCGGGGTCCTCGGCGGCCACGAGCAGGGCGGGTCGACCCCCGACGTCTCCTACAGCGTGGTGCTCGGCCGGGAGGCTGGTGAGCTGTACAAGGACGCCACGGGTGACTGAGCCGGCCGGCTGAGGGCGCGTCATGTGCGCCGTCTTCCTGTGAAATAGCGCCACTCTCGGCCGAAATGGCGTTGAACAGCCCTGACATGGGGGAGGGTTGGGGCGTGCGGAAAGTATGGGTGATCGGTGGCGCGGCGACGGCGCTCGGCGTGAGCTTCGTCATGCTGCTCGTCGTCGGCGTGTACGTCGTCGCCGGGAACCTCCTCAACGGGGTCGGCGGCGCCGGCAAGACCCTGGCCAAGGGAGCCGTGCCGGCCGCGTACTCCACCCTCGTGCAGAAGTGGGGCAACCTCTGCTCCGCCATCAACCCCGCCCTGCTCGCCGCACAGCTCTACCAGGAGAGCGGGTTCAACCCGAGGGCGCAGAGCGCGGCGGCCGCGCAGGGGATAGCTCAGTTCATCCCGGGGACCTGGGCCACCCACGGCATCGACGGGAACGGGGACGGGGTCCGCGACGTCTGGGACCCGAACGACGCGATTCCGTCGGCCGCCTCCTACGACTGCGAACTCGCCTCGTACGTCAAGGACGTGCCCGGCAACATCTCCGAGAACATGCTCGCCGCCTACAACGCGGGGGCGTACGCGGTCATCAAGTACAAGGGTGTGCCGCCGTACAAGGAGACCCAGAACTACGTCAGGACCATCACCACCCTGGAGGAGAGCTTCGCCGCGCCGGTCAGCCGGCTCTCCCCGACCAAGCAGGCCGCCGGGGCCATCAACTACGCCCAGAACAAGCTCGGCACCCCCTACCTCTGGGGCGGCAACGGCACCGCGGCGGACAACGGCCGCTTCGACTGCTCCGGGCTGACCAAGGCGGCGTACGCCAGTGTCGGGATCACGCTGCCCCGGGTCGCCAACGACCAGTACAACGCGGGACCGCATCCCTCCCGGAACGAGCTGCTCCCCGGCGACCTCGTCTTCTTCTCCACCGACCTCTCGAACTCCCGCGCCATCCACCACGTGGGGATCTACGTCGGCGGCGGATACATGATCGACGCGCCGTACACCGGGGCCGTGATCCGTTTCGACCCCATCGACTCGGCCGACTACTTCGGGGCCACCCGGGTCACCGAGGATGGCGCGAAAGCACTCCCCACCACGGTGTGAACGGAGCGTATAACCCACCCCCTGAGCTGGGGGTTTGTGTTTCTCTTCGATAACGTCTGCGTGATCATTCGGTGGAACCTGGAACGTAGTGGTGTGGGCCGTGCGTTCCTGTTGACGTAGCCGACCACGGGGGTGGCAGCGAGCGACGCACATCAGGTGCGTCCCGGAACGACGACGAAGGGGCCGCAGCGCGATGGCTGTAATCGCCGAATCCGGGTCGAACCCTGACGTCGACCTGCTCTACGACATCAACGGCCTGGCCAAGGACGCGCCGCACTGGTTCGACCGGGCCATGGAGTTCGTCGGGGAGTACGGGCTGCTGGTCGCGATGGTGCTGCTGGTGGTGTGGTGCTGGTGGTCCGTGCGGCGCCGGAGGGACGAGGACGTGCCGTCCACCATGGCCGCGCTGGTGTGGGCACCGCTCGCCGCCGCGATCGCCGTGCTCGTGAACGTTCCCATCCGCGGCTTCGTCGAGCGGCCCCGGCCGTTCCTCACCCACCAGGGCATCGACGTCCTCGTCTCCGGCAAGACCGACTACTCCTTCGTGAGCGACCACGCGACGATCACCATGGCGCTGGGCGTCGGCCTGTTCGTCGCCAACCGGCGGTTCGGGGTGGCGGGGATAGGACTGGCACTGGCGGAGGGCTTCTGCCGGGTGTACATGGGGGTCCACTACCCGACGGACGTGGTCGGGGGGTTCGCGCTGGGTACGGCGGTCGTCCTTCTGCTGTCTCCGCTGGCGACGGTTTTGCTGACGCCGGTGATGAAGGCGGTGGAGGGGTCGCCGCGGGTGGGGTGGATCGTGCGGGGCCGGTCGGCGCGGGTGGGGCTGGTGCCGGGGACCCGGGCGTCGGTGGAGGCCGAGGAGCGTGACCTGGCGGCGTAGGCGGGGCTGGGGCCGGGAGGTGTCGCTTACCGGCGCCGGCAGGGTGCCTCCCCCAGCCTTCGGCCGGGGGACCCCCGGCGCCCACCCGTGCCGCCTCGCGGCAGGCCTGCCCGCAGCTGCGGAGTGTCGGGTGTACCCGTAGCCGCAACGCTGCCCGCAGCCGAGTAGCGACAGTGCTGCCCGCGCGGGGTGGCTGCGATGCTGTGCTCGTGACTGAGTGGCGGCAGCCGTGCGGTCGGCGCGGCTGGAGCGCCCCGTGAGGGGCGCTGGGGGTCCCCCCGGCCGGAGGCTGGGGGAGGAACTGCGCGATCAGCCCCCACGCACCCGCGGACGAGGACGGCGCCCCTACAACCCCTGCGGCGAGGAGAAGAACCTCGCCGGGTCGTACTGCTTCTTCACCTTGCCCAGCTTCGTCACGGCGTCGCCGTAGTACGCCTTCTTCCAGTCCGAGAGCGTCGGGTCCGTGTAGTTCTGGTAGGCCGCGCCGGAGGCGTACGGCTTCATGGCGGTGTGCGCCGCGTTCAGCCAGGACTGCCCCGTGCTGCCTGAGGACCCGGCGCCCCACGACACGATGTACTGAGCCAGCATCCGCGACCGGCGGTGCACGAACGCCGTCGCCGTCGGCGCGACCCTGTTCACCGCTCCGCCCAGCGCGGTGAACGCGATGCTGCCCGCGCCGCCCCGCACGGCGGAGATCTGCCGCAGGGCCGTCTGGATACCGGCCGCGGACAGCGAGCGGTCGAAGAAGTCGGAACGGGCCGTGTACGTCTCGCGGCCGAGCTTGCCCTGGGGGGAGCGGCCGGGGGTCGAGCCGGGCAGGTGGCACTGGGGCTCGGTGGCGAAGGAGGAGCAGCCGGCGTAGATCTCCATCGCCTCCTCGTAGCCGTGGCGGCGCAGGGACACGGAGGAGGCGTTGGCGCCGGCCTTGTGGGCGAGGGCGTCCACCGCGTTCTGGAGTTCGCCGTACGTGCCCATCGAGAAGCAGGCGACCGAGACGCGGGGGCCGCTGCCCGAGTTCTCCAGGTGGAGGGAGGACCAGATCTCGTCCGGCTGGGAGGGGCCCCACTCCTGCCAGGCCTTGAACACCTGCGCCGCCTTCGCCCACGGCCAGGTCAGGTACGCCGTCACCCCCTGCGGGGTCGGGTGGGTCCGGAACTGCAGTTCCGTGACGACGCCGAAGTTGCCGTTGCCGGCGCCGCGCAGCGCCCAGAAGAGGTCCTTGTTCGTCGTCGCGTCGGCCACGACCTGCGTGCCGTCCGCCGTGATCAGCGTCGCCCGGGTGAGGCTGTCGCAGGTCAGGCCGTACGCGCGGGACGCGACCCCGTGGCCGCCGCCGAGCACCAGGCCGGAGACGCCGACCGTGGGGCAGGAGCCCGCCGGTATGGTCACGCCCTTGGCCGCGAGGGCCCGGTACACGTCGATCAGCTTGGAACCGGCGCCGACGACCGCCGTACCGCCGCTGACGCGGATGCGGTTCAGCTTGGAGACGTCGAGGACGAGACGGCCGTCGCCGGAGGAGTAGCCCGCGTAGGAGTGGCCGCCGTTGCGGATCGAGACCTTCAGGGCGTGCGCCTTGGCGTACGACAGGGTGGTGCGGATGTCGTCGGCGTGGGCCACGTAGGCGACCGCCGTCGGCTTCAGGCCGTCGAAGCGGGTGTTGTAGAGCTGGTGGGCGGTGGTCCAGGAGGCGTCGCCGGGGCGGACCAGGGTGCCGTCCAGGGCGTGGGCGAGGGCCGTCCAGTTGGCCGCGGCCGCTGCGCTGGTGGTCTTCAGTGCCGTACGAGAGGATGTGGTCGCGAGTGGCGCTCCGGTCGTGTGGGTCGCGGTGGCGCTGCCGGAGCTGCACCCCGTCAGTGCGGTCGCCGCGAGGGCGGCCGCCCCGCCCGATATGAAGGTACGCCGTTCCATGCCCGTGCCTTTCGCTTCGGCTGTCGTGGGACGAGACGGCGTCCGTCGCACACGGGTTCCCGTGGCGGAGCAACGAACACTGTGACGTCGTAACGACTGCGATGGCGAACGGCGAAGAAATGTTCGCGTAACCCGCCCGTTGGAACCGGCGCGTGCCCTCACCGTAAGCGTTCCGTGACCTAACCGGGTTGACGGCAGGGGTTCACCCTCCGTTCACCTATGGCCATCGGACGCTTCACCTGTTCTGCCTAATTTCGGCCGTACCGGGTGCGGTGAGCGGTCGTAAATGCCCAGTCAGGAGGCCCTCACACACCACCTACTTCGCACGCCGCCGAAGGTGGCGCCTCTGGAAGGAACCCCCGAAAGTGAAGCTTCAGCGCAAGAACCGGCTGCGCGCCCTGTCTCTCGGTGCTGTCGCTGTCTCCGGCGCCCTGGCCCTGACGGCGTGCGGCTCGGACGACAACGGTGGCAGCAGCAGCGGTTCGAGCACGTCTTCGGCCTCTGCCAACGCCAGCTCCATCAAGTGTGACGACGCCAAGGGCCAGCTGCTCGCCGACGGCTCCTCCGCGCAGAAGAACGCCATCGACGCCTGGGTCAAGAACTTCTCGCAGGCCTGCGGTGTGCAGATCAACTACAAGGGCTCCGGCTCCGGCGCCGGTGTGACCGCCTTCACGCAGGGCCAGGTCGCCTTCGCCGGTTCCGACTCCGCCCTGAAGCCCGACGAGGTCACCGCCTCCAAGAAGGTCTGCTCCGGCGGCCAGGGCATCGACCTCCCGATGGTCGGCGGCCCGATCGCCCTCGGCTACAACGTCCCGGGTGTCGACAACCTGGTTCTGGACGCGCCGACGATCGCCAAGATCTTCGACAGCAAGATCACCAAGTGGAACGACGCGGCGATCAAGAAGCTGAACCCCTCCGCCACGCTGCCCGACCTGAAGATCCAGGCGTTCCACCGCTCGGACGAGTCGGGTACGACGGACAACTTCACCAAGTACCTGATCGCCGCCACCCCGTCCAACTGGAAGTACTCCGGCGGCAAGGCCTGGCAGGCCAAGGGCGGCCAGTCCGCTCCGCAGTCCGCGGGCGTGGCCCAGCAGGTCAAGCAGACCGCCGGCGCCATCGGCTACTTCGAGCTCTCCTACGTCTCGGACGGCGTCAAGGCCGTCTCGATCGACACGGGTGCCAGCAAGCCGGTCGCCCCGTCCACCGAGTCCGCCACCGCCGACATCGCGGCCGCCAAGGTCGTCGGCACCGGCCAGGACCTGGCGCTGCAGCTCGACTACAAGACCAAGGCCGAGGGCGCGTACCCGATGACCCTGGTCACCTACGAGATCGTCTGCGACAAGGGCAACAAGGCCGACACCCTCCCGGCGACCAAGGCGTTCCTGCGCTACATCGCCTCCGAGGACGGCCAGAAGGTCCTCTCCACGATCGACTACGCCCCCGTCCCCGACGACATCATCGCCAAGGTCCGCACCACCATCGAGGGCCTGAGCTAAAGATCCGAGAGTGCGGCCGAGTTCCGGAAGGAACCCGGCCGCACCGTCCGGTGCACCGCCGCCCGGAGCTGTTCGCCCCTACGTGTGGGGCGCGCGGCTCCTCCGAGCCGCCCCACAGGGCGACTCCGCAGACCGGAGAACCCGATGGACATATCGACGCAGACAGCAGACGCATCTCCCCCGACGCCCCCACAGCACTCCGCGGCCCAGCAGAAGCGCAACGCACGCGGCGCCACCCGGGTCGGTGACCGAGTCTTCCTCGGTCTCTCCCGCGGTTCCGGCGTCCTGCTCCTGGTGATCATGGCCGCGATCGCGGTCTTCCTCGCCTACCGGGCCGCCCTCGCGATCAACCGCGACCACAGCAACTTCCTCACCACCTTCGAGTGGAACACCAACCTCATCCCGCCGAGCTTCGGCATCGCGGTCCTCGCCTTCGGCACGATCGTCTCCTCGATCATCGCCATGGCCATCGCGGTCCCGGTCGCGGTCGCGATCGCGCTGTTCATCACGCACTACGCGCCGCGCCGCCTGGCCGGCCCCGTCGCGTTCGTGATCGACCTGCTCGCCGCCGTGCCGTCCATCGTGTACGGCCTGTGGGGCGCGCTGATCCTCGTACCGCACATGACCGGTCTGTTCGGCTGGCTGAACGACTACTTCGGCTGGACCGGGATCTTCTCCTGGGACGGTGGCGCCCCGCGCTCGATCCTGACCGTCTCGATCCTGCTCGCGATCATGATCCTGCCGATCATCACCAACGTGAGCCGCGAGGTCTTCCGTCAGGTCCCGCAGATGCACGAAGAGGCCGCCCTGGCCCTCGGCGCCACCCGCTGGGAGGTCATCCGCATGTCGGTGCTGCCCTTCGGGCGCTCCGGCGTGATCTCCGCCTCGATGCTCGGCCTCGGCCGCGCGCTCGGCGAGACGATGGCCGTCGCCACCGTGATCTCCCCGGACTTCGACATCCACGCCAGCCTGCTCAACCCGGGCGGCGGCACCTTCGCCCAGAACATCGCCAGCAAGTTCGGTGAGGCGACCTCGGACGGCCGTGACGCGCTCATCGCCTCCGGTCTGGTCCTCTTCGTCATCACCCTGCTGGTCAACGGCGCGGCCCGCATCATCATCCAGCGCCGCGCAGAGTACTCGGGGGCCAACGCATGAGCACCGCAGCAGTCGACAGGCGCGCGAGCACCCTGCGCGGTGCCAGCCTCCCCAAGTGGTCCCCCTACGCCATCGTCGGCGGGTCCATCGTCCTCGGCGTGCTCATCGGCCTCGTCGGAGGCCTGGACAGCAAGGTCCAGTGGGGTCTGATCGCCGGCCTCCTGTACGTCCTCGGCACCTATGTCATCGCCGCCCGCGTCGAGGGCCGGCGACAGGCCAAGGACCGGGTCGCGACCTCCCTGGTCTGGGTCGCCTTCGTCGTCGCCGTGGTCCCGCTGGTCTCCCTGATCTGGGTGACCGTCTCCCGCGGTGTGAAGGTCCTGGACCCCTACTTCCTCTCCCACTCCATGGGGGTCGTCGCCGACTCCCAGCCGGGCGGTGGCGCCTACGCGGCCATCATCGGCTCGCTGGAGCAGGTCGGCCTCGCCACCCTGATCGGCGCCCCGATCGGCATCCTCACGGCGGTCTACCTCGTGGAGTACGGGCGCGGCCGGCTCGCGAAGGCCGTGACCTTCTTCGTGGACGTGATGACCGGTATCCCGTCGATCGTCGCGGGTCTGTTCATCCTCAGCCTCATGCTGATCTTCGACATGCAGCCCTTCGGCTTCGCCGGATCGCTGGCCCTGGCCATCCTGATGATGCCGGTGGTCGTGCGCTCCACCGAGGAGATGCTCAAGCTCGTCCCGAACGAGCTGCGCGAGGCGTCTCTGGCGCTCGGCGTGCCCAAGTGGCGCACCATCCTGAAGGTGGTCCTGCCGACCTCCATCGGCGGTATCACGACCGGTGTCATGCTGGCCATCGCCCGTATCGCGGGTGAGACGGCGCCGGTGCTGCTGCTGGTGTTCGGCAACCCGTTCATCAACAACAACCCCTTCGAGGGTGCGCAGTCGTCGCTGCCGCTGTTCATCTACCAGCAGTACGCGAACAGCGCCGGTGCCAACGCGGCCTACGACCGTGCCTGGGCGGCCTCGCTCACGCTGATCGCCTTCGTGATGATCCTGAACCTGGTGGCCCGCGGCATCGCCCGCTGGAAGGCTCCCAAGACCGGTCGCTGACGCGGCCTCACAGCGACCGACTGTCTGGAAGTGAAGAAGTAATGTCCAAGCGAATCGACGTAAGCGGGCTCACCGCCTACTACGGCTCCCACAAGGCCATCGAAGACATCTCGATGAACATCGAGCCGCGCACGGTCACGGCGTTCATCGGCCCCTCCGGCTGCGGCAAGTCGACGTTCCTGCGCACGCTGAACCGGATGCACGAGGTCACCCCCGGCGGGCGCGTCGAGGGCAAGGTCCTCCTCGACGACGAGAACCTCTACGGCGCCAGCATCGACCCGGTGGCGGTGCGCCGTGAGGTCGGCATGGTGTTCCAGCGCCCCAACCCCTTCCCCACGATGTCGATCTTCGACAACGTGGCCGCGGGGCTGCGGCTGAACGGCAACTTCAAGAAGAGCGAGCTCGGCGACGTCGTCGAGAAGTCGCTCAAGGGCGCGAACCTCTGGAACGAGGTGAAGGACCGCCTGAACAAGCCGGGCTCCGGGCTCTCCGGTGGTCAGCAGCAGCGTCTGTGCATCGCCCGCGCGATCGCGGTCGAGCCGAAGGTGCTGCTCATGGACGAGCCCTGCTCCGCCCTCGACCCGATCTCCACCCTCGCCATCGAGGACCTGATCGGGGAGCTGAAGGAGCGCTTCACGATCGTCATCGTGACGCACAACATGCAGCAGGCGGCGCGGGTCTCGGACCGTACGGCGTTCTTCAACCTGGCCGCTGTCGGCCAGCCGGGCAAGCTGATCGAGATCGACGACACGGAGCGGATCTTCTCCAACCCGTCGGTCCAGGCCACGGAGGACTACATCTCCGGGCGGTTCGGCTGAGCCGGAACTGACCCCTCGCGGTGCTGCATGGCGGTGCCACCGCGAGGATGCAAAGGGCCCGCCCCTGGCTCCCGGGGGCGGGCCCACCTGCGTTTTCCGCGCCCACCCGCCTCGGCTGACTCGAGAGAGCCGAGAGCGGTGATGGCTGGCGCTGTCGTACGGCGGCCGCGGGCCGCGTCGTGGCTGGTCGCGCAGTTCCTCGCGCCCCTTTCGGGGCGTTGTGGGGGTCGTGTCTTGGAGGGCTGTGCCCGTTGTGCCGTCGCTGTTCGGGGGTGGGTGGTGCTGTCGTACGGCGGCCGCGGGGGCGTTGTGGCTGGTCGCGCAGTTCCTCGCGCCCCTTTCGGGGCGTTGTGCGGGTGCGTTTTCTCGTGCCCCTTTCGGGGCGCCCGCTCTCTCGCGCCTCCCCCTTGCTTTTCGGCGGACCGAGGTGGGCGGGCAGGGGGGATTACAGGAGGGTCAGGTGCACGATGCCGTAGGACGCTGCTGCTACCAGGGCCGCTGCCGGCATGGTGATGAACCAGCCCAGGACGATGTTCTTGGCGACGCCCCAGCGGACCGCGTTCACGCGCTTGGTCGCGCCGACGCCCATGATGGCCGAGGTGATGACGTGGGTCGTGGAGATGGGGGCCTTGAAGAGGAACGCGGTGGTGAACATGATCGACGCACCGGTGGCCTCGGCGGCGAAGCCCTGCGGCGGATCGAGTTCGATGATCTTGCGGCCGAGGGTGCGCATGATGCGCCAGCCGCCCGCGTAGGTGCCGAGGGAGAGCATCACGGCACAGACGATCTTGACCCAGGCCGGGATCGGGTCGCCGTACGTCTCGTGGCCGGAAATCACCAGTGCCATGACGACGACGCCCATCGTCTTCTGGGCGTCCTGGAGGCCGTGGCCGAGGGCCATGCCGGCCGCGGACACGGTCTGGGCGATCCGGAAGCCCCGCTTCGCCTTGTGCGGGTTGGAGCGGCGGAACAGCCACATGATGGCCGTCATGACCAGGTAGCCGAGGATCAGGCCGACGACGGGGGACAGGAACATCGGGATGATGACCTTGTCCACGACGCCGTTCCACAGGACGGTCGTACCGCCGGCCAGCGCCGCCCCCACCAGGCCGCCGAACAGCGCGTGGGAGGAGGACGAGGGCAGGCCGAAGTACCACGTCACGAGGTTCCAGGTGATCGCGCCGATCAGAGCCGCGAAGAGGATGCCCATGCCGGTGGCGCCCTTGGGGGTCTCGATCAGGCCTTCGCTGACCGTCTTGGCGACCCCGGAGCCCAGGAAGGCGCCCGCGAGGTTCATGACGGCCGCCATGGCGAGGGCCGCGCGGGGCGTCAGCGCCCTGGTGGAGACCGAGGTCGCGATGGCGTTCGCCGAGTCGTGGAAACCGTTCGTGTACGTGAAGAAGAGCGCGACCAGGATGGTCACGACGAGCGCGAGGGTGTCCATCGACGGCTCAGGACTCCTTGACGGCGATGGTCTCCACCGTGTTCGCCACGTGCTCGAACGCGTCCGCCGCCTCTTCCAGGACGTCCACGATCTGCTTGAGCTTCAGCACCTCGATCGCCTCGTACTTGCCGTTGAAGAGGTGGGCGAGAAGCTTGCGGTGGATCTGGTCCGCCTGGTTCTCCAGGCGGTTCACCTCGATCCAGTACTCGGTGAGGTTGTCCAGCGTGCGCAGGTGGGGCATGGCCTCGGCCGTCAGGTCGGCGGCCCGGGCCAGCACCTCGATCTGCTGCTCGACACCCTTCGGCAGTTCCTCGACGTTGTAGAGGACGACCAGGTCGACGGCCTCCTCCATGAAGTCCATGATGTCGTCGAGGGACGACGCGAGGTTGTAGATGTCCTCGCGGTCGAAGGGCGTGATGAACGAGGAGTTCAGTTGATGGAAGATCGCGTGCGTGGCGTCGTCACCCGCGTGTTCCGCTGCCCGCATACGCTCTGCGATCTCGGCCCGGGCGGACGGGTCCGCCCCGAGCAGTTCCATCAGGAGTTTCGAGCCCGTGACGATGTTGTCCGCGGACGCGGCGAACATGTCGTAGAAGCTCGTCTCCCTGGGGGTCAGACGAAAGCGCACTTGGGGTCCTCGTTATGCATGGGTTTCGGTCAGGCTGATGCTAAGCGCATCATCCGGCCACGGCTAATGGGCCGCCCTCCAGTTTCGCCCATCGGGCTCGGTGATCATGAAGGGGGCGTCCCGAGGGCCCTATACCCAGCAAAGTTCGTTACCATATACCCGCCAGGGGTATATGAATCGACGATGCGGAGGACGCGATGACGACCACCGAGGCCGGCGCCACGACGCCCTCCGGAAGCGGAGCACCTTCCACCACGCACGGTTACCACAAGCAGAAGGACGAGCACCTCAAACGGCTGCGCCGGATCGAGGGCCAGATCCGGGGCCTGCAACGCATGGTCGACGAGGACACCTACTGCATCGACATACTCACCCAGGTCTCCGCCTCCACCAAGGCGCTGCAGGCGTTCGCCCTGCAACTCCTGGAGGAGCACCTGCGGCACTGCGTCGCCGACGCGGCCGTCAAGGGCGGGTCGGAGATCGACGCGAAGGTCGAGGAGGCCACCCAGGCCATCGCCCGCCTGCTGCGGACCTGAGCGGAGCCGACGGGCCCGAGCGGCTGCTGGCCTGAATCAGTCGGCCTCGCGCTCCTCGGCCACGCGCAGCACCTCGTCGATACTCTCCAGGCTGAGCCGGTCCTCGGCGGCCGACGCCGCGATGATCAGCTCCCCGCACAGCTCGATCTCGGCGAGGGCCACGTGGTCCTGAACTGCCGTACCGCCGACCGGAGCCACGTGCATCACCTCTTCTCTGCCGTCACCGACTCTCTAGAGTAGGCAGCGGTCTACACAACGCGCATGGCACGGACGGGCTAGTTCACAGGTTGTACGGAGCCGTTCCCTGACTAGTGCGTCGGCTGGTTTTCGGCGATCCGGCCCGCGTAGATGTCCCCGGAGCGTGGCAGCTTCACGTCGACAGGGGTGCCGAAACCGTACAGCAGGGTCGTCGAGGCGACCGCCACGGTGCCCTTGCCGCTGTCGTTGACGAAGCTGAACCGCTGCCGCAGTTTCCGGATCCGGCCCTGGTCGTCGAGGTACACGTCGAACGGGACCTCGGGGGTGGCGAACCCTTTCGCCGCGGCGGCCAGGGCGGCCCGGTTCCCGGCCGACGCCGAGCGGGCGGCGGCCGCGAGGTCGGCGGTGCCCCGGTAGTGCCGGACCGTGGTCCCGGCGAGCTGGGTCTCTCCCACGTACGTCGCGGTGCGGGTGCCGCGCAGCAGCTCGGCCGCCGCGAACGGGTCGGTCGCGCCGCCGGTGACCAGGTTGCCGTCGGAGAGGCTCGCGGTGTCCACGCGGACCCATTTGTCGGCGGGCACCCCGGCACCCCGGTTCTTCATGAACAGCGCGCCCGGGGCGAGGAGTTCGGTGATCGGACGGTGCTCGGAGGCGCCGGCGGGGTCCTGCGGGAGGACGACCGTGAGCCGGCCGAGCTGCCGGCCGTAGTCGTAGACGCCCTTGCCGCGGATGGTGACCCGGGTGCCGCCGGTGGCCATCTCCATCGAGGTCGTGGCCCGGGACGTGCGGGTGGCCCGCAGGGTGTCCGCCGCGCGCTTCAGGAGGGGAACCGGGCTGTCGCCGGGGGCGCCGCCGACGCCCTCGGCCGTGGCGCCGCCGCAGCCGGTGGCGCAGGCGCCGAGGCCGACCACGAGCCCTACGGTGACGGCCGTCTTCCCAGCGCGCCAGTGCTGCCGCCGATCCATTGCCTGCCTACCCCCAGCCGGTACGTCCGTCACGGGTCCCGCGTCGTTCCGCTTAACGAGGGGTCGGTGGGGCCGTCACGCATACCAGTGCTTTACCGAGCGTGGGTAACGTTGTCCGCGTGGCGCAGGAGGAGGGTTCCGGGCGGACCTTGCAGGGAGAGGAACACCACACGAGCATGGTCGAACAGGGGCGGTTCTGCTTCGCCCGCTGCACATGCGGATGGCGGGGACCGGCACGACGGGCGAGAAGCCTCGCCCGGACGGACGGCGAGGGACACAGGGCCCAGGCGTGAGGCGTGCCCGCCAGGGGCGCGAGGAACTGCGCGACCAGCCACGACGGCGCGGCGGCCGACGGACGGCGGCCGCCCCCCGGCCAAGCGCTCAGCTCTCCAAGGCCCGCAGCGCCGCACCGAGTTGACGCCGGGACGAGATGCCGAGCTTGGCGTAGATGTGCGACAGGTGGTACTCGACGGTCTTCTGGCTGACGTAGAGCTCGGCGGCCGCCTCCTGGTTGGTCCGGCCGCCGGCCACCACGTACGCCACGGACAGTTCGCGTTCGGTCAGGGTCAGCAGCCGGCTGGGCGCCTGCGGGGGCGCGGTGAGCCCGCCGGCCGCGAGCCGGTCGGCGCAGCGCCGGACGAACGGGACGGCCCGCAGCGTGCTGAACCGGCCGTGCGCCGTGTGCAGCCACATCGCGGCCGTGCGCCGTGAGGCGGTCCTGGTGGCCAACAGGAGTCTGCCGTAGTCCTGTTCCAGCAGGGCGCGGTGGAGCGGGGGCGCGTCGGCGGGGTCCGTCACCGTGGCGACGGCGGCGACCGCCTGCTCGTAGATCTCCAGGGCGTCGTGCGGGCGGCCGTGGGCCTCGGCGACGAGGCCGGCGAGTCTGGCCACCACCACCCGGAGGTAGCCGGTGCCGTCGAACGCCTGCCGCATCCCGTCCAGCGCGGCCGCGGCGGCGTCCGGCCGTCCGCAGCCGGCCAGGGCCTCGACGAGCAGCGACTGCTGCCAGAGCCCGAACGGCCGGTACCGGAGCCGGACCGTACCGCGCGGGGAATCCGGGGTGCCGTCGAGCAGCGGCGTGAGCGCGCGCAGCATCGCCGGGTGGTCGGCGCGGGCCTGCGCCGCCGTGGCCCCGGCGAGCGACCAGTAGACGATCTCGGTGGACGCGCCGAGGGTCTTCGCGAGGCGGGCGAGGTTGTCGACGTGGTCCTGGGCGGCGTCCCACTCGCCCCGGCCCGCCAGCACGCAGACCGCCGAGAAGCGGGCCGCCGCGTCGCCGAGCAGCTGGTCGTGGGTCGCGGCCACCGCGAGCGCCCGGTCCGCGACCGACTCGCTCTCGTTCCAGTCGCCCGCCAGGTAGTGGACGACGGACAGCAGGGCGAGCGTGAGCGGGCCCATCTTGGCCCCGGCGCCCTGCCGGTCGCGCGCCGCCGCGGTCTGCAGATCGGCCCGCGCGGGGGCGAGTTCGCCGAGGAAGAGCCGCAGGACTCCCCGGGTGGCGAGGGTGTCGAGGCTGTGGTCGGGGACCGCGGAGCCGTCGTCCGGCAGGTGTGTGAGGTCGTCGAGGGCGGCGCGGGGACCCCGGTGCCAGAGCCGTCCGGTGGCCAGGGCGGCCCGGGTGAAGTCCGTGGTGGCCGGGTCCAGGTCGCCGATCGCGAGGGTCCGGCGGGCGACCTCCACCGTCTGGGCGCCGCGGCCGTGCCACAGGGTGATGTTGGCGAGGAAGGTGCCCGCCAGCACGGCGACCCAGTCGGCCGCAGGCTGCGCCAACGCGTCCTGCCAGGCCTGTCCGAGGTGCGCCTCGGCGGTCGCGAACTGGCCGGCCATCATGTCCATCACACCCAGCACACAACTGCGCAGCGGACCCGGAGCGCACTCCTCGACCTCGGGCCGCAGCTTCGCGGACCAGCCGGGCAGCATGGTGAGCAGCGACTGGGCGCAGGCGGTCAGGAGCCGTCGCTCGTGCTCGTCACGGTGGTCCGACAGCGACGCGGCCCACAGCAGCCGGGTGGCGGCCAGGGCGTTGCGCCCGTTGGCCGCCTCCCGCATGCCGGACTCCTCCAGCTCGTCGGCGAGCCGGGCGTCGGGGCCGCCGGCCGCGGCGACCCGGTGTGCCCAGCCCGCGGCCGTGCTGACGACGGTGGCCGCGCCGGCGTGCAGGGCCCGGCGCCGTTCGGGGGTGAGCGTCTCGTACACGGCGTCGCGGTGCAGGGCGTGCACCAGGGCGACGGGGCTCTGGTGTTCCATCGGCCACCACTGCGCGAGCCCCGACGTCAGCGCGGGGCCGAGGGCGCGGACCGGATCGGCGACCCCGGCCAGCCGGCCGGCGATCGCCAGCGGCACCCGCGCGTCCAGCACCGCCAGTGCCGCGAGCAGGTCGCGCGAGCCCTTCGGGAGACGGTTGAGCTGGGCCCGGATCCCGACCCGCAGCGAGGGCGGCACCGGCCAGCGCTCCAGCACGCCGTCGTGCAGTGCCGCGGCGGGCACCTCGGCCAGCACCATGCGGACGTACAGCGGGTGTCCCCGGGTGTAGGTGTACAGCCGCTCGATCAGCCCCTTCGCCAGCCGGCCCTCCACCAGCCCCTGGGCCAGCTGGGCCACCTCGCCGTCGCCGAGGCCGCGCAGCTCCAGCTTGACCGTCCGGTCCAGCGACCGCAGCAGCCGGTCCAGGGGCTCCGCCGCGGCCTCCGCGTCCGGACGGGTGGCCACCACGGTCAGGACCCGGTCCGCCCACAGGCGCCGCAGCACGAAGCCCAGGGCCTGGATCGACAGCCGGTCCGCCCACTGCAGGTCGTCCACCACCACGGCGACCGGTCGCCCGGACTCCTGGAGCGCCCCCAGCAGGAGCAGCAGCTGCCCGCCGACCGCGTGCGGGGTCGCGCCGGCCGGCGGCTCCCCGGCCAGCAGCGGGAACTGCGCGAGCAGTTCGCGGTCCACCCGCCGGGTGAGCTGGCCGATGACCCCGCCCGAGAAGCCCGTCTCCGAGGCGTCGGCGGTGGCCCACAGGACGGTGTGGTCGTCCAGCGTGGCGGTGAACCGGCGCAGCAGGGCGCTCTTGCCGATCCCGGCCTCTCCCTCGACCACCGCGAGCCACGACTCCCCTGTCCGCACCCGGTCGGCGCACTCCGCCAACCGGGCCGACTCGCCGAGGCGGCCCACGAACAGCCCTTCCGAACCAGCGCGCTCCAACACGAACCTCCGAGGACCGGCCTGCCGCAACCCGCAGGATATCGCCGGGAGATGGCCGCTCGGGGCACGGGGATCGTCAAGTCATCTGCGGAGGCGTGCAGTTCAGCGCCCGCGCGGAGGTGGCGAGCCGCCCCGACCCCAGCGGCCGGCGGTCCCCCGGGACTGTGGCTCCACCCCGATTCGAACGGCACGGGCCGAATGGTGTCCTGAGCCGTGGCAAGTCCGCACCGTTCCCCGGGTCCGTCCTTGAGCCCGCGGGCCCCCGAGTCCCCGAGTCCCCGAGTCCCCGAGTCCCCGACAGAGCTTCCCGGATCCTCTCCCCTCCCTGGAGTTCCCCGTGCGACACCTGTCCGCCGTCTCCGCCCCGAGAGCCCTGACCGTGCTGGCAGCGGTGGCGGCGCTCGGCCTGACCGCCGCCGGCGCCACGCCGTACGCGGCCGCCGTACCCGCCGGCCGGGCCGCCGCCGTGCAGGAGGTCCTGCCGGCCGGCTTCACCCAGCACCGGACGCAGGTCGGTGCGCTCGGCCTCAACTACGTGATCGGCGGCCACGGCCCGACCCTCGTCCTCCTGCACGGCTACCCGCAGACCTGGTACGAGTGGCGGCACGTCATGCCCGCGCTCGCCGAGCACTACACGGTCATCGCCCCCGACCTGCCCGGCGCCGGCCGCAGCGACGCCCCGGCGAGCGGCTACGACAAGAAGACCATGGCCGCGGACATCCACGGCCTGCTCGCCAAGATCGGCCACGACAGGGACATCCGGCTCGTCGGGCACGACATCGGCACGATGGTCGCGTACTCGTACGCCGCCGCGCACCCCGCCGACGTCAAGAAGCTCGTGCTCAGCGAGGCCCCGATCCCGGACCCGGGCATCTACACCTTCCCGTCCCTGACGGCGGACGGCCCCGGCGCCTGGCACTTCGGGTTCTTCGCCCTCGGCAACGGCCTGCCCGAAGACCTCATCCAGGGCCGCGAGGAGGTGTGGACGGACCGGTTCATCGACGACCTGGAGGTCCGCAAGGGCGCGGTCACCCCCGACGACGTCGCCGTCTTCGCCGGCCACCTGAAGGACCCGGCCCATCTGGCGGCGAGCCTCGCCTGGTTCCGGACGCTCCCGCAGGACATCGAGAACGACGCCGTCAACCAGAAGAAGAAGCTCACCATGCCGGTGCTCGCGGTCGGGGCCGAGGGCAGCCTCGGCGACTCCGTGCCCAAGCAGGTCAAGAAGTACGCGACCCACGTCACCGGGGTCGTCGTCCCCGGCTCCGGCCACTGGCTCTACGAGGAGCGCCCGGCGGAGATGACCCGCATCCTGCTCACCTTCCTGAAGGGACCGTCATGACCGCACCGCACACGGCCGGGGAACCGTTCTGGTTCCTCGGCGGGCAGGTCCGCGTGCTCGTGCCCAGCCGGGCCACCGGCGGATCGATCAGCGTCATGGAGTTCACCGACTCCGCGGGCCACGCACCCCCGCTGCACGTGCACGACGACGAAGAGGAGGTCTGGATCGTCCTGGACGGGAAGGTGACCTTCTTCGTCGGCGACCAGAAGTTCGACCTCGAACCCGGCCAGGCCGCGCACGGCCCGCGCGGTGTCGCGCACAGCTACCTCGTGCGCAGCAAGTCCGCCCGGCTGGCCACCGTCTTCTCGCCGGCCAGCGTCGAGGACTGGTTCGTGGCCAACGGCACGCCGGTGTCGAGCGTCGACGAGGCCCCGGCCGCCTTCGACGTCGGCGCGATCATCGCCTCGGCGGAGGCGTACCGGGTACGGGTCGCGGGACCGCCGCCCACCGAATAGCACCGCTCAGGTCGGCCGGGCCTCGGCGTCCAGCACGGACGGCAGATGACGCCGTGAGGTGACGCCGAGCTTCCGGAAGACCTTGCTGAGGTGGTACTCGACGGTCGAGACGCTGATGAACAGCCGGACCGCGATGTCGGCGTTCATCACCCCGCCGGCCGCGAGACGGGCCACCTCCCGTTCCCGGGGCGTCAGCGCGCGGTCGGCCGGCGCGGTGCCGGTGGGGGCCTGCTCCCCGGTGGCCGCGAGCTCGGCGCGGGCCCGCTCGGCGAAGGCCACGGCTCCCATGCCGGCGAACATCCGGTGGGCCGTGCGCAGGTGGTCCCGGGCGTGGCCGCGCCGTCTGCGCTGCCGCAGCCACTCGCCGAACAGCAGATGGGACCGGGCCGTCTCGGTGACGATCCCGGTACGGCCCAGCAGTTCCACGGACTCGGCGTAGTACGCCTCCGCGTGGTCGTCGTCGGCCATCAGCGCCCGGCAGCGGGCCAGCAGGCCCCGCGCCCAGGGAGTGCCGCTCACCGCCGCGCGCTCCTCCAGGCGGGCCAGGGCCTGCTTCGCGGCGCGGTGGTCGCCGCTGCGCACGCCGGCCTCGACCACCTCGTGGAGTACCCGGGTCCCCGTGCCCGGGCGGTCCTTCTCCAGCGCCACGCGCGCGCAGGCCAGCGCCTGCGGATAGCGTCCGAGGCTGGTCTCCAGGACCGCGAGGCAGGCCCGGGCCCGGTCGCCGAAGTCGTCGTTGCCGTGCTGCCGTACCCAGACCTCCGCGATCTCGGCCGCGGCCGCCCGCGTCTCGGCCTCCCGACCGCTCCAGGCCAGCAGCTCGATCCGCTGGGCGGGCCCGTGCGGGGGCAGGTCCGTGGCGGTGGCCAGCTCCGCGGCCTCCTCGAAACCGGCAAGGGCCACGCCGAACCGGCCTGCCCGTACGTCCCACAGGGCCTGGACCATGAGAGCGGTCTGGAGGGCGCCGAGCGCGCCGGTGTCCCGGCCGTGGTCCGCCAGCCGGGCGCAGGCCTCCCGCCCGCCCGCGTCGTCCCACAGGTCCTCGGCCGCGAACAGGGCGAGCACCGCCAGCGGAACACCGTCCCCGTCCGGCTCCTCCTGGCCTCCGAACTCCTCGCTCCCGAGCGTCTGGCCCCCGAACTCCTCGCTCCCTTGCGCCTTGCCTCCGAGCGCCTGGCTTCCGCACTCCTCGCTCCCGAGCGTCTGGAGCGCCCGCCGCAGCAGTGGCACCGCCGACGGGTAGTCGTCGTGGAGCCGGGCGGCCAGCCCCCTGAGCAGGAGATCGGCGGGGGCGGAGGCCGCCGATCGCATGGCCGGGGACGCCAGCACCGCGCCCGCGAACTCGTACGTCGTGACGGCGCCGGTGGCGCCGGTGCTGCCATGGCCCACCACCGCTGCCGTGAGGCCCTCCAGCAGCAGCCGGCGGGCCAGCGGGGCGTCGGACTCGGCGACGGAGCGGGCCGCGTCCAGAAGGCGTGCCGGTACGCCCGTCAGCCGGGCGGAATACAGGTCCACCCGCGTCCTCGTCTGCCGGACGCGGGCGTGCAGGAGGGCGTCCCCGGGGCCCAGTTCGGTCTCGGCCCGGTCCAGGGCGGCCCGGGCGGACGCTGGGTTCCCGAGCGCGAGGTGGGCGCGGGCGGCGGCGAGGAACCGCGGAGCCCGGTCGGTGGGGGACAGTTCGGCCGCGCGGAAGAGGAACGCCGCCTGTGCGGCGGGGCCGCCGCCGGCCCGTGCGTGCCGTGCGGCCGCCTCGAGTTCCCCGGCGACCTCCGCGTCGAGTCCGACCGTCGCCTCGGCGCGGTGCCAGGAGCGGCGGTCCGGGGCACGCACCGGGTCGGTCACCGCGGCGAGCGCCGCGTGCACGAGCCGGCGGTCCGCCGCCTCGGCACCCCAGTAGACGGCCGACCGGACCACCGGGTGCCGGAACCCGGTCACATGTTCACGGGTGAGGACGCCCGCGGCCGTCGCCGCGTCCGCGGCGTGCGCGGGTATGCCGAGATACCCTGCCGCCCGCCAGCGCTCCGCCGACTCCTGCGGTGCGGCCGACGCCATGACCAGCAGCAGCGTCCGGGTCTCGGCCGGCAGGGCGCGGACCGGGCGCAGAAAGTGCGTGCGGAGCGGGCCGGGGACCGGCAGCGCCACCGGCAGCGGCGCGGTGTCGGAGAGCTGCTCGGCGGTCAGCGTGCGGGTGAGCAGGAGCAGTGCCAGCGGGTTGCCGCCGGTCTCGGCGGCGATCCGGTCGGCCACCGCCGGGTCGAGCCGTCCGGCGCCGTTCGCCGCGAGCAGGTCACGGGCGTCGGCCGGGGGCAGCCCGGCCAGGGACAGGACGGGAATCCCGTCGAACGGACCCGGCCCGTCGGGTTCGGCGCGGCCGGCGAGCACCAGGGCGACGGCGTCCCCGTGCAGGCACCGGCCGACGAAGGCCAGCACCTCGGCGGATTCGCGGTCCAGCCACTGCACGTCGTCGACCAGCGCCAGCAACGGGCGGGCCGAGGCCGTGCCGGTGAGCAGCGTGAGGGTCGCCAGACCGACCAGGTAGCGGTCGGCGGCGGCCCCGGTCGCCCGGCCGAACGCGGCCCCGAGCGCCTCGCGCTGGGGCGGCGGCAGCATGTCCAGGCCGCCCAGGAAGGGGCGGAGCAGGCGGTGCAGGGCCGCGAAGCCGAGCCGCGCCTCCGAGCGGACCCCGGCGATCCCGACGACCCGGTGTTCCGGACAGCTCCCGGCCAGCCGGTCCAGCAGCCGGGTCTTGCCGATGCCCGGCTCACCGGCCAGCAGTACCGCGTCGCCCGGGCCGTCCTGGGCCCGAGCACCCGTCACATGACCGGACAGCAGCCGCAGTTCCTGGTGCCGGCCGATGAACGGAACCCGGCGCAGCGCCCGAGCGGGTACGGGCAGGTGTTCGGTCATGCCCCAAGCCAAGCACCGGCCGCCGCTCGACTCCCCAGGGCCGGACCCCAGTCGGACCCTGGTTCGCCGGCGTCCCTAAGGGGTGTTGTGCAGCGAGGCCAGCAGTTCGTCCACCAGCTCGGCGTCGCGGGGCTGGGTCAGGCGCTGCCGGGCCTGTGCCGGGCGGAGCCACAGGACGCGGTCCACCTCGTGGTTCGGGGTGAAGTGACCCTCGCCCGCCTCGCCGGCCCAGTAACGGACTTTCTTGGGGCGGCCGTTGGCGTAGTAGTGGGCGGTGGAGAGTTCGCCGCCGAGGGCGGCCGCGTAGCCGGTCTCCTCCGCCACCTCGCGCAACGCGCCCGTGACCGCGTCCTCGCCGCGCTTGAGCTTGCCCTTCGGGTGCGACCAGTCGTCGTACTTGGGGCGGTGTACGAGGCAGACCTCCAGGCCGCCGTCGACCGGCGAGCGGCGCCACAGGACGCAGCCCGCCGCCAGCACCGGGGTGTCGGTCACACGGCCTCCACCCGCTGCTTCTGCCACGCCTGCTGGAACGCGAACCTGGCCGCCTCCACCTCGTGCCGCTGGTCGGCGTGGAGGACACCGAGGGCGTAGGCCGTCGCGGGGGCGATGCGGGGGGTGCGGGCCGCCGCGGCGGCCGCGGCCGCGGCTTCGGAGGCGTCCCGGTGCCGGTTCAGGGCCTGGCCGGCCGCGAGCAGCCGTACGTCCACCGGCGCGTCCACGCCGCACAGCACCTCGCGGGCGTAGCGGTGCAGGCGCAGCAGGAGCCGGACCTGGTGCCAGGGCCCGTCCTGGGGGTGTGGGGCCGGGTCCGGGGACAGGCCGTGGACCAGGGCCTCCGCGTTGTAGGGGTGGCCGGCGGTGACCAGCGGGAGCGCCGCGATGGCGTCGGTGAGCCGTTCCTCGGCCGCGGCCGCCTGCGGGCGCAGGTCGGTCGTGGGCGCCGCGGCCGTCAGCGGGACCTCGCTGGCCAGCACCGCGACCTTGTCGGCGACCGCGTGGAAGCGGGAGGAGCCGAGCGCCTGGAGAGCCGTGGAGTGGGCCCGGGTGCGGGCGAGGGTGAGCTGGCGGTCGAGGAGGGCGCCCGCCTTGGCCGCGCCCACCGTGAGGCTGCCGCGCTCGGCCACCGCCTCCGAAGTGGCCTGGTTCGGCAGGCTCGTCGAGCCGGAGAGGCGGTGCAGCGCCAGCAACAGGCGCTCCAGCCGGGCCTCGTAGGCGTGCTCAAGGCCCAGTGTGCCCGACAGCCAGGCGAGTTCGGGGCGGATCTCCTCGGACCAGTTGGCCTCCAGGAGTGGTCGGAAGGTGTGCAGGCTGCCGCTGATGCGCCGGGCCGAGCGGCGCAGGGCGCGGGCCGCGTCGACGGACTCCTGCGTCGCGCTCGCCGTCCCGGTCTCCCGGTGCAGGCGCAGCGCGCGGAGGAACTCCGTGGCCTGGGCGCGCAGGTAGCCCGCGAGGGCGTCTGCGGTCGTCACCCGGGCCGTCGGGTCCGTCGGTTCAAGGTGTTGCTGTGCCACGCCGGCGCCTCCGGGCGTCTATGAGCATCTCCTGGATGTTGCGCAGGGGCTGGCCGTCCGCGTCGGTCGCGTGCCGGGTCCATTCGCCGTCCGGGCCCAGGTGCCAGGAGGAGGTGGAGTCGGACATGCCCGATTCGAGGAACCGGTTGAGCGCGGCCCGGTGAGCCGGGTCGACGACCCGGACCAGCGCCTCTATCCGGCGGTCGAGGTTGCGGTGCATCATGTCGGCGCTGCCTATCCACACCTCGGGCTCGCCGCCGTTGCCGAAGGCGAAGACCCGGGAGTGCTCCAGGAAGCGGCCGAGGATCGAGCGGACCCGGACGGTCTCCGACAGGCCCGCGACACCCGGGCGGATCGCGCAGATGCCGCGCACCCAGACGTCGACCGGCACGCCGGCCATGGACGCGCGGTACAGGGCGTCGATGATCGCCTCGTCCACCATCGAGTTGACCTTGATGCGGATGAACGCGGGGCGGCCGGCCCGGTGGTGCTGTATTTCCTTCTCGATGCGCGCGATCAGTCCGTCGCGCAGCGACTTGGGGGCCACCAGCAGGCGGCGGTAGGTCTCCCGGCGGGAGTAGCCGGAGAGCCGGTTGAACAGGTCCGACAGGTCCGCGCCGACCTGCGGGTCGGCGGTGAGCAGCCCGAGGTCCTCGTACAGTCTCGCCGTCTTCGGGTGGTAGTTGCCGGTGCCCACGTGGCTGTAGCGGCGGAGCGTCTCGCCCTCCTGGCGGACCACCAGGGACAGCTTGCAGTGCGTCTTCAGGCCGACCAGGCCGTAGACGACGTGGCAGCCGGCCTCCTCCAGCTTGCGCGCCCACTTGATGTTGGCGTGCTCGTCGAAGCGGGCCTTGATCTCGACCAGGACGAGGACCTGCTTGCCGGCCTCGGCGGCATCGATGAGCGCGTTGACGATCGGGGAGTCGCCGGAGGTCCGGTACAGGGTCTGCTTGATCGCGAGGACGTCCGGGTCCTCGGCGGCCTGCTCGACGAAGGCCTGCACGGAGGTGGAGAAGCTGTCGTACGGGTGGTGCAGCAGCACGTCCCGCTCGCGCAGGGCCGCGAAGATGTCGGGCGCGGACGCCGACTCGACCTCGGCGAGGTCGCGGTGGGTGCCCGCGATGAACTTGCGGTACTTCAGCTCGGGCCGGTCCAGGCTCGCGATGCGGAACAGGCCGGTGAGGTCGAGCGGTCCCGGCAGCGGGTAGACCTCGGCCTCGGAGATCTTCAGCTCGCGCACCAGCAGGTCGAGCACCTCGCGGCCGATGGACTCCTCGACCTCCAGGCGCACCGGCGGCCCGAAGCGGCGCCGCATGAGCTCCTTCTCCAGGGCCTGGAGAAGGTTCTCGGCGTCGTCCTCCTCGACCTCCAGGTCCTCGTTCCTCGTGAGCCGGAAGGCGTGGTGCTCCACGACCTCCATGCCAGGGAACAGCTCCTCCAGGTGGGCGGCGATGACGTCCTCGATCGGGACGTAGCGGCCGGGGGAGCTCTCCAGGAAGCGGGACAGCGACGGCGGCACCTTCACGCGGGCGAAGTGCTTGTGACCGCTGACCGGGTTGCGGACGACCACGGCCAGGTTCAGGGAGAGGCCCGAGATGTACGGGAAGGGGTGCGCCGGGTCGACCGCCAGCGGGGTCAGCACGGGGAAGATCTGGTGCCGGAAGAGCGTGAAGAGCCGGGCCTGTTCCTTCTCGGTCAGCTCGGCCCAGCGGACCAGGTGGATGCCCTCCTCGGCGAGCGCGGGGGCGACGTCCTCGTGGTAGCAGGCGGAGTGCCGGGCCATCAGCTCGCGGGAGCGGGCCCAGATCATCTCCAGCACCTCGCGGGGCTGCAGCCCGGAGGCGGAGCGGGTGGCCACCCCGGTGGCGATCCGGCGCTTCAGGCCCGCCACCCGGACCATGAAGAACTCGTCCAGGTTGCTGGCGAAGATCGCCAGGAAGTTCGCCCGCTCCAGCAGGGGCGTGTTCGGGTCCTCGGCCAGTTCGAGGACCCGCTCGTTGAACGCGAGCCAGCTGCGCTCCCGGTCGAGGAAGCGCCCCTGGGGCAGCTGGACCCCGTCGACCTGCGACTCCTCGTACGTGTCGAGGTCGGCGTCGATGTCGGGTTCCAGGTCCGAGACCACGGCGGCCACGGTGTGCGGGCGGTGTGCGGCTATGGAGCCCACGGAGGGCTGGGTGTGTGCAATGCCTCCGCGACCCGCAGGGTCTCCGCCAAGGGTGGTGGTGGGCGACGGGTGGGCCTCGGCTGCCTGGGCGTTCTGCTGACTCATGACCCCATTCTTCCGCGCCCGGACCGTGCCGGGCGCGTCGGAACGCGCGGGTGGGAGCTGGACGACCCCGTTTCCCGCGAACCCCTCGGGGGGCGGCGAAGGTTCTGGCACGGCGGGCTTCATTGGCTGAGCGTCGCAAGTCCGTCTGAACCAATGGTTACGAAGACATGGCGTATGGGATAGCGGAGGGCGGCTCGCGGGCGTCTGTGATCAGCCTCGGAAGGCCTTGGGGATCACGAAAGCGACGATCCTGTACGACCTTCCCACCGGACCTCCCGACCGGCCTCGCGCGCCCTTCACCCGTACGGGGGACGTGTGGGTCCGACGGTCCCTCAGCGGGCCCGGCGGCGCAAGAGGAGGAACGCGCCGGCCGTGGCCGCGGCGGTCAGGGCGAGCACCATCGCGGTGGCGCTGAGCTGCACGGCCCAGAAGCCGTTCAGCGGGCCGTGCAGCGGCAACCAGGCCTCGCGCAGGTACAGCCTGGTCACCAGGGTCACGGCGGCGGCCGCGCCGAGCGCCGGGAGGGTGCGGCCGAGCGCGGTCCCGGCGAGGGCGCCGACGGCGAGGCCGAGCAGGAGCAGGGCCGGCAGCAGCGGGCCGTGCGGGATGAAGACGCGGTCGTAGGTCCAGTTCGTGACCAGGTCGCCCTCGTCGGAGCCCCACACCCAGCCGAAGACCAGGGCGAGCAGCCCGCCCCCGGCGGCCAGCGGCAGGGCCGCCCCGGTGAGCCGGCCGGCCAGCCAGCGGGCCGGGGACACGGACTGGGTCCAGGCGAACCGGGCGGTGCCCGACTCCAGCTCCCGCCCGATCAGCGCCCCGCCCGCCCAGGCGGCGACGGCGACGCAGGCGTAGGTGAGGGCCTCACCGAGGAAGTTGAAGACGTTGTTGGCGTCCGTGAACGCGGAGTACCCGCAGCCGGGGAGGTCGCCCCGGGCGGAGTAGTGGAAGCCCCGGCAGGCCCGCTCGGCCGGCACCTCGGCGAAGTGCACCCAGAGCAGCCAGCCGGTCACGAGCAGCACGAACCCGGCCCAGACGAGCAGGGCGGGGCGGTGCAGCCGGCGCACGGAGCGGTGGGCGGAAGCGGGGCCGGGCGCGGACGCGGGGCCGGGCGCGGGCGCGGGCGTGGCGGGCAGCGCGGTCATCGGGCGGTCGTCCTTCCGGTCAGGCGGCGCAGCGCCAGGAAGCAGCCCAGGGCCAGCAGGGCCGTCACGGCGAGGAGCAGGGCGGTGCTGGTCAGCTGGAGCGGCCAGTAGTGCGAGGCGGGGTGGTAGTCGCCGGCGGGGACGGTACCGTTCGGGCTCTCCCACACCGTCCACGAGCTGTCGGGGAGGGCTTCGAAGGCCGCTCCGGCGCTGGTGCTCGTCGGCCACAGACGGGGCAGGAGCAGCTGGACGGCGGTCCAGACCGCGCCGGTGACGAGCAGGCCGAGGCCCAGGGCGGGCAGGGTGCGGCGGGACAGCAGCCCGGTCAGCGCGCCCGCGGCCAGGCCGCACAGGGCCAGGGCGACGAGGGAGGGGCCGTTGGTGTGGAAGGTCCACACGTCGTACCACTCCTTGGTGTTGTCGATACGGCCGTTGCCCGCGGCCCAGGCCAGGTGGTGCAGCCAGACCAGCAGCCCGGTCCCGGCGGCGACGGCCGCGGCCGGTACCGCGAGCCGGAAGGCCAGCCAGCGCACCGGGGTGCTGGACTGGGTCCAGGCCAGCCGGGCGGTGCCGGACTCCAGTTCCCTGCCGAAGACGCCACCGGCCCACGCGGCCACCAGGAAGGGCACCGCGGCCGCCGTCAGGGTGGCGTAGTTGTACCAGTCCTTGTAGCGCAGGATCGCGTGCTGGTCGTACCTGCACCGCCGCCAGTCCGTGCAGGCGTCGTACCGGCGCCAGGCGTCGGCCGCGGCGTCGGTCAGCGGGCCGTGCAGCAGGAGGAGCAGGACGGTGAGGGCGAGGACCAGGCCCGCCCAGACGTACAGCGCGGGGCGGTGCAGGCGCAGCAGCCAGCGGGCGAGGTGGACCCGAGGGGCCGGCGCGGGTGCGGTCAGGGTGGTCATACGGTGGCCTCCACCGCGGTCAGGGCCGGGGCCTCGGGGTTGCGGAGATGGGCGAGGACCAGCTCCTCCAGGGAGGGGGTGGCGGCGCGCCAGTGGGCGGGCAGCGGGCCCGCCGGGCGCACCAGGGCGCTGAGCTGCCGGCCGGTGGTCCGGGAGTCCACGACGGTGTGCGGGGCGAGGTCGGCGTCGGCCTCGGCGGCGACCCGGGCGTGGGCGGCCAGCAGGTCGTCGATCTCGCCGGCCAGCCGGACCCGGCCGCCGCCGATCAGCAGCAGGTGGTCGCAGGAGTCCTCCAGTTCGGCGACCACGTGCGAGGACATCGCGATGGTGGTGCCGTGCTGGGCGGCCTGGACCATCAGCACGCCCATCAGCTCGTGCCGGGCGAGCGGGTCGAGGTCGGCCATCGGCTCGTCGAGGAGCAGCAGTTCGGGCCGCTTGCCGAGGGCGAGGGCGAGCGCGACCCGGGTGCGCTGGCCGCCGGAGAGGGCGCGGACCCGGGACTTCGGGTCCAGGTCGCCGGCGGCCACGACCTCGTGGGCGGCCGCCGCGTCCCAGCGTTCGGGGTTGAGGTCGGCGCCCATCTCCAGCGTCTCGGCGATCGTGAGCTGCGGGTAGAGCGGCTTGTCCTGGGCGACGTAGCCGACCCGGGTGCGCGCCCGGTCCGGGGTGGTGCCGAGGACGGTCAGCCCGCCCTCGGTGGCGCCGAGCAGACCGGCGGCGAGGGCGAGGAGCGTGGACTTGCCCGCCCCGTTGGGGCCGACGACGGCGCAGACCCGCCCGGCGGGGAGCAGGAAGGTGCAGTCGCGCAGCGCCCAGCCCCCGCGCCGGCCGAACCGTTTGCCGAGCGCGGACGCCGCTATCGCGGTGTCGGTCATGAACTCTCTCCTTGGAGGTGCTTCTCGAAGTGGGTCGCGAGTACGGCGGTGAAGAGTGCGGCCACGTCCTCGCGGTCCAGGCCGGCCGCACGGGCCCGTTCCGCCCAGTCCGCCAGCTCCCCGTGCAGGGGGGACTCGGCGGCCGGGGCGGACCCGAGCGAGCGCTTCACGAAGGTGCCGAGGCCGCGCCGGGCCTCGACCAGGCCCTCGCGCTCCAGCTCCCGGTAGGCCTTGAGGACGGTGTTGGGATTGATCGCGGTGGCTTCGACCACCTCGCGGGCGGCGGGCAGCTTGTCTCCCGGCTGCAGGTGACCCAGGCGCAGGGCCTGCTTGGTCTGCTGGACGATCTGGACGTAGGTGGCGACGCCGGAGCGCCGGTCGATGCGGTACTCGACCACTCGTACAACCACCCTTTCACTAATTGAGTAGTGAAAGGGTGGTGGAAGCGCTGCCGGAAAGTCAACCCGGGATCGGTGAACCGATCGACGGGGCTCGTGCGATGAGGAGACGTGAGCGGAACGAGAAGCGACGGTGAGCTGCTGCGGGCCATAGCCGCGGACTCGGACCGGCGCGCCTTCGAGGAGCTGTACCGGCGGTACGCGCCGTGGCTGACCGCGCGGCTGCGCGGCCGGTGCGCGGACCCGGCGGTCGTCGACGACGTGGTGCAGGAGACGTTCCTCGCGGTGTGGCGGGGGACCGCCCGGTACCGCGAGACCACCGAGAACGGTGTGCACGCCGACGCCGCCGGGTGGCTGTGGCGGATCGGGTCGCGGCGGCTGGTCGACGCGCTGCGCGGCGACGGCGCCCGCGGCCGGCTGCGGCAGGCGCTGGCCCGGCTGCGCCACCGGGACGAGGCCTCGGCGGAGGAACGCGTGCTCGCGGGGGTGGAGCACGGGGACCTCGCCGGGGCCCTGGTCCGGCTCTCGCCCGAACTGCGGGCGGTGCTCCAGGCGACGGTGATCGACGGACTGACCACCCGGGAGGCCGCGGTCCTGCTCGGCATCCCGCCGGGGACGGTCAAGACCCGCGCGATGCGGGCGCGCAAGCAGCTGCGGGAGGAGCTGGCATGACCTGGCACGTGTCTGAAGAGGATCTGCGGGCCTACGCCCACGGCGAGCTGGCGCCGCCGCTGCTGTGGTCGGCCGACACCCACGTCGGCTCCTGCGCCGTGTGCAGGGCGGTACTGGCGTCCGTGTCGGACCCGGTCGCGCTCGACGCCGGCTGGGACCGCCTGGACGCCGAACTGGACGCGCCGAGCCCGGGACCGGGCCGGCGGCTCCTGGTCCGCCTCGGGGTCGCCGACCACACCGCGCAGCTGCTCACCGCGACCCCGGTGCTGCGCCGCTCCTGGCTGGCCTCGGTGGTGTTCGTGCTGGCGGCGACGGTCGCGGTGGTCCACGCGGTGGACGCCCCGGCCCTGTTCCTGGCCCTCGCCCCGCTGCTCCCGCTCGCCGCGGTCGCCCTGTCGTACGGACCGGTCCTCGACCCGACGTACGAGATCGCCGTGGTCGCCCCGACGCACGGCTTCCGGCTGCTGATGATCCGCACCGTGGCCGCGCTGACCGCCTCGCTCGGCCTCAACTGCCTGGCCGCGCTGGCCCTGCCCGGCTACGGCCTGCTCGCCTTCGGCTGGCTGCTGCCCGCCCTCGCGCTCACCGCGGCCGGCCTCGCCCTCTCCGTCCGGCTGGGTCCGCTGCTCGGGCCCGGCCTGGTCGGCGGGGCGTGGACCGCCCTGATGGCGGTGGCGGCGACGCACCCGGCGCACACGCCGGTCGCCTTCACCACGGCCGGGCAGTCGGTGGCCGCCGCGCTCGCCGCGCTGGCGACGCTCCTGCTCCACCAGGTGCGGGACCGCTTCGACGCCAAGCCCTACTGACCGCTGGAGTCCTGAGTTGAACACCACTGTCTCCGCCGCCGGCCTCACCGTGCGCTACGGCGGCACCCCGGCGCTCGACGGCGTCACCCTGTCCCTGACGGACGGCGTCACGGGCCTGCTCGGGCCCAACGGCGCCGGGAAGACCACCCTGTTGAAGGTCCTCGCCACCGCCGTGCCGCCCGACGGCGGCGCCTTCACGGTGCACGGCGCGGACCCGGCCACCCCGGCCGGCCGGC
Organism: Streptomyces sp. NPDC086777; assembly: GCF_040702065.1. Taxonomy (NCBI): domain Bacteria; kingdom Bacillati; phylum Actinomycetota; class Actinomycetes; order Kitasatosporales; family Streptomycetaceae; genus Streptomyces; species Streptomyces sp. NPDC086777. The sequence continues at coordinate 14,331 of NZ_JBFBJI010000052.1, read as the reverse complement.
TCGCGGTCCGCCGCACGCTCGGCTACCTCCCGCAGACCCCCGGCTTCCACCCGGACTTCACGGCCTTCGAGTTCGTCGACTACGTCGCCATCCTCAAGGAGCTCACCGACCGCGGCGGCCGCCACCGCGAGGTCCGGCGCGTCCTGGACCTGGTCGGCCTGGCCGACGTACGCGGCAGGCGGATCAAGCGGCTCTCCGGGGGGATGCGGCAGCGGGTCGCGCTGGCCGCCGCGCTCGTCGGCGGCCCCCGGTTCCTGGTCCTGGACGAGCCGACGGTCGGGCTCGACCCCGAACAGCGCATACGGTTCCGCGAGCTGATCGCGGAGGCGGGCGAGGGCCGCACGGTGCTGCTCTCCACCCACCAGACCGAGGACGTGGCGATGCTCTGCAACCGGGTGATCGTGCTGGCCGGCGGCCGGGTCCGGTTCGACGGCACGCCGGCCGGACTGACGGCCCGCGCGGCCGGACGCGTGTGGAGCAGCACGGAACGCGCTCCGGGCGCACGGGCGGGCTGGCGCACCGGCACCGGCGCCTTCCGCAACGTCGGCGACCCGCCCACCGGTGCCGAGCTGCTCGAACCGACCCTGGAGGACGGCTACCTGCTGGTCCTCGACGACGAGACCACCGGGGTGGCGGCATGACGGCCGTACTCGGAACGGAGCCGGAGCCGACAGCCGCCGGGCGCGAGCACGAGGAGCCGGGCACCGCGTCCGCGTCCGTCGTCGCCCTGGCCGTGTTCGAGGCCCGCCAGCTCCTCCTCCAGATACCGCTGGTCTTCTTCGGCCTGCTGTACCTCGCCTACGTCGGGTACGGCCTGTTCGGCCGGGACGAGGGCATGGACGCGTATCCCGTCCTGCACGACGTGGACCGCGCCACCCAGGGCGGCCCCGAGCTGTTCGCGGTGGCCCTGCTGGTGTGCGTGCACCGGGCGGTACTGCTCGACCGGCGGCGCGGCCTGGCGGAGCAGGTCGGGGTGCTGGCGATGGCGCCCGCCCGCCGTACGCTCGCCCACGCCCTGTCCGTCGTGCCCTTCGCGGTCGGCGTGGCCGCGGTGGTCGACGTCCAGTTCGCCTGGGCGTCGCTGCGGCCGGGCGCGGTCGGCCACGGCTCGGTCTTCGAACTGGCGGTCGCCCCGCTGACCGTCCTGCTCGCCGGTGCGGTCGGCGTACTGCTGGCCCGGGTCCTGCCCCACCCGGCGGCCCCGCTGCTCTTCCTGCTCGTGATCGGGCTCGTCACCAGCCTGCTGCCCGCCGGCTCGGGCACGCACGGCGTGGACTGGCTGTGGCCGGCGGTGCTGCAGAACGGCGGCACCCCGGTCCCCGGCGAACTGCTGGGCCGCCCGGCGGCCTGGCACGCGCTGTATCTGCTGGGTCTCACGGTGCTGGCGGCGTGCGCGGCGATGCTGGTGGCCGGCGGCAGGGCGCGGCTCCTGAAGGCCGCGACGGCCGTGGCGCTGGCGGCGGTGGTGGTCGGTGTGGCCGGGCAGACGCCGGGGGACCCCCCGGGCCTGCAGGCCGAGCGGAAGGCCGAGGCGGACCACCCCGCGAAGTTCCAGACGTGCGTCGAGCGGGGCGGCTCCCGGTACTGCGCGTACCCGGACTGGAAGGGCTGGACCGTCGACTGGGCCTCGGTCGTCCGTCGCGTCCAGGCCGAGGCGGGCGGCGAGCAGGCCACGGCCCGCCTCACCGTCCGTCAGCGCATCCAGGAGATCACCGACCTGACCACGGACGCCACCCTCCCGACCAGCTCCACCCCCGGGACGGTCACCGTCGGCACCCAGTGGGGCGGCAACCGGGTCCCCGAGTTCGCGGTCGGCGTCGCCCGGGTCCTGGTCGCGGGCAACGAGCTGGCGTCCGTCGAGATGTGCGACGCCCGCCCGGTCACCACGATGTGGCTGGCCCTGGCCACCGCGTCCGACCCCGAGGACACCTTCCGCCACCTCCGCATCGACGACAGCCTCGCGGGCTCGGCCTCGGTCCTCACCCCGGACGGCGGCAGCATGTCCGTCTCGGCCCAGCAGACGCAGGTCGTGCGGGAACTGTTCCGCGAGCCGCACGACACGGTGGCGGCCCGGGTGAAGTCCCACTGGCAGCAACTGGTCTCACCGCACACGACGACGGCCGAGGCGGCCCGCCTGCTCGGCGTACGGGTACCGAAGGGGCCGGACGACTGCCGGGAGGACTGACGCCGGCCGCCCGGCGGCCCGACAGGGGCATGATGGAGGCGGCAGGCGGCAGACGGCGGACGGCAGACGGCAGACGGCCGGTGCCGGGCGGATGAGGAGACGGGCGTGGACAATCCCTTCCGGGACAACCCCTTCCGTGACGGAGGACCGGCTGAGAGGGCGATGCCCTGGCTGTCGGCCGCCGTCGTCCTCGTCCTCGCCGCGGCCACCCTGGCCGGCGGTGCCGGGCCCCTCGTCAAGGCGCTCGCCGCGGCGGTCGCCGTCGCCGTGCTCGGCAGGTCCGCCCACCTGATCAACCGCAGGCGGCCACCCGGCCGGTGAGGGGCCCTCAGGCCGTCGTCACGTCTCCGTCCGGTACATCAGGTCCGTCTCGTGGGTCACGAAGCCCAGCCGTTCGTAGACCGCGACCGCCGCCGTGTTGTCGGCGTCGACGTACAGCATCGCCGTCGGCAGCCCCCGTTCCGCCAGGTAGCGCAGCCCGATGGTGGTGAGGGACTTGCCGAGGCCGCCGCCCTGGGCGGTGGGGGAGACACCGAGGACGTAGACCTCGCCGAGGCGCTCCGCGTCGTGGACCTTCGTCCAGTGGAAGCCGAGGAGTTCGCCGCCGCGCTCCGCGAGGAAGAAGCCGGCCGGGTCGAACCAGGGCTGGGCCTTGCGGTCGTCGAGGTCGCGCTGGGTGAGCGAGCCCTGTTCCGGGTGGTGGGCGAAGGCGGCGGCGTTGACGGCGAGCCAGGCCGCGTCGTCCCGGCCGGGGACGAAGGCGCGGACGGTGACGCCCTCGGGCAGCTTCGGGTCCGGCAGGTCCAGGTCCGTCAACGGCCGGCGCATCTGGCGCAGTTCGCGGAACAGGGTGAGGCCGAGGACCTGCGCGAGGTGGCGGGCCGCCGAGTGGCCGCCGTGCGCCCAGATCCGCAGCCGCTTGCCGGACGCGGCCAGCAGGGCGGAGCCCAGCGCGCGGCCATGGCCGTGGCCCCGGTAGGCCGGGTGGACGACCAGCTCCGCGGCCGGCGCCTCCACCGGGTCGGTGTCCTCCAGCTGGGCGTAGCCCACGAGTTCGTCGCCGACGGAGAGGAGCAGATGGGAGACGCCCTCCCGGGCGCCGCCGCTCAGCTGGAGGCGGCCCTGCTCGGACACCGGCTGCTGGCCGTCGGCCCCGGCGGCCGCCGCCAGCAGTTCCCGTACGGCCTCGGCCTGGTCCGGGGTGAGCGCGGAGTAGGTGTCGATGGAGCGGGAGTACATGGGCGGCCGTGCGGTGTCGTCGCTGGTCATGCGTACGAGGGTACGGGTCCGGATCGGCAAAGTGGGGGCACCGGAGAAAGGTAAAAGGCAGGGCAACCGGCAACCAAGATGTAACCATGAACCCCCTGTTGCGCTACGCGCGTTGACCCTAGGCTGCGCCGGACCGGGCCACTTCTCAGCAGACCCACAGGGGGGTCCCATGCACGCGAAGTCCAGACCGTCCAGACCGTCCGGGCGCCGTACCTGCGCGCTGCTCGCGGCGGCCGCCGGGCTCGCCACCGTCGCAGCCCTGGCGGGCGCGCTGCCCGCCGACGCGCACTCCGGCAAGGGGCACGGGCACCACGGCCCCGGCCGCTACCAGGACGTCCAGCTGCTCTCCTTCAACGACCTGCACGGCAACCTGGAGCCCCCGTCCGGCTCCTCCGGCCGGGTCACCGAGACCCAGGCCGACGGGACGACCAGGACGGTCGACGCCGGTGGTGTCGAGTACCTCGCGACCCACCTGCGGCAGGCCCGCAAGGGCAAGGAGTACTCCGTCACCGCCGCGGGCGGCGACATGGTGGGCGCCTCCCCGCTCGTCTCCGGCCTCTTCCACGACGAGCCGACCATCGAGGCGCTCAACAAGCTCGACCTGGACGTCACGACGGTCGGCAACCACGAGTTCGACGAGGGCGCGAAGGAACTGGCCCGCCTGCAGAACGGCGGCTGCCACCCCACCGACGGCTGCTACACCGGCAAGAAGTTCAAGGGCGCCGACTTCCCCTACCTGGCGGCCAACGTCCTCGACGAGAAGACGGACGAGCCGATCCTCAAGCCCTACTGGGTCTGGCAGAAGAAGGACGTCAGGATCGGCTTCATCGGGGTCACCCTGGAGGGCACGCCCGGCATCGTCTCCGCCGACGGCGTGAAGGGCCTGACCTTCAAGGACGAGGTCGAGACCATCAACAAGTACGCCAAGGTGCTCCAGCGCCAGGGCGTCCAGTCGATCGTGGCGCTGGTCCACGAGGGCGGCTTCCCGGCCTCGTCCGACTACAACTACGACTGCGACTCCGCGGGCGCGGGCAGCGGCGTCTCCGGCCCGATCGTCGACATCGCGAAGAACGTGACCCCGGCCGTGGACGCGCTGGTCACCGGCCACACCCACACCGCGTACGTCTGCACGATCGACGACCCGGCCGGCAACCCCCGCATGGTCACCTCGGCCGCCTCCTTCGGCCGCCTCTACACCGACACCACGCTGACCTACGACCGCCGTACCGGCGACATCGCGCGTACGGCCGTGCGGTCCGCGAACCACGTGGTCACCCGGGACGTCGCCAAGGCGCCCGACATGACCGAGCTGATCAGCAGGTGGAACACCCTCGCCGCCCCGATCGGCAACCGCGCCATCGGCTACATCTCCGCCGACGTCAACAACACCGGCACCGAGTCCCCGATGGGCGACCTGATCGCCGACGCCCAGTTCGCGTACGGCAAGGAGCTGGATCCGGAGACCGACCTCGCCCTGATGAACCCGGGCGGGGTACGGGCCGGTCTGACGTACGCGGCCAAGGGGAGCGAGGGCGACGGCGTCGTGACGTACGCCGAGGGCTTCACGGTCCAGCCGTTCGCCAACACCGTGAACCTCCAGGACTTCACCGGCGCACAGCTCGTCCAGGTACTCAAGGAGCAGGTGAGCGGTGCGAACGCGGCCGCCCCGAAGATCCTGCTGCCGTCCGCGGGGCTCACCTACACGCTGGACCTGACGAAGACGGGCGCGGACCGGGTCGTCACCGATTCCGTGAAGCTGAACGGCACGGCCGTCGACCCGGCCGCCACCTACCGCGTCGCCACCAACTCCTTCCTGGCGGGCGGCGGCGACGGCTTCACCACCCTCGGCCAGGGCACCGGCGACCTGGTGGGCACCGACGACCTCTCCGCCCTCGCGGAGTACCTGACGGCCCACTCCTCGGCCGCGAGCCCGCTCGCGCCGCCGGCGGCGGACCGGATCACGATCGTCCAGTAGCGGCCACCCGCCTCGCCCCGACCAGGGCCCGGTACGCACCCCCGTGCGTACCGGGCCCTTTCTGCTGGATAAAACCTGTGTGAGGCACTGCGCGGTTCCCGGTTGCTTCTGAAAATTCATCTCAGTCGTAATTCACCGAGGTCTCACTGGAAATGGCTTTTTCGGGCTCGTGGACCGCGTAATGTTTTCCATGTCGAAAGCGAACGGCGCGGACGACGGAACGAAGGAGAAGAGCATGAGCTTCCACAAGATCGTCCCGGTGAAGACGGCCGAGAAGCCCGCCCCGAAGCCGGTTCCGAAGAAGAAGCACTGCAAGAAGCCGCAGCCCAAGCGCCCCGTGGGCAACCGCTGACTCACCCGCCCAGAGGAGGGAATTTCCATGAGCTTCCACAGGATCGTCCCTGTCAAGAAGCACCGCAAGCCCGCTCCGGCCCCGAAGAAGCCCGCGCCGAAGAAGCCGGAGCCGAAGCGTCGCCCGGTCGGCGAAGCGCGCTGACAAAGCATTTACAGAAGTAATTCAAATCAATTCACAGGTTGTTGCGGCGGACCAGTAGAAAAACTGTTGCAGAACCACGACAGAAGTCACCACGGAGAGGGAGAACACCATGAGCTTCCACAAGATCGTCCCCGTCGGGAAGCACCGCACGCCGGCCCCGGCCCCGAAGAAGCCCGCCCCGAAGAAGCCGGAGCCGAAGCGTCCGGTCGGCGACAGGCACTGAGACGCGCTGTGAGGCGGGGTCACCGGTTGCGCGTGGTCGCCCGGTGGCCCCGCCTCGGCCATGTCCGCCCCCTGAAACCCGAGATCCCTGAAGGGAGTTGCCGACCATGAGAGAAGCCCGCGCGGCCTTCCGCCGTTTCTGGCCGCTGACCCGCGGTGACCGCAAGTGGCTGTGGCTGATCATCGCGTGCGTCGTGGTGTCCGCGCTCGCCGAGACCGCCGCGATCCTGCTCTTCGCCGACCTGACCGACAACGCCCTGCAGGCCGGTTCGCTCGCCGCCTTCTGGGGCCCGGCCGGCGCCTGGCTCGGCGTCGCGGCGCTCGGCGCGCTCGTCGGCTACCTCGGCAACTCCCTGGCCACCTGGACCGCCGAGAGATTCGTCCTGCGCCTGCGCGCCAAGGTCTTCCGGCACGTCCAGGACCTGCCCCCGCACTTCTTCCAGCGGCACCGCCAGGGCGACCTGGTGGAACGCCTCACCGGTGACGTGGAGGCCATCGAGCAGATGGTCGTGTCCGGGGTCGTCGGCACCGTCGCCGCCGCGTTCTCCGCGGTCTTCTACGCGGCCGCCGCCTGCTGGCTCCGCTGGGACCTGGCCCTGGCCACCTTCGTCCTCGCGCCCCTGTTCCTGCTCGCCGCCCGCCGCTTCTCCGGCCGGATCAGGGCGGCCTCCCAGGACGAGCGGGTCGCCGACGGCGCGATCACCTCCGTGGTCGAGGAGTCCCTCGGCAACGTCGTCCTCACCCAGGCGTACAACCGCCGCCGGGACGAGGAGAAGCGCCTGGACGCCGAGGCCCGCGCCTGGATGCGGGCCAGCGTGCGCGGCGCCCGGCTCGGCGAGATGTACGCGCAGTTCGTCGAGGTCGTCGAGACCCTCTGCGTGGTCGCCGTGATCGGCCTGGGCGTCTGGGAGATCTCCGCCGGCCGTATGACCCTCGGCGAACTCCTCGCCTTCGCGGCCTTCCTCGGCTACCTCTACCCGCCGATCCGCAACCTCGGCCAGCTCGGCCTCACCCTCACCGCGGCCACCGCGGGCGCCGAACGCATCGGCGAGATCCTGGACGCCGAGCCCGCGGTCACCGACCCCGCCCGGCCCGTCGGCCCCTGGCCCGTCCGCGGCTGGGTCAGCTTCCACAACGTCTCCTTCCGCTACCCGGAGTCCCCCTGGGCCTGCCTGCGCGACGTCGGCCTCACGGCGAACCCCGGCGAGCTGGTCCTGGTCACCGGCAGGAGCGGCGCCGGCAAGTCCACCCTCGCCAAGCTCCTCACCCGCTTCTACGACCCCTCGGCCGGCGTGATCTGCCTGGACGGCGTGCCGCTCACCGACGTACCCCTGGAGTTCCTCCGCGAGAACGTCGCCCTGCTGCCGCAGCAGACGCTGATCCTCAACGGCACGGTTCGCGAGAACATCGAGTGCGGCCGCCCCGGCGCGACGGACTCCGAGATCGAACAGGCGGCCCGGGACGCCGCCGCCCACGACTTCGTCGCCGCCCTCCCCGAGGGCTACGACACCCACATCGCCCCCGGCACGGCGGCCCTCTCCGGTGGCCAGCTGCAGCGCATCGCCATCGCCCGCGCGATGCTCCGCGCCGCTCCGGTCCTCGTCCTCGACGAGCCGACGGCGGGCCTGGACGCGATCGCCGCCCGCCAGGTCGTCGCCCCCCTGCGCAAGCTCATGGCGGGCCGTACGACCATCATGATCACGCACGACCTCACCCTCGCCCCCGACGCCGACCGCATCCTGGTCGTCGACCGCGGCCGGCTGGTGGAGGCGGGCACCCACGCCGAACTCCTCGCCCGCGACGGCGCCTACGCCGCCCTGGCCCACCCGCTCCCGGAGGCCGTCACGGCGGAACCGGCGGCGTCGGCCCCCGACGAGACGATGATCCTCAGGTGGTAGCACCGTTCCTGAGCGTGTACCCCAGTCCGCGCACGGTGTGGATGAGCCGCGGTTCGCCGCGGCTCTCCAGTTTCCGTCGCAGGTACATGACGTAGACGTCGAGCGTGTTGGAGGCGGGCGCGAACTCGAAGCCCCACACCTCCCGCAGGATCCGCTCCCGGCCGAGCACCCGCCCCGGATGCCGCAGCAGGAACTCCAGCAGCGCGTACTCGGTCCTGGTCAGGTCGATGGCCCGCTCCCTGCGGTGCACGGTCCTGCTCCGCAGATCCATCGAGACATCCTCGAACCCGAGGGACCGGCGGTCCCCGCCGCCCGCCTCCGTCCCCGTCTCCCGCCGCGAACCGCGCCGCAGCAACGCCCGCACCCGGGCGAGGAGTTCCTCGGCGGCGAACGGCTTGGCCAGATACCCGTCGGCGCCGTTGTCGAGGGCGACGATGCGGTCCCCCACGGCATTCCGCCCGGTGATCATGAGGATCGGCACGGTGGACCCGGACGCCCGGATCCGCCGGGTCGCCGCCAGCCCGTCGAGCCCCGGCATCTCGACGTCCATCAGCACCAGGTCCGGCTCGCTCTCCGGAGTCCCGAGGAGATCGAGGGCCACTCTGCCGTCGTCGGCGAGCACCGTCTCATACCCCTCGGACCTGAGCAGCCGCCCGATCCCGTCGCGCACGGCCGCGTCGTCGTCGGCCAGCAGGATCTTCCTCGCCGTCTGAGCCATCTCAGCCATCTCAGCCATCTGGCAAAAGTGTGACGAGGGGCTGTGACGGGGCTGGGGGCGGGATGTGGGTGGGCTACGGCTGCCGGGCCGGGGAGCGCGGCGGCCGGATGCTCCAGTACCGGTCGAGTACGGCGGCCAGGGCGACTCCCGAGGCCAGGGGGACGCACACCATGAGCAAGAAGGGGTGGTCCGGGCCCCCCACGGCGGCCCGCCAGATGTCGACCACGAGCATGAGGCAGAAGACCGCCAACCAGCCGTACAGCCCCCACGTCACGGCCTTCCGCCGTGCCGCCCCCCGCAGGATCAGCTCCTCGACGTCCGGACGGCGCTCCCACGTGAGACTGCGCAGCGGGGCGGCGGCCAGGCACAGCTCCGCGACCTCGGCGTAGGGGTCGTCGACCTGCCAGTCGTTGAGATGCCACAGCAGGAAACGGCGGCCCCGGATGTCGTACAGGTAGGTGAGCCACTGCGGGGCCGTCCGCCCGGAACCGCGCTGTGCCTGCTCGACCCGGATGTCGTACACCTCCGACCAGGCCCAGCTCCGCGCACGCACCGGCCCCTGTGCGGTGATCCCGGCGGCCGTGACCCTGGTGTACGCCCGGAAGTACTCCAGTGCGATCCGGACGACCGTCATGGCCAGCAGCAGTGCGACGGCCGGCGGCCCCCACCAGAACCCGCTTCCGCCCCTGTCGTCGTCGTGGGAGACCCGGCTGGTCTGGATGAACGCGTTCATCATCAGCAGCATCGGCAGGAGGAGGTACGCCAGGTGCGGCTTCCGGCGCCTTCGGTACTCCCGTTCGACTCCACCCTCGTCCACGATCCGTGCCCCTCCCCAGGCGCACCGAACGGGTGCGCGACTGGAGAGAGGATAAGGCGGCCGTCCGTGGCCTCGGGAAGCGGTTCGGGCCGGCCGTCGGCGGACCGTTCCGCCTTCGCTCGAACGGGTGATCTGACGTCATCTCGCCAGGTCCACCGGCATCGCCTTACCTACCGTGATCGCGTTGCTTGTGGGCTGGTTGTTCGAAGATCCGGACGAAGTCCTGCGCGAGCGACTGTCCTACGATCGGCTCCGTGACCTGGCACTGTCCCCGCCGGACTCGCTCGCGTTCATCAGGGGCCTTCTGGAGGAGCGCGGATCAGGACCCGCACCCCCGGCCTCAGCACCGCGGTGGGGTGCAAGTCGAGCTACAGCGACGGGGGAGCCAACAACTGCGTCGAGGCCGCAGACGGCCACCCAGGCACAGTCCCCGTCCGGGACAGCAAGATCCCGGCCGCCCGGCCGCCCGTCCGCCCGGCCGCCCGTCCTCTCGTCTTCTCGGCTGTGTCCCCGGTCCGTGTTCGTGGGCGGGGTCAAGGAGGAAGCCGGTCGGCGCACCTTCGGTTGGCATATGCCCGAGGGGCTGATGTCCGCGGCGCCGCCGCACTGCCCGACGGCATGTGGGTCGAACCAGCACGGTCCAGCCACCCCAAAGGCCCCCGCATCATCTACTTCGATGATGGAAACGGTTGGCTGACCTACACCTTCGTACCGCGCGCGGCAGACCCGCAGATCATGGTGGAACTGGTCTTCTGGGTGGGAGCCGAGCGGTCTACGGCGTCTCAGGCGGAGCCGTAGGCGCGCCCGGCAGGCGTACCGTCGCCACCGTGCCGCCGCCGTTGGCGCGGGCCAGGGTGACGTCGCCGCCGGCCTGCTGGACCGTGCGGGCCACGATGGAGAGGCCGAGACCGGAGCCCGGCAGGGCCCGCGCGCTCGGCGAACGCCAGAACCGGTCGAAGACGTGGGGGAGTTCTTCCTCGGGGATGCCGGGGCCGTGGTCGCGGACGGTGAGCACGCCGCGGTCCAGGGCGACGTCGATCTTGCCGCCTTCGGGGCTGAACTTCACCGCGTTGTCGAGGATGTTGACGATCGCCCGCTCCAGCGCGGAGGGCTCCGCGCGGACGAACCACGGCTGGACGTCCGCCGAGATCGTCAGCTCCGGACCGCGCAGGCGGGCGCGGCGCAGGGCCGCCTCGACCGTGTCCTGAAGGGCCACGATCTGCACGCGCTCACCGCGCTGCCCCTCCGAGCGGGACAGCTCCTGGAGGTCGCCGATCAGTGACGCCAGCTCCGTCATCTGCGCCTTCACCGAGGAGAGCAGCGCCTTGCGGTCCGCCGGGGGGATCGGGCGGCCGGTCTCCTCGCTGCGGGTGAGGAGCTCGATGTTCGTGCGGAGCGAGGTGAGGGGGGTGCGGAGTTCGTGGCCGGCGTCCGCGATGAGCTGCTGCTGCAGTTCGCGGGAGCTGGCCAGGGAGCTGGTCATGCTGTTGAAGGAGCGGGACAGGCGCGCGATCTCGTCGTCCGACTCTTCCTCGACGGGGATGCGGACGCTCAGGTCCTCGGTACGGGCCACGTGCTCGACGGCCTCCGTCAGCTTGTCGACGGGACGCAGCCCGGCCCGGGCGACCGCGAGGCCCGCGGCGCCGGCGCCGACGACTCCGATGCCGGAGACCAGGAGGAGGATCAGGGCGAGGTCCTTGAGGGTGTCCTGGGTGCCTTTCAGCGGGACGGCCACCATCAGGGCGGTTCCGGAGCTTGCTCCGGTGTTCGTGTCCGTGACCACGAACGGCGCCGGGAGGGTCAGCACCCGCACGGCGTTGCCCTTCGTGTCGACACCGTTGCGCAGAAGGCCCTTGCCGCTGCCGGCCTTCTCGATGACGTCCTTGTCGGCCTGGGTCACCTTGACGGTGCCCGCGGAGTTCTGCGTGACGCAGGGGGTGCCGTCGGCCTTGATCGCTTGGGAGTAGGTGTTCCGGAGCCCGGTGAGCGTGCCCTGCGTGCCCTGCGTGGTCTGCCGGCAGTTCTTGAGGGCGTCCGCGATGTCACCGAGCTGCGGACCTCGCATGCCCGAAACCTTCTGGAGGTCGTTGTCCACCTGGTTGTACAGCTGCCTCTGCACGATGAACCAGCACGTCACCGAGACCGCCGCCACCGCGAACGCCACCGCTGCCGCGACCAGCATCGACAGCCGGGCGCGGATCGGGAGGGTGCGGAAGCGGGCGGTGAGCCTCTTCACTCGGCGCCGCCCTGGCGCAGGACGTACCCGACGCCGCGCACGGTGTGGACGAGGCGGGGCTCGCCGCCGGCCTCGGTCTTGCGGCGCAGGTACATGACGTAGACGTCGAGGGAGTTGGACGAGGGCTCGAAGTCGAAGCCCCAGACGGCCTTGAGGATCTGCTCGCGGGTGAGGACCTGGCGCGGGTGGGCCATGAACATCTCCAGGAGCGTGAACTCCGTGCGGGTCAGCTCGACCTGGCGGCCGGACCGGGTGACCTCGCGGGTCGCGAGGTCCATGCGCAGGTCGCCGAAGGTGAGCGCCTCGTCCTCCTGGACGCCTTCGGAGAGCGAGGCCGCGTAGGAGCTGCGGCGCAGCAGCGCACGGATGCGGGCGAAGAGTTCGTCGAGCTCGAACGGCTTGACCAGGTAGTCGTCGGCCCCGGCGTCGAGGCCGGTGACGCGGTCGCCGACCGTGTCGCGGGCCGTCAGCATCAGGATCGGGGTGGTGTCGCCGGCCCCGCGGATGCGGCGGGCGGCCGTCATGCCGTCCATGCGCGGCATCTGGATGTCGAGGACGATCAGGTCCGGCTGGTAGGCGGTCGCCTTCTCCAGCGCGTCCGCGCCGTCGACCGCGACCTCGGTCTCGTACCCCTCGAAGGCGAGGCTGCGCTGGAGGGCTTCGCGTACGGCCGGCTCGTCGTCGACGATCAGGATGCGCTGGGGTTCACGGTCGCCATCGGCGGGGCTCATCGCTCGCGTTTCCTCGGGGTGCGGTGGGTCGTGGTCCGGGACGCCTCTCAGCCTCGCATGTTTCTCGGCTGTCGGGTATGCACGCTGGTGGGGTGGTACGCCCCTAGCCGCGTACCAGGGTCATGCGGCTCAGCGGCACCTTGCGCTGGTGCGGCCGGGCCGCCGAGGTCCGCAGGCCCATCAGCTGCGGGGCGGGCACGACCTCCGGGGCGCGCGGGGTCGGGGTCGGCGCCAGCACGCCCTCCGGGGAGCGGGGGGCCGGGGTCGGGGCCACCACGGCCTCCGTCGGTGCGTGGAGCTCGTACGCCACGGCAAGGGCGAGGCTGACACCGGCCGGGCTGTCGGCGGACATCGTGTGCGAAACCTGCTCGATCATGACGTGCTCCCTTGCTCTGGTGACGGTGGTTCAGCTGGTGGAGCCCGACCGCAGCTTGGCCAGGTCGGACTTGACGGTGTTGATCGGGATGGCGAAGCCGAGGCCGACACTGCCCGCGCTGGAGGAGGACGACGAGGAGTCGGAACTCGCGGAGTACATCGCGGAGTTGATGCCGACGATGTCGCCGCTGGCGTCGATCAGCGCGCCGCCGGAGTTGCCCGGGTTCAGGGACGCGTCGGTCTGGATCGCCTTGTAGGTCGTGGTGGACGACCCGGTGTCGCCGTTGAACTGCTGGCCGCCGAAGGAGAACGGCCACTGGCCGCTGCCGCCGCCCTGCTGCTCCTGCTGCTGGCCTTCGTCGGTGGAGACGGTGACGTCCCGGTCGAGCGCGGAGACGATGCCGCTGGTGACGGTGCCGGTCAGGCCCTCGGGCGAGCCGATCGCCACGACCGTGTCGCCGACCTGGACTCCGTCGGAGTTGCCGAGGACGGCGGGGCTGAGACCGGAGGCGCCCTGGAGCTTGAGGAGGGCGAGGTCCTTGGAGCTGTCGGTGCCGACGACCTCGGCGGTGTACGACTTGCCGTTGCTGGTGGAGACCTTGACGGACTGGGCGCCGGAGATCACGTGGTTGTTGGTGATGATCTCGCCGTTGCTGGTGATGACGACGCCGGAGCCGGTGGAGGTGCCGTTGCTGAGGGTCGCGTTGACCTCGACGACGCTCGGGCTGACCCTGGCGGCGATCGTGGCGACGTCGCCCTTCTTGCTGGAGGGCACCACGCTGGTGGTGGTGCTGCTGGAGACGACGTCGCTCTTGCCGGTGAGCTCCTGGAAGGCGTACGCCGTGCCGCCGCCCACGGCCGCCGCGACGATCGCGACCGCCGCGAGGAGGGCTATCGGACCCCGGGGCCGCTTCCTGGGTGCCGAGTGCGTGCCGTGCTCCGCCGGGTGCCCCGCCGAGTGCTCCGCGTCCGGGCCGACGGTGGGGAGTACGGCCGTACCGCCGCCGTAGCCGCCCTGGCCGCCGTCGACCGTCGGCTGGTGGGTGGGCGGGGGCGGCCACTCCGGGTTGACGGGGGAGGAGGCGTGCTGCTGCTGGGGGTACGCGCCCTGGTAGGCGTCACCCTGGGGACCCTGCGGGTTCTCGTACTCGCCGCTGCGGCGGAGGCTCTCGGTCATGACAAGTAGCTTGTCCCGCGACCATGAGAGCCTCCTGAGTGCCCGCTGAGAACGCCGCGAGAAGCTCGTTTGCCCGATATAAGGAACCTTCTCGCAGGTCGGCCGGGGCTCTCAGACGCCGTTCATGAAGTTGTTGCGGTGGATTTCCGGGTGCGGGCCGGTGGGGGCTGGTCGCGCAGTTCCCCGCGCCCGCGCCCCTTCAGGGGCGCGGGGGACAGCGCGAGCGGACACG
>NZ_JBFBJI010000051.1:10157-59912 GCF_040702065.1 Streptomyces sp. NPDC086777 | reverse complement strand
TTCCCTTTCCGGCGGTTCCGACTCTATCAGATCCTTTCGGCGTCTGATTCCCAGTCAGCGGGTGGTGTCTTCGCGGCTGTTGGGCCGTTCCGACGAGTGAGACTTTAGCGGATTCCCAGCCTCCGAGCTAATCGGGGGCCGCGTCCTTTCGAACGTGGATTCCTCATTACGCGAATACGCACGCCAATGACCACGACGACAGGTCGCCGATTGGTGGCAGGTACTTGCGGAATGGCTGTCCGGGGACCGACCGGAGTCGGCGCTCACGTCGGACAACTCGGAGAACAGTACGTATCCGGTCGGGGCGTGTCAACTTGCGGCCCGACGGGACCCCGGCGGCGTATGGTGGGCGGCATGACTACGCGTACGTGTTCCCAGCAGTGGTGGCCCGCCTGACGGCGGCCGCGCTCACGTACGTACTCAACGGCCGCCGCTTCGGCGGCCGTTCGCGTATCTCCCTCCAGAACCCCTGAGGGCCGGCCGCCGGGGGCGGCGGCCTCGACCAGGAGGTGGAGAGGGAATGACACGGGTCTTCAGCGGGATCAAGCCGACCGGGCACCTGACACTGGGGAACTACCTGGGGGCGATGCGGCAGTGGGCCGCCGTGGACCAGCACCGGTCCGACGCGGTGTTCTGCGTCGTCGATCTGCACGGCATGACCGTGGACCACGATCCGGCCCGGCTGCGCAGGCTCACCCGGCAGGCGGCGACGCTGCTGCTGGCGACGGGGCTGGATCCGGAGCTGTGCACCGTGTTCGTGCAGAGCCATGTCGACGAGCACACCCGGCTGTCGTACGTCATGGAGTGCGTGGCGACCGACGGTGAGATGCGGCGGATGATCCAGTACAAGGAGAAGGTCGCGAGCGAGGGGGCGCGGGGGCGGGGCGTGCGGCTGTCCCTGCTGACGTATCCGGCGCTGATGGCGGCGGACATCCTGGCGTACGGGGCGGACGAGGTGCCGGTCGGGGACGACCAGGCGCAGCACGTGGAGCTGACCCGGGATCTGGCGGTGCGGTTCAACCAGCGGTACGGGCACACGTTCGTGGTGCCGAGGGCGACCGTGCCGACGGTGGCGGCGCGGGTGATGAACCTGCAGGACCCGATGGCGAAGATGGGCAAGAGCGACGACTCCGGTCCCGGGATCGTCTATCTGCTCGACGAGCCGGACGTGATCCGGAAGAAGATCATGCGGGCCGTGACGGACAGCGGGCGGGAGGTCGTGTACGACAGGGAGGAGCGGCCGGGGGTCGCGAACCTGCTGGAGATTCTCGCTGCGTGCACGGGCGGGAACCCTGAGTCACTGGCAACCGTTCACGATTCGTACGGCGCTCTGAAGGAGGCCACCGCGGAGGCGGTGCTGGAGACGCTCGGGCCCGTGCAGGCCAGGCACAAGGAGTTGTGTGCCGATCCGGGATATGTGGAGGGGGTGCTGCGGCATGGGGCGGAGAAGGCTCGGGCGATCGCCCGGCCGATCGTCGATACGGCCTACCGGGCGATCGGGCTGTTGCCGCCGGACGGCTTCTCCGGCTCGGGCTCGCGTTCGGGGGCAGGCTCGGTGACGGCCGGGCCCGCGCTCAACGCGGCGCGGTAGAGCAAGGGGCGGTAGAGCGAGGGGCGGCGGGGCCGGTGGAACGGCGGACCACCGCCCCGCCGGCCCCGGGGTTCCGGGGCCGGGCCTCAGTCCTTCTTCCCGGAGGCGAGTTCGCGGCTGCGGTCGCGGGCGGCTTCGAGGGCGGCGATGAGGGCGGCGCGGACGCCGTGGTTCTCCAGTTCGCGGATGGCGTTGATGGTGGTACCGGCGGGCGAGGTGACGTTCTCGCGGAGTTTGACGGGGTGTTCGCCGCTGTCGCGGAGCATCACGGCGGCGCCGATCGCGGACTGGACGATGAGGTCGTGGGCCTTGTCGCGGGGCAGGCCGAGCAGGATGCCGGCGTCGGTCATGGCCTCGACCAGGTAGAAGAAGTACGCCGGGCCCGAGCCGGAGAGGGCGGTGCAGGCGTCCTGCTGGGACTCGGGTACCCGGAGGGTCTTGCCGACGGCGCCGAAGATCTCCTCGGCGTGGGCGACATGGGCCTCGGTGGCGTGGGTGCCGGCGGAGATGACGGACATCGCCTCGTCGACGAGGGCGGGGGTGTTCGTCATGACGCGGACGACCGGGGTGCCGGTGGCGAGGCGTTCCTCGAAAAAGGAGGTGGGGATGCCCGCGGCGCCGCTGATGACGAGACGGTCGGCGGGGAGGTGCGGGGCGAGTTCGTCGAGGAGGGTGCCCATGTCCTGGGGCTTGACCGTGAGGATCAGGGTGTCGGCGGTCTTCGCGGCCTCGGGGTTGGTGACCGGGGTGACTCCGTGGCGGGCGCGGAGTTCTTCGGCTCGTTCGGGGCGGCGGGCGGTGACCAGGAGGTCGGCCGGGGCCCAGCCGGCGCGGATCATTCCGCTGAGCAGGGCTTCGCCGATCTTGCCGGTGCCGAGGACTGCGACTTTCTGACTCATGCGGTTCAGTCTGGCACCGGGGGTGCGGGCCGGGGCCGGTTGTCCGCCGACCGGACGTCGGCGGCGGGTCAGGCGGTTCGCCGCCGCAGGGTGGCCGCTCCGAGGGTCAGGACCAGCAGGGCGCAGCCGGCGACGATCAGGACGTCCCTGACGAAGGTGGCGGTCATGTCGGTGTGGTGGAGGACCTCGTTCATGCCATCGACGGCGTAGGACATGGGCAGCACGTCGGAGACGGCTTCGAGGACGGGGTGCATCTCGGAGCGAGGGGTGAAGAGGCCGCAGAGGAGGAGCTGGGGGAAGATCACCGCGGGCATGAACTGGACCGCCTGGAACTCGGAGGCCGCGAAGGCCGAGACGAAGAGACCGAGGGCCGTGCCGAGCAGGGCGTCGAGCAGGGCGACCAGGAGCAGGAGCCAGGGGGAGCCGGTGACGTCGAGGCCCAGGAGCCAGACGGCGAGGCCGGTGGCGAGGGCCGACTGGATGATCGCGAGGATGCCGAAGGCGAGGGCGTAGCCGGCAATGAGGTCGGCTTTGCCGAGGGGCATGGCGAGGAGTCGTTCGAGGGTGCCCGAGGTGCGTTCGCGGAGGGTGGCGATGGAGGTCACCAGGAACATCGTGATGAGCGGGAAGATGCCGAGGAGCGAGGCGCCGATGTTGTCGAAGGTGTGCGGGCTGCCGTCGAAGACGTAGCGGAGCAGGACCAGCATCAGGCAGGGGATGAGGATCAGTAGCGCGATGGTGCGGGGGTCGTGGCGGAGCTGGCGCAGGACGCGGGCGGCCGTGGCTGTGGTGCGGGAGAGGTTCAGGGCGCCGACGGGGACGGTGCCGGCGGTGGTGGTCGTGGTCTGGGTGGTCATCGGGCCGTTTCCTTCGTGCGGGAGTTGGCGGCGGCTTCGTCGACGAGGTGGAGGAAGGCGGCCTCGACGGTGTCGGAGCCGGTGCGGGTGCGCAGCGCCTCGGGGGTGTCGTCGGCCAGGATCTCGCCCTCGCGCATGAGGAGGAGGCGGTGGCAGCGTTCGGCCTCGTCCATGACGTGGGAGGAGATGAGGAGGGTGGCGCCGCGGGTGGCGGCGATGGAGTGGAAGAGGTTCCAGAGGTCGCGGCGCAGGACGGGGTCGAGGCCGACGGTGGGTTCGTCGAGGACGAGGAGTTCGGGGCTGCCGAGCAGGGCGACGGCGAGGGAGACGCGGTTGCGCTGGCCGCCGGAGAGGTTGCCGGCGAGGGCGTCGGCGTGGCCGGTGAGGTCGACTTCACCGAGGACACGGTCGACGTCGGCGCGGCGGGCGGCAGTGGGGCGGGTGGGGTCGAGGATCGCGCCGAAGTAGTCCAGGTTCTGGCGGATGGTCAGGTCGTCGTAGACGGAGGCGGCTTGGGTGACGTAGCCGATGCGGGTGCGCAGGGAGGGGTGTCCGGCGGGCCGGCCGAGGACGTTCAGGGTGCCGGTGACCTTGGCCTGGGTGCCGACGATCGACCGCATCAGGGTGGACTTGCCGCATCCGGAGGGGCCGAGGAGGCCGGTGATCTGACCGCGCGGGACGGTGAAGTCGAGTCCGCGCAGCACGGTGCGGGGGCCGCGGACCGCGGTGAGTCCGGCGGCCTGGACGGCGGGGGGCAGGTCTGGGTTGCCGGTGGCCTGGGACGGCTCCGGCGAATAATTCACCATGTGATGAATAATGCTCGGGAGGGGGTGGGTCGTCAAGGGGAGGCGGTGAAAGCGCCGGGGCAGGTCGGCGGATGGGGGACTGACCGACGCTTGCGGGGTACCGCCTGCCGCGCTGAGGAGAAACGACCGGACGGCGCCGCCCCAAGGGACGCTGGGGCCCCCGGCCGAAGGCTGAGGGAGGAACGGTGCGACCAGCCCCCACCGGCCCGCGGCCGAATCACTGCGGCAGGGCCGGTGTCGCCGACAACGCCCAGGCTGAGGACGACGCAGAGGAGAAACGACCGGACGGCGCCACCCCAAGGGACGCTGGGGCCCCCGGCCGAAGGCTGAGGGAGGAACGGTGCGACCAGCCCCCACCGGCCCGCGGCCGTATCGCTGCCGCGGGGCGGTGGGAGTCGGCAGTGCTCAGGTGTTGCGGGCGACTAGGAGGAGGACGTCGTACGTCTCCTCGACGATCCCGTCCGGGAAGACCTTCAGGAGGTGGGCGCGTTCCTCGGCGAGGAACGCGGCGCGGCGGGCCTCGGAGATGACGAGGAACGCCGAGTGGCTGCCGATGTTGGCGAGGTGGGTGTCGACCGGGACCCGGCGGCTCCAGCGGACCTCGCGGCGGGCGAAGCGGAGCCGGCCGCTGGGGTCGGCGAGGTCGGTGCTGTCGGCTCCCTTGCGCTGCTCGAACGTGGTGTCGGTACCGAAGAAGCTGCCGATGCGCTCGGAGGCGTCGGCGATCCAGCCGACGTCGAGGGCGCTGGTGTTCCACCACAGCGCCAGCGCCCCACCGGGACGCAGCACGCGGAGCGCCTCCGGCACGGAGCGGGCCGGGTCGGTCCAGTGCCAGGCCTGGGCGTAGGTGAGGAAGTCGGCGGTGGCGTCGGCGAACGGAAGGGCGTTGCCGTTGCCGCGGACGATCGGGATGCCGGGGCGGGTGGCGTGGAACTGCGCCGCCATGCCCTCCCCCGGCTCCACCGCGATCACCTCGGCGTCGCGCGCGTGCAGGAGGGCGGTCGCGATGCCGGTGCCCGCGCCGACGTCGACCACCCGGGCGCCCGCGAGGGAGCGTCCGGCCTCCTCCTCGACGGCGTCGAGGAGAGCGGGCGGGTAGGAGGGACGGTTCGCGGCGTACTGGGCCGCGGCGGCGTTGAAGGAGTGCGCGCGTGCGGCGTGGTGGGAGGTCGGGTTCCGGGGTTGCGACTGCGACTGGCCTGTGGTCATACAGCCATGGTCCCCGGGGGCGGGGCGGGGCGGACAGGAATGTCCGGGAGGTGGTCCGGATCCGGCCCCGTCGGCCTCAGGGCTTCCGCTTCTTCCTCGACGGGTTGCCCGAGCGGCGGGTGCTGCGGCGTTCGTGTTCCTTGACGGCGGTGTCGTACTCGGCGCGGTGGAGTTTCTCGCCGGGGGCCTCGGCGAGGGAGCGGCAGAAGTAGGCGAGGAGCGAGCCGACGAAACCGATGGCGAGGAGGCCGCGCAGGGACGCCTGGCGTTCGGGGTCGGGGCGCTTGCCGAAGGACTCCCAGGTGTTGCGGAAGGCCAGGGCGCTGCAGATGGCGAACATCGCGACGACGAGGACGGACACGAAGGCGCCGGTGTCGGCGAGCTGGACGCCCTCGTAGGCGAGGCGCAGGACCAGGCAGGAGCCGACGGCTGCGGCGAGCGAGCCCACGGCCACGCCGATCCGGCGGGCGGTGTAGCCGTCGTCGTGGTTCACCCAGGACGTGCCGAAGAAACGGAGGGGCTCGGGGCGGGGACCGCCGGTGGAGCCCGCGGGGGTGTCCGGGGTGCCTGGTTCGTCGCTCACGGGACGATTATGGCGCCGGGTGCCGCGCGGGCTCCGGGTCGGGGTGGTGTGCGGGTCAGGCGCAGCGGTCGGCCACGTAGCCGTCACTGCCCGTGTTGACGTAGGCGTCCGAGACGAACTCGCCGTTGTCGATGTTGTCCCAGATGTTCGACGTGCCGTAGTAACCGGACACCGAGGTCCCCGGCGTCTGGCAGAAGATCGGGACCCTGGTGTTCTCGGGCAGGGTCCGGGTGATGCTGTAGCCGGTGCCCGGGCCGCCGCGGACGTTCAGGCGGACGTCGGGGGCCACCGGGTAGGTCGAGACGGCGGCGGCGACGGAGGCCGACCCCAGCACCATGAGGAAGGCTCCCGCGGAGCTCGCGAGAAGGACGGAAGCGCGTCTTAAGGGTGTCATCCAGTCCCCCTGGACCGGTCAGGAGCAGCGGTCGGCCACGTAGCCGTCACTGCCGGTGTGGACGTAGGCGTCTGACACGAACTCGCCGTTGCTGATGTTGTCCCAGATGTTCGACGTGCCGTAGTAACCGGACACCGAGGTGCCCGGCGTCTGGCAGTAGATCGGGACCTTGGCATCCTCGGGGAGGGTCCGGGTGATGTCGTAGCCGGTGCCCGGGCCGCTGCGGACGTTCAGGCGGACGCCCGGGGCGACCGGGTAGTAGCGGACTGTGGTGGTTGCCGCCAGCGTCGTGGCGGCACTTTCCTCGCCGCTGCCTTCGGCTTCCTGCACGTGATCGACAGACATGTACTGCTCCCCCCACTGGACCCATGAGTTCCATGGAGTCCCGTTGATTCCCCTCATTCGAGCCACGAAACACATGTCCGTAACTCGCACGCGGAGGCTAGCAAGCCGCCTCTGTCTCGTACGAGTCATCGACTAGGCTCCGGGAGTCGCGCTCCGCGGAAACAGCACGGGGGTGGTCCCTTGACGCCACAGCGCAACACCGGAGCGGGCGCGGAAGCGGAACTTCCCGAGTATGCCGGGCACTACCGTCTGGAGTCCTGCCTGGGCTCCGGTGGCATGGGCGTGGTGCATCTGGCCCGCAGCACCTCGGGGCTGAAGCTCGCGGTGAAGGTCGTGCATGCCCAGTACGCCAAGGACCGTGAGTTCAGGGGCCGTTTCCGGCAGGAGGTGGCTGCCGCGCGCAAGGTCAGCGGCGCCTTCACCGCCCCCGTCGTGGACGCCGATCCCGAGGCCGAACGGCCCTGGATGGCCACCCTCTTCATCCCCGGGCCGACCCTTTCCGAGCACGTGAAGCGGAACGGTCCGATGGCTCCGGCCCAGTTGCGCAGGCTGATGGCCGGACTGGCGGAGGCGCTGCGCGACATCCACCGGGTCGGCGTGGTCCACCGGGATCTCAAGCCGAGCAACGTACTGCTCGCCGAGGACGGTCCGAAGGTCATCGACTTCGGTATCTCCCGGCCGAAAGACAGCGAACTGCGGACCGAGACCGGGAAGTTGATCGGCACGCCGCCGTTCATGGCGCCGGAGCAGTTCCGGCGGCCGCGTGAGGTGGGGCCAGCCGCCGACATCTTCGCGCTCGGGTCGGTGCTGGTGCACGCGGCGACGGGGCAGGGGCCGTTCGACTCCGACAGCCCGTATGTCGTCGCCTACCAGGTCGTACACGACGAGCCCGATCTCACCGGCGTACCGGAGGAGCTCGCGCCGGTGGTGCTGCGGTGCCTCGCAAAGGAGCCCGAGGACCGGCCGACGCCCGACGAACTGATGCGGGAACTGCGGTCGTTGTCAGCTTCGTACGACACGCAGATGTTCATACCGGCGCAGCGGGCGAGCGTCGACGGCGACACCGGCGAGGCCGTGCAACCGGAGCCGCCGCAGAAGACGGCGGACAAGCCCCAGGAGGACGGGAGACCGCGGCCGCAGGGCAGAGCTCGGCCCGGCAGGCGAGTCGCCTTGGCCACGGGCGCCGTTGTCCTCGCGCTCGGCGCGGTCGCTGCCCTGGTCGAGTGGGGCGCCGGGGGTACCGCGCGGCCGCGGGTCGGCAACCCGAGGACGACGGCGGCCGCTTTCTCCGCCTGGCAGGCCAAGCCCGTCGCCAAGGACGCGACCACTCCCCAGTGCACCGCCGGGGAGGGAAGACTGTTCTGCACCGAGGCGTCGGTGGCGTTCGCCCTGGACCCGGCGACGGGTGACGTGCTCTGGCGGCACACCGTCGTGAACGCCCACGGGAACCGGCCCCCGGTCCTCTCCGGCGGGCTCCTCCAGCTCGTCACCGACGAGGCCCGGCAGGTGACCGCGCTGGACCCGGCCTCGGGCAGGAGCCGATGGCAGCGTGACCTGCCCGAGAGCAGAGGGATGAGGTACGCCGGCGACATGCTCCTGCTGGCGCGCGCCGACGGCACGGTCACCGGAGTGGACAGCGCCACCGGAGCGACCAGGTGGAGCCGGTCGACGGGGGTGCACGGCACAGCGCGCATCGACTTCTTCGCCGCGGATCCGTCCTCGGCGTACGTGACCAGTACGTCCGCGGACGGGACCAGCACACAGGTCACCGTCCTGGATCCGGCCACCGGAGAGGTACGGGGAGACACCCGCCGGCTGCAGGGACTGCTGAAGCCGGTCGGTGCACAGGACGGGACGGTCTTCCTGCTGTCCGCCGATCCGGTCTACGGCGACGCCGTCGCCGTCGTCCGCTACGCGCCGGCGTCCGGGGAGACCCGCAGGGTCAAACTGCCCGTGCCGCGTGAGGACGCGCAGGCCGGGGCGGACCGCGGCGTGGTCTATGTGCTGGCCGCCACCGGCTCGCTGGACGCCGTCGACATGACGGCGGGCAGACGCGCCTGGCATGCGGAGACCTCGGTCAGCCGGGGCTCGGTGCCCGTCGCCGACGGCCGGCACGTGTACTTCTCGGCCGCCGACGGCCGGCTCATGGCCGTCGACGCACGCAGCGGGGCGGCCGCCGGGCAGACCTCGGCCCGCTTCGGAACGGGCTCGGGCGGAGTCACCACCTCGGTGCCCGCCCCCCTGCTCCTCGACTCCCACGTCTACGCCGCCGCCCCCGACGGCACCGTCTTCGCCGTGGACGCGGCGGAGCCCGGCGGCTGGTAGCGGGGCCGGAGAGAAGGGGCCGCCTCCGTACGGGAGGCGGCCCCTTCCGAGGTCACGTCGGGTGTCAGCCCAGCTTGGTCACGTCGCGGACCGCGCCCTTGTCGGCGCTGGTGGCCATCGCGGCGTAGGCGCGCAGGGCCGCCGAGACCTTGCGCTCGCGGTTCTTCGGGGCGTAGACGCCGCCCAGGGCCTGCTCGCGGCGGGCCAGTTCGGCCTCGTCGACGAGGAGCTCGATCGTGCGGTTCGGGATGTCGATGCGGATGCGGTCGCCGTCCTCGACGAGGGCGATGGTGCCGCCGGAGGCCGCCTCCGGGGAGGCGTGGCCGATGGAGAGGCCGGAGGTGCCGCCGGAGAAGCGGCCGTCGGTGATCAGCGCGCAGGTCTTGCCGAGGCCGCGGCCCTTGAGGAAGGACGTCGGGTAGAGCATCTCCTGCATGCCGGGGCCGCCCTTGGGACCCTCGTAGCGGATCACGACGACGTCGCCGTCGGTGACCTGCTTGTTGAGGATCTTCTCGACGGCTTCCTCCTGCGACTCGCAGACGACCGCGGGGCCCTCGAAGGTCCAGATCGACTCGTCGACGCCGGCCGTCTTGACCACGCAGCCGTCGACGGCGAGGTTGCCCTTGAGGACCGCGAGGCCGCCGTCCTTGGAGTACGCGTGCTCGACGCTGCGGATGCAGCCTTCCGCCGCGTCCTCGTCCAGGGCCGCCCAGCGCTCGGACTGGGAGAACGCCTCGGAGGAGCGGACGCAGCCCGGGGCCGCGTGCCACAGCTCGACCGCCTCGGGGGACGGGGAGCCGCCGCGCACGTCCCACGTCTTCAGCCAGTCCGCGAGGGAGGGGCTGTGGACGGAGTGCACGTCCTCGTTCAGGAGGCCGCCGCGGTGCAGTTCGCCGAGGAGAGCGGGGATGCCGCCGGCGCGGTGCACGTCCTCCATGTAGTAGGTGCGGGACTTCGCGACGTTCGGGGCCACCTTGGCCAGGCACGGCACCCGGCGCGAGACCTCGTTGATCTCCTCCAGGCCGAAGGGGACGCCCGCCTCCTGGGCGGCGGCCAGCAGGTGGAGGATCGTGTTCGTGGAGCCGCCCATCGCGATGTCGAGGGCCATCGCGTTCTCGAACGCGGCGAAGGTCGCGATGTTGAGCGGCAGGACCGTGTCGTCGTCCTGCTCGTAGTAGCGGCGGGTGAGGTCCATCACCGTGCGGGCCGCGTCGACGTAGAGCTGCTTGCGGGCGGTGTGGGTGGCCAGCACCGAGCCGTTGCCGGGGAGGGAGAGGCCGATCGCCTCCGTCAGGCAGTTCATCGAGTTGGCGGTGAACATGCCGGAGCAGGAGCCGCAGGTCGGACAGGCGTTCTCCTCGATCTTGAGGACGTCCTCGTCGGAGACGTTCTCGTTGGCCGCCTCGACCATCGCGTCGATCAGGTCGAGGGTGCGGACCGTGCCGTCCACGAGGGTCGCGCGCCCGGCCTCCATGGGGCCGCCGGAGACGAAGACCGTGGGGATGTTCAGGCGCAGGGCGGCCATCAGCATGCCCGGGGTGATCTTGTCGCAGTTGGAGATGCAGACCAGGGCGTCGGCGCAGTGCGCCTCGACCATGTACTCCACGCTGTCCGCGATCAGGTCGCGGGAGGGCAGGGAGTACAGCATGCCGCCGTGGCCCATCGCGATGCCGTCGTCCACGGCGATCGTGTTGAACTCGCGCGGGATGCCGCCCGCCTCCTTGATCGCCTCGGAGACGATCCGGCCGACCGGCTGGAGGTGGGTGTGGCCCGGCACGAACTCCGTGAACGAGTTCGCGACGGCGATGATCGGCTTGCGGCCGATGTCCGCACCCGGTACACCGGAGGCGCGCATAAGGGCGCGGGCGCCCGCCATGTTGCGGCCGTGGGTGACTGTGCGGGACCTCAGCTCGGGCATCGTCGCTCGCTCCTTCAGACAGGTAGGGCTGCTGACGAGCGTACGCCCGTTGTTCAGGCCTCGGGACGAGGTGTCCGGAATGCGGGACGCGCGTCTCGCGCGGCCGGACTCACCGCCGGACTCACGGCCCGGTCAGATGCCCCTGCACCACCGGGGCGATCCTGGCCACGATCTGCTCCAGGTCCGCGGACGCCAGCGGCTCCAGCTTGATCACGTAGCGCAGCATCGCGCACCCCACCAGCTGCGCCGCGGCCAGCTCGGCCCGCAGCTCCCCGTCGGTGTGGCCGAGCTGCTCCGCGAGTCGGCGCAGCAGCTGGGCGGCGATGAGCCGGCGGAAGACGGCGGCGGCCGTCTCGTTGTTGACGGCGGAGCGGACGATCGCGAGAAGGGGCGTACGGGTGGTGGGGTTCTCCCAGATCCCGAAGACGAACCGGGTCAGCCGCTCGCCGACGCCGTCCAGCGGGCCGTCCGCGATGGCGAGGGGCGCCTCGGCGGCGGGGGCGAAGGCGACCGCGATGGCGGCCTCGAAGATCTGTTCCTTGGTGCCGAAGTAGTGGTGGACCAGGGCGGAGTCGACCCCGGCGGCCTTGGCGATGCCGCGTACGGACGTCTTCTCGTAGCCGTGTTCGGAGAACTCCTCGCGGGCCGTGACGAGGATACGGTCCCGGGTGTCGGCGGACTCGGTACGCGGGGGGCGGCCGCGGCGGCGGGTACCCGCACCGCCTCCGGTCGGGGTGTCGGTCACCGGCGGGGCACCTTCACCGCCGAGGCCAGGTGCAGTCTGGTGAAGGCCAGGGCCTCCGCGAGGTCCGCCTCGCGCTCCGCGCCGGACATCGCGCGCCGGGTGTTGACCTCGATGACGACATGCCCGTCGAAGCCGGTGACCGCGAGCCGCTCCAGCAGCTCGGCGCAGGGCTGGGTGCCGCGGCCGGGCACCAGGTGCTCGTCCTTGGCGGAGCCCCGGCCGTCGGCGAGGTGGACGTGGCCGAGCCGGTCGCCCATGCGGTCGAACATGGCGAGCGCGTCGACGCGGGACGTCGCGGCATGGCTGAGGTCGATCGTGAAGTGCCGGTAGTCGTCCTTGGTGACGTCCCAGTCGGGGGCGTACGCGAGCATCTCGCGGTCGCGGTAGCGCCACGGGTACATGTTCTCCACCGCGAACCGCACGTCCGTCTCGTTCGCCATGCGCCAGATCCCCTCGACGAAGTCGCGGGCGTACTGGCGCTGCCAGCGGAACGGCGGATGCACGACGACCGTGCTCGCGCCCAGCTTCTCGGCGGCGGCCCGGGCCCGCTGGAGCTTGACCCAGGGGTCGGTGGACCAGACCCGCTGGGTGATCAGCAGACAGGGGGCGTGGACGGCGAGGATCGGGATGCGGTGGTAGTCGCTCAGCCGGCGCAGGGCCTCGATGTCCTGGCTGACCGGGTCGGTCCAGACCATGACCTCGACGCCGTCGTAACCGAGGCGTGCGGCGATCTCGAAGGCCGTCGCCGTCGACTCCGGATAGACGGAGGCCGTGGAGAGCGCGACCTTCGCATCCGGGATGCGGACGACGTCCCTTGGGTTTGCCACGAGGGACAGGTTACGGGGTGGGGGTGGGTGGGAGGGGCGCGCCTACTCGCCGTTGCCGGTTTGCGGTGCGTCGGCGAGTGCGGCGCCGTCGGGGTTGTTCGCGCTGTTCCTCGCGCCCCTGTGTTTCTCCGTCTCTACGCGGATCCCATGTGGTCGAGGCGCCGCAGGATCACGCCTTCCCGCAGGGCCCACGGGCAGACCTCCAGGTTCTCCACCTCGAAGAGGTCCATCGCGGCCTCCGCCACCAGCGCGCCCGCGACCAGCTGGCCCGAGCGGCCCTCCGAGACTCCCGGGAGTGCGGAGCGCTGGGCCGTGGTCATGGCCGCCAGTCTCGGGACCCAGGTCTCCAGCGAGCCGCGCTTGAGTTCGCGCTGGACGTAGAGGCCGTCGGCGGAGCGGGCGGCGCCGGCGATGCGGGCGAGCTGCTTGAAGGTCTTGGACGTGGCGACCACGTGGTCGGGGGCGCCGAAGCGGCTGAACTCGCCGACCGTACGGGCGATCTCGGCGCGTACGTGGCGGCGCAGTGCCCGTATGTCCTCGGAGGACGGCGGGTCGCCGGGGAGCCAGCCCGCGGTGAGCCGGCCGGCGCCGAGCGGCAGCGAGACGGCCGTGTCGGGCTCCTCGTCGATGCCGTAGGCGACCTCCAGGGAGCCGCCGCCGATGTCCAGCACCAGCAGCTTTCCGGCGGACCAGCCGAACCAGCGGCGGACCGCGAGGAAGGTCAGCCGGGCCTCCTCGGCGCCGGTGAGAACCTGGAGCTCGACACCGGTCTCGGCCTTCACGCGGGTGAGGACGTCGTCGGCGTTGCTGGCCTCGCGCACGGCGGAGGTGGCGAACGGCAGCAGGTCCTCGACGCCCTTGTCCTCGGCGGCCTGGAGGGCGTCCTGGACCACACCGACCAGTTTCTCGACACCGTCGGGGCCGATCGCCCCGTTGCTGTCGAGGAGTTGGGCAAGGCGCAACTCCGCCTTGTGCGAGTGCGCCGGCAGCGGGCGCGCGCCGGGGTGCGCATCCACCACCAGCAGATGCACCGTGTTAGATCCCACGTCGAGGACACCGAGTCTCATGTACGGAACTGTACGGAACACTGCAGACGGGGGTCCCTGAGCAGTCCCCGGAGTGGCCGTCGGCGACTTACCCTGGACGGGTGCCAAAGACGAAAAAGACGAAGGACCACAAGGCCGCCAAATCAGCCGACGGTTCTTCGCGGGCGAAGCCGCCGAAGCAGTCGAAGCCGCCGAAGACCGCCCTCGCCGCGGACGAGAAGGGTCTCGACTTCGCGCGGGCGTGGGTGGAGTTCCCGGATCCGGCCGACGACGAGCAGGTGTTCCGCTGTGATCTGACCTGGCTGACCTCGCGCTGGAACTGCATCTTCGGCAGCGGCTGCCAGGGCATCCAGGCCGGCCGCGCGGACGACGGCTGCTGCACGCTGGGCGCGCACTTCTCCGACGAGGACGACGAGAAGCGGGTCGCCGAGCATGTGGCCAGGCTCACGCCGGAGATCTGGCAGCACCACGAGGAGGGCACGCGGGGCGGCTGGGTCTCGGAGGACGAGGAGGGCTCCCGCCAGACCCGCCCGTACCAGGGCTCCTGCATCTTCCAGAACCGGCCCGGTTTCGCCGCCGGCGCGGGGTGCTCGCTGCACATCCTCGCGCTGCGGGAGGGCCGCGAGCCGCTGGAGACCAAACCGGACGTCTGCTGGCAGCTCCCGATCCGCCGGACCTACGACTGGATCGACCGCCCCGACGACACGCGGGTCCTCCAGATCTCGATCGGCGAGTACGACCGGCGGGGCTGGGGTCCGGGCGGCCACGACCTGCACTGGTGGTGCACCTCGGCGACCTCGGCACACGGCGCGGGCGACCCGGTGTACATCTCCTACCGCCCGGAACTGACCGAGCTGATGGGCAAGGCCGGCTACGACCGCCTCGCGGAGCTGTGCGAGGAACGCCTCGCTTCCCAGCTGCCTCTGCTGGCCCCGCATCCGGCGGATCCGGCGAGCTGAGCCCCCCCTCGGGGCGCGAAGAGAACGGCCCCTCGCCCCGACGCCCCCCGAAAGGAGGGCCGGGGGTATCCCCGGCCCAAGGCTGCGGGAGGAACTGCGCGGCCAAGCTCACGGGCCCGGTGGTGGGCTCTCGGGGGTGGGTGTGGTCGGGGACGGGGACGGCGTCGGGCCGGTGGTGGCGGAGTCGGTGGGTGTCGGGGTCGGATCGGCCGACGTCGGCGGGTCGCTGGCCGGCGGTGACGGCTGCGTCGGGTCGGATGCCGTCGGTGTCGGGGTCGGCCTCCCCGCAGGGGGTGGTTTCGGCCCCCTGCGCGTCGGCGGGGCCATGCCGTAGCCGTCGATCGACACCACCGCCCCGGCCGGCGCCACCGCCACCCGCGCGCTCCAGCGCCCGGCCGGCTCCCGCAGGTGATCGACGTACACCTTGATCGTGAACGACTCGCCCGGCCGGAGCGTTCCCGACGGCCGGGAGAAGTACAGCCAGCCCGCCGAGGTGGACACCGACCACCGCACCGCCGTGCCCCCGGACGCCGCGAGCGTGATCAGCGTCGTGTCGCCGTCGTTGGCGGCCGTCACCGCGAGGTGCCCCGCACCGGTCCGCGTCCGGCCGGCCCCGGTGACGCCGATCACGGCCACCGACACGTCGGCCTTGCCGTTCTTGCCGATGCGCGGCCCGGGTCTGGTGCTGGCGTTGCCGGCGTTCTCGTAGCCCCGGCCCGCACCGTCGAGTGCGTCGGGTCCCGCGGCCTCTCGCGCGGTCGCGGACGGCCCGTCGTGGCCCTCCCCGGCCGGAGAGCCCCGGTACGCCGCCCACAGGGCCAGCACCGGCGCGGCCACCACCGTGGCGACGACGGTCGTCGTGACGGCGCGCGCGCGTAGCCGGTCGCGGCGGGCCGCGTGGTCCTTGGGGTCCATCGGGAAGCCGCGCCGGTCGAAGCGCGGGGCGGCGGCGCCACGCGCGCGTGGAGGGTGCGCCATGGCCAGGTGCAGGGCCGCGCGGGGCGCCTCCAGGACGGGCAGCTCGGCGGGCGTGGTCATCGCGCCGGGCCACCGGCCGGGTGCGGCGCGTTCGGCGGTACGGCGGCAGCGCGGGCAGTCGTCGACGTGCCGGACCAGCTCCCGGCGCAGGGCGCTGCTGAGGACCAGCTGGCTGTCGCCGGTGAGGTGGGACACGCTCGGGCAGCCGCCGGTCTCGACGACCGCGAGGGCGGCGCGGGTCCTTTCCACCTCGCAGGCGGCGGAGGCCAGCAGCTCCCGGGCGCCGGCCTGGTCCATGCCGAGGACGGCGGCGACCTCGTGGGCGGACAGGTGGTGGCGTACCGCGAGTTCGAGCGCCTCGCGCTGCTCGGGGGTGGTGCCGGCGGCTTCCGGCCAGGCGAGCAGGGCGAGTTCGCGGCGCCGCTGCTCCTGGGTGTCGGCGGGGACCACGGGGTCGGCGGCGGGGGCGGCGGGCCGGCCCGCCGCGTGGGTGGTCTGACGTTTCTGCTTGGCCTGGGCGAGCCCGCGCAGACAGGCCCAGCGGGCCAGCGCGTACAGCCAGGCCCTGCGGTCCCCTGCGGCCTCCGGAACCCGCTGGCCGCGCCGCTCGGCCAGGGCGAGGACGTCCCCGAGCGCGGCGGTGGCCGCGTCGTGGTCGCACAGCACCGAGAGGCAGTAGGTGAACAGTCCGTCCAGGTACGGCTCGTAGCGGGTCGGCGGTCGCTGCGCCAGCGCACGCGCCGCCGCGCGGTCACGCGCCGAGCGCGCCTCTCGGTGCGCCCGGTGTGCGCCGGTCGTTCGGGCCGAGGTCTCCGGGCTGCTGTTCATCACCCGTGCGACCGTAGGCGGCCTCGTACGGCCCCTTCGGGCGGCTTGAGCTCTTTTAATCCGTACGGGTGAAACGATCCCTCAATCGGGGACAGGAACCCGTTCCACCGCGGCTCGTCCCCGTCCCGCACAGGCCGGGGCCGGGCCGCCCACAGCTGTCACGCGGGACACCGTGGCCCCACTGGACGTCAGTCAGTGGCAGAGCCACGACCACCGGAACCCGCCTGGCAATATCAATGTCAGTGGCGGGGGATACGGTTTCCGCATGGCTGCCCGTACCAAGACCGCGAAGGACCGTCCGTCGTACCGCTGCACCGAGTGCGGCTGGCAGACGGCCAAGTGGCTCGGCCGGTGTGCCGAGTGCCAGGCGTGGGGGACGGTCGAGGAGTACGGCGCGCCCGCGGTCCGTACGACGGCCCCCGGCCGGGTCACCACCTCCGCCGTGCCCATCGGCCAGGTCGACGGCCGGCAGGCCACCGCCCGCACCACCGGCGTCCCGGAGCTGGACCGGGTCCTCGGCGGCGGCCTGGTCCCCGGCGCGGTGGTGCTGCTCGCCGGCGAGCCCGGCGTCGGCAAGTCCACCCTCCTGCTCGACGTGGCCGCCAAGTCGGCGAGCGACGAGCACCGCACGCTCTACGTCACCGGCGAGGAGTCGGCGAGCCAGGTCCGGCTGCGCGCCGACCGCATCGGCGCCATCGACGACCACCTCTACCTCGCCGCCGAGACCGATCTGGCCGCCGTCCTCGGCCACTTGGACGCGGTGAAGCCGTCGCTGCTGATCCTGGACTCCGTGCAGACGGTCGCCTCCCCGGAGATCGACGGCGCCCCGGGCGGCATGGCCCAGGTCCGCGAGGTGGCCGGCGCCCTCATCCGCGCCTCGAAGGAGCGGGGCATGTCCACCCTCCTCGTGGGCCATGTCACCAAGGACGGCGCGATCGCGGGACCGCGGCTCCTCGAACACCT
The DNA here is from genome assembly GCF_040702065.1 of Streptomyces sp. NPDC086777. Taxonomy (NCBI): domain Bacteria; kingdom Bacillati; phylum Actinomycetota; class Actinomycetes; order Kitasatosporales; family Streptomycetaceae; genus Streptomyces; species Streptomyces sp. NPDC086777. The sequence continues at coordinate 42,639 of NZ_JBFBJI010000051.1, read as the reverse complement.
CGTGGACGTGGTCCTGCACTTCGAGGGCGACCGGCACGCCCGGCTCCGCCTGGTCCGGGGCGTCAAGAACCGCTACGGCGCCACCGACGAGGTCGGCTGCTTCGAACTGCACGACGAGGGCATCACGGGCCTCGCCGACCCGAGCGGCCTCTTCCTGACCCGTCGCGCCGAACCGGTACCGGGCACCTGCCTGACCGTCACCCTGGAGGGCCGCCGCCCGCTGGTCGCCGAGGTCCAGGCGCTGACCGTGGACTCGCAGATCCCCTCCCCGCGCCGGACCACGTCCGGTCTGGAGACCTCCCGGGTGTCCATGATGCTGGCGGTGCTGGAGCAGCGCGGGCGCATCAGCGCGCTGGGCAAGCGGGACATCTACTCCGCGACCGTCGGCGGGGTGAAGCTCTCCGAGCCCGCCGCCGACCTCGCCATCGCGCTCGCCCTGGCCTCCGCCGCCAGCGACACCCCGCTCCCGAAGAACCTGGTCGCCATCGGCGAGGTCGGCCTCGCGGGCGAGGTCAGACGGGTCACGGGGGTCCAGCGCAGGCTCACGGAGGCGCACCGGCTCGGCTTCACACACGCGCTCGTGCCGGGCGATCCCGGCAAGATCCCGGCGGGGATGAAGGTCCTGGAAGTCGCCGACATGGGGGACGCGCTGCGGGTGCTGCCGCGCTCCCGTCGGCGAGAGGCCCCACGGGAGGCTGAGGAGCGCCGGTAGACTTTGCCCTGGTCTCGCCCGTCCGTACGAACCGAGTGCGGGGACGGCAGCGCCTCAGAACCTGCGACCGGAGGAGTGCAGTGGCAGCCAACGACCGGGCAGGAGCTCCCGGAAAGTACGGTGGGAGTGCCGGTTCCGATGGCCTGATGCGCGCCTCGCTGAGCGCCGTGGCTCCGGGCACGTCCATGCGGGACGGCCTGGAGCGGGTCCTTCGCGGCAACACGGGCGGACTCATCGTCCTCGGCTTCGACAAGACGGTCGAGTCGATGTGCACGGGCGGATTCGTCCTGGATGTCGAGTTCACGGCCACGCGGCTGCGTGAGCTGTGCAAGCTCGACGGCGGCATCGTGATCTCCTCCGACCTGTCGAAGATCCTCCGGGCGGGCGTCCAGTTCGTGCCCGACGCCACGATCCCCACGGAGGAGACCGGCACCCGGCACCGCACGGCGGACCGCGTCTCCAAGCAGGTCGGCTTCCCGGTGGTCTCGGTCTCCCAGTCGATGCGGCTGATCGCGCTGTACGTCGAGGGACAGCGCCGCGTCCTCGAGGACTCGGCGGCGATCCTGTCCCGCGCGAACCAGGCGCTGGCGACCCTGGAGCGGTACAAGCTCCGCCTGGACGAGGTCGCGGGAACGTTGTCGGCGCTGGAGATCGAGGACCTGGTGACGGTCCGCGACGTCTCGGCGGTCGCCCAGCGTCTCGAGATGGTCCGCCGGATCGCCACGGAGATCGCCGAGTACGTGGTCGAACTGGGCACCGACGGGCGGCTGCTCGCACTCCAGCTGGACGAGCTGATCGCCGGGGTGGAGCCCGAGCGTGAGCTGGTGGTCCGGGACTACGTGCCCGAGCCGACGGCGAAGCGCTCCCGTACGGTCGACGAGGCGCTGTCCGAGCTGGACGCCCTGAGCCATGCGGAGCTGCTGGAACTGCCGACGGTGGCACGGGCGTTGGGGTACACCGGGTCGCCGGAGGCGCTGGACTCGGCGGTGTCGCCGCGCGGCTTCCGGCTGCTGGCGAAGGTACCGCGGCTGCCGGGGGCGATCATCGACCGGCTGGTCGAGCACTTCGGGGGCCTGCAGAAGCTGCTCGCCGCGAGCGTGGACGATCTGCAGACCGTCGACGGGGTCGGCGAGGCCCGCGCCCGCAGCGTGCGCGAGGGGTTGTCGCGCCTGGCGGAGTCCTCGATCCTTGAGCGGTATGTCTGATTTCGCCGATCAGGTCGGGCGGTGGCGTCGTATGGAGGGCGCGGGTGGTGGGGGTCGCTCGCGCAGTTCCTCCCCCGGCCCGGCTGCCGCCGCCCGCTGCTAGTCCGCCGCGAGTACGAAGGACGCCTGGGCCTTGCTGTACCCCGGTGCCGTTGCCTCCAGCAGGTACGTGCCCGCTCCGGCCGAGCCCGCCGCGGGCGTCGCGCACTTCGGCGCGCTCGGCTTGCGGTCCCACTTCAGGGTGTACGTGATGCTGCTCCCGGACGGCACCCGGTACCACCGGCTCCCCGCCGACTTCGGGCAGTCCGCCGACGACCAGTAGGTGTCGTCCGCGCTGGCCTGGGTGATGGTCAGCACCGCGTTCTTCGGCCCGAGGTCGATCTTGCAGTCGCTGGACGACGTGTTCTTCGCGGTGAGCTCGAAGGTCGGCGCCTGCTCGGGCGAGTACGAGTTGTGCAGGCTCCGCAGCGTCAACGCCACCGACCCGGCGGTGCAGTTGGGCAGCGAGGAACTCCCCGGCAGCGAGGCGGCCGTACCGCCGGACCCGGACGTCACGTCGTCCCCCGAGCCCGAGGAACCGCCCGACCCGCCCGACGTGTCGCCGCCCGAACCGTCCGAGCCGGCCGAACTCCCGCCGGCGTCACCGGAACCGGAACTCGCACCGGGGCTCGAACCGGTAGCGCCGCCCGAACCGCCCCCGCTCGACCCGTCCCGGCCGCCCGGTGCCTGGCTGATCGCCGGCCCGCTGCCGGACGGCCCCGGGGTGATCGTGGACACGGGATTCTTGCCGTTCGCCCCGTCGTCGCCCTTCTTGCCGCCTCCGCCGCGGGACGTGACGATCCAGGCGATCAGCAGCGCCAGCACGGCGACCACGGACACCATGAGGACCCTCCGTCGCCAGTAGATGGAGGAGGGAAGCGGCCCGACCGGATTGCGCAGAGATCCCACGGCGCAAACTGTACGAGAGATCCGTGCAGTTCCTCGCCCCACCCGCCGCCCAAACCTCAACTTTTCCGGATCATCATTTCGGCAACTCCCTTCGGTGCGGCCACCCTTCGCCATGCACGGCGTCAACCCGGACCCCGCCGCGCCCTCGCCGTGATCCACGTCCACCCCACCCGTCGCCGGACGTGGCAGGATCGGAAGGGCCATGACTGAGAAGCTGCACACCCCTGTGATCGCCTGGTTCGACGCCCACGCCCGTGACCTCCCCTGGCGCCGCCCGGAGGCGGGCCCGTGGGGTGTGATGGTCAGCGAGTTCATGCTGCAGCAGACCCCGGTGAACCGGGTCCTGCCCGTCTACGAGCAGTGGCTGGCCCGCTGGCCGCGCCCCGCCGACCTCGCCGCGGAGGCGCCCGGCGAGGCGGTCCGCGCCTGGGGCCGGCTCGGCTACCCGCGCCGCGCCCTGCGGCTGCACGGCGCCGCCGTCGCCATAACGGAACGGCACGGCGGCGACGTACCGACGGATCACGCGCAGTTGCTGGCGCTGCCGGGCATCGGTGAGTACACCGCCGCGGCGGTGGCCTCGTTCGCGTACGGGCAGCGGCACGCCGTGCTGGACACCAATGTGCGGCGGGTGTTCGCGCGGGCGGTGACCGGCGTGCAGTACCCGCCGAACGCCACCACCGCGGCCGAGCGCAAGCTCGCCCGCGAGCTGCTGCCCCCGGACGAGAAGACCGCCGCCCGCTGGGCCGCCGCCTCGATGGAGCTGGGCGCGCTGGTGTGCACGGCGAAGAACGAGACGTGCCCGCGGTGCCCGATCGCCGGGGAGTGCGCCTGGCGGCTGGCCGGCAAGCCGGAGCACGAGGGACCGCCGCGGCGCGGGCAGACGTACGCCGGTACCGACCGGCAGGTGCGGGGCAAGCTGCTGGCCGTCCTGCGGGAGGCGCACGCGCCGGTGCCGCAGACGGCGCTCGACCGGGTGTGGCACGAGCCGGTGCAGCGCGCCCGCGCGCTGGACGGGCTCGTCTCGGACGGCCTGGTGGAGCCGCTCGCGGGCGGCCTGTACCGGCTTCCGCTGAGCTGACGTATCGGCACATCACAGGAGGCGGAGCTCTGTTACGGCCCCATCTCCGCGACGAATCCCCACATAGCCGGGCATAAGTCTGCGCCTGCTTACCCCGAACCTACTTCCGTTACACAACCGACGGACAGCCGATTGCTAGCCGCAGGCTGCTCCGCACAGCCCCGTGACAACGGGTCCGTAGCTTCGTTTCTGTGCCCGCCAGGACCGCGGGACGGCGGGAACTCAGGCACAGGGCCGGGGAAAACGGGGATCGGGAGGCGGTTGATCATGGCGCAGGGCGAGGTGCTCGAATTCGAGGAGTACGTCCGCACTCGACAGGACGCGCTGCTGCGCAGCGCCCGCCGGCTGGTCCCGGACCCGACGGACGCCCAGGACCTGCTGCAGACGGCGCTGGTCCGGACGTACGGCCGCTGGGAGACCATCGAGGACAAGAAGCTCGCCGACGCCTACCTGCGCCGGGTCATGATCAACACGCGGACCGAGTGGTGGCGGGCCCGGAAGCTGGAGGAGGTCCCGACCGAGCAGCTGCCCGACGCGTCCGTGGAGGACTCCACCGAGCAGCACGCGGACCGCGCCCTCCTCATGGACATCATGAAGGTGCTGGCTCCCAAGCAGCGCAGCGTCGTGGTGCTGCGACACTGGGAGCAGATGTCCACGGAGGAGACGGCCGCCGCCCTCGGCATGTCGGCCGGAACGGTCAAGAGCACGCTGCACCGGGCGCTCGCGCGGCTCCGCGAAGAGCTGGAGTCACGCGACCTCGACGCACGCGCGCTGGAGCGTGAGGAGCGGGAGCGTTGCGCGGCCTGACCGGCACAGGGCCCAGCAGGGGCCCGGCGAGTGCACAGGCGGTGATCACGGCGACGGCCGTGCTCGCCGCCCTCGCCCTTTTCGCCGCGGCCTGCGGCACCGGCGGCACCGGAGCCCGTGACGAGGGCCCGGCGCACGCCGGCTCGGTCACGCCCGCCCCCGCGGCCAAGGCCCCCTCCCCCAACCCGTCGCAGACGTACGAGAAGGTCGACGCCGTCGCCCTGGTCAAGGCCGACCCGGCCGTCTCGGGCACGGTGAAGCGGGACCTGAAGCCGTGCTCCGGCGACGAGTACCCCGTCGACGTGACGTACGGCGATCTGACCGGCGGCCCGGTCGAGGACATCGTCGTGAACGTCCTGACCTGCGGGGACGCGGTCGGGGTCGGGGCGTACGTGTACCGCAGGGAGAGCGGCGCGTACAAGAACGTCTTCAAGGCCGAGGAGTCCCCGGTCTACGCGGAGATAGACCGGGGCGACCTGAGCGTGACCAAGCAGGTGTACGAGAAGGGCGACCCGGTGTCCAGCCCCTCCGGCGAGAACGTGATCACCTACAGCTGGTCCGGGGGACGCTTCGTCCAGGAGGACTTCCACCACACCGACTACGGCAACGCGGCCGGCAGCGGCGACGAGCCCACGGCGGCGCCCTCCCCGGGCAACTGAACCGGGCAACTGAACCGGCCGACCGAACCGCCAGGCTGAACCGGCCGACCGAACCGCCCGCACCCGCCGTACCCGACGTACCCGCTTGATCCCCCCACCGACCACCGACCACCGAGAGAGCCGGGATGGCAGACCAGACCCACGTCCTGTTCGTCGAGGACGACGACGTCATCCGCGAGGCCACCCAGCTCGCCCTGGAGCGGGACGGCTTCGCGGTCACCGCCATGCCCGACGGCCTGTCGGGCCTGGAGGCCTTCCGCGCCGACCGGCCCGACATCGCCCTGCTGGACGTGATGGTCCCGGGCCTGGACGGGGTGAGCCTGTGCCGGCGCATCCGTGACGAGTCGACCGTCCCGGTGATCATGCTGTCGGCGCGGGCCGACTCGATCGACGTGGTGCTCGGCCTGGAGGCCGGCGCCGACGACTACGTCACCAAGCCGTTCGACGGGGCCGTCCTGGTCGCCCGGATCCGGGCGGTGCTGCGCCGCTTCGGGCACGCGAGCGGCGGCGAGAGACCGCACGAGGACGCGGCGGAGGTGACGGGCGGCATGCTCACCTTCGGCGACCTGGAGATCGACACCGAGGGCATGGAGGTGCGCCGCGCCGGGCAGCCGGTCGCGCTGACGCCCACCGAGATGCGGCTGCTCCTGGAGTTCTCCTCGGCGCCGGGAACCGTGCTCTCCCGCGACAAGCTGCTCGAACGCGTCTGGGACTACGGCTGGGGCGGGGACACCCGCGTCGTCGACGTCCACGTGCAGCGGCTGCGCACCAAGATCGGCCAGGACCGGATCGAGACGGTCCGTGGTTTCGGCTACAAGTTGAAGGCCTGAGCGAGGCGGTCATGCGGGGGTTCTCCAACCGGTACCGGGGTCCGGGGTTGCGCACCGGACTCAGATGGAAGCTGAGCGCGGCGATCGCGCTGGTCGGCGCGCTGGTCGCGATCGCGTTGAGCCTGGTGGTGCACAACGCCGCCCGGGTCTCGATGCTGGACAACGCGCGCGAGCTGGCCAACGAGCGGCTGCAGATCGGCCAGCGCAACTACGAGCTGTACGGGAGGGCGAACTTCCCCGACGTCAAGGTCGACGACCCCCGGCTGCCGCCGGCCCTGCGCGAGCGGGTCGACGCGGGCCGCCGGGCGACCGACGTCATCGACCACGGCAGCGGCTCGCCGGACATCTGGGCCGCGGTGCAGGCCAAGGACGGGCGGGTGCTGTCCCTGCACAGCACCTTCGCCAACCGCAGCAGCGACGTGCTGAAGGACCTCGACCAGGCTCTGGTCATCGGGTCCATCGCGGTCGTCCTCGGGGGCAGCGCGCTCGGCGTGCTGATCGGCGGGCAGCTCTCGGTCCGGCTGCGCAAGGCGGCGGCCGCGGCCAACCAGGTCGCCCAGGGCGAGCCGGACGTGCGGGTGCGGGAGGCGATCGGCGGGGTCGTACGGGACGAGACGGACGACCTGGCGCGGGCCGTGGACGCCATGGCGGACGCGTTGCAGCAGCGCCTGGAGGCCGAGCGGCGGGTGACGGCCGACATCGCGCACGAGCTGCGGACACCGGTGACGGGCCTGCTCACGGCGGCCGAGCTGCTGCCGCCCGGCCGGCCGACCGAACTGGTCCTGGACCGGGCGAAGGCGATGCGCACCCTCGTCGAGGACGTGCTGGAGGTGGCCCGGCTCGACAGCGCCTCCGAGCGGGCCGAACTGCAGGACATCATGCTGGGTGAGTTCGTGGCCCGGCGGGTGGCCGCGAAGGACCCGGAGATCGAGGTGCGGGTGGTGCACGAGTCGGAGGTGACCACGGATCCGCGCCGACTGGAGCGGGTGCTGTTCAACCTGCTCGCCAACGCGGCCCGGCACGGCAAGCCGCCCGTCGAGGTGACCGTCGAGGGCCGGGTCATCCGGGTCCGCGACCACGGCCCCGGTTTCCCCGAGAAGCTCCTCGCGGAGGGGCCGAGCCGGTTCCGCACCGGCAGCGAGGACCGGGCCGGCCAGGGCCACGGCCTGGGCCTGACCATCGCGGCGGGCCAGGCCCGCGTCCTGGGCGCCCGCCTGACCTTCCGCAACATCCGCCCGGCCGGGGCACCCGCGCACATCCCGGCGGAGGGCGCGGTGGCCGTCCTGTGGCTCCCGGAGCACGCCCCGACGGCCACCGGCAGCTACCCGATGCTGCCGGGGCCCACGAACGCGGGCGGCCGATGAGCCACTCCAGGCAACCGACACGGCGGCCCTGCAGGGCCCCGTAGGGGGCGCCGGGGTAGGAACTGCGCGACAGGCCCCCACCGGCCCGCTGATCACCACTCGCTGCTCGGCCCCCGTCCGGTGGCCTTCAGGTGCGGGCCACGAGGATCTCCTCGCCGCGGGACGGCCGCAGGCCATCGGTGCGGCCGGCGAAGTAGCGGTCGGCGAGTTCCTCCGCCGGGACGTGCCGGGTCTCCCGGAAGCCGGCCGCGCGCGCCAGGGCCGCGATCCGCTCGGGCGCGTAGAAGCTCAGGAAGGGCGTGCCGGAGGCCCGCGCGCCCCGCTGGGCCACCCGCAGTTGCTCCCGCTGGTCCGGCTCGACGTCCTCGATCGGCCGCAGGAACGTCGTGACCAGCGTCGACCCCGGGGCGAGCCGCGCAATGTGCCGGAAGGTGGCCGTCACGGCGTCCTCCGTGAGGTACATCGTGACCCCGGAGGACGCGACCACGGCCGGCCGGCCCGGATCGAACCCGGCGGCCACCAGCTGCCCCCACCAGTCGCCCTCGAAGTCCACCGGCACCGGCGTCAGCCAGTCGGGCACTCCGTATCCCAGCTCGGTCAGCCGCCGCCGCTTCCAGGCCACCGCCCCGGCCCGGTCCGCCTCGAACACCCGCAGCCCGGCGGCCACCGCGTCGGCGGCCCGGCGCTGCGCGAAGGTGTCGAGCCCGGCGCCGAGGACGAGGTACTGGTCGACCCCGCGCCCGGCCCGGTCCATCACCAGGTCCTCCACGAACCGCGCCCGGGCCACGATCGACGCCCGGGTCCGCCGGGTCGCCTCGACGTCCATGTCCGGCCGGGCCCGCCAGCCCCGGCCGTCCGGGGCGTCCGCTCCGGCGAGCCGCAGCCCGACCTCGTCCTCGATGACGTGCGGCGGCGCGTCGGCGCGCAGGTGCAGCGCCCGCCACAGGGCGGTGCGGACGGCGGTGTGATCGGGCGCGGTCTCCGCCTGCATGCTCAGAACTCCTTGGAGAAGTCGAGCTCCTCGCTGCGCTCGGTCAGCGAGTACCAGTTGCCGTTGTCGTCGCGGAAGATCGCCTCGACGCCGTAGGGCCGTTCCTTGGGTTCCTGGACGAACTCGACGCCCCGCGCCCTGAAGGTCTCGTAGTCGCCGCGGCAGTCGTCCGTGCGGAAGGCGCCGGCTCCCATGACCCCCTTGGCCACCAGCCTGCGCAGCGCCTCGGCGGACTCGGGGTCGAGGCCCGGTCCGTCCAGGCGCATCAGGGCGAGTTCGACACCGGGCTGGTCCTTGGCGCCGACGGTGACCCACCGCATGTCGCCCATCGCGATGTCGTCGCGCACCTCGAAGCCGAGCTTCTCGGTGAAGAAGGCCTTGGTGCGCTGCTGGTCGAAGGTCCACACGGTGGTGATGGCCAGGCCCTGGATCATGGGTCCGCTCTCCTGCCTGCCCGGCCTCGGCCTCAGCCGCCGGACGGTCGCTGTTCCTGCCCGTCACCGTAGACAGCCGGGTCCGGGCCGCGCTTCTCGGAAGTTGCGCTCCTGCCGGGGAACCCGCCGGCCCAGAGCAGGGCGTAGCAGCCGGGGATGAGGGAGGCGCCGCGGCCGACGTGCTCGGTCCGGTACTCGGTGGGGCTGAGCCCGGTGCGGGCCTTGAACCTCGCCGAGAAGGTGCCGAGGCTGCTGAAGCCGACCAGGTGGCAGATCTCGGTGACGCTGAGGTCGGCGCTGCGCAGCATCTCCTCCGCCCGCTCGATCCTGCGGTGCGTCAGGTACTGGCCGGGGGTCTCGCCGTACGCCGCCTTGAAGGCCCGCAGGAAGTGGTACCGCGAGTACCCGGCGTGCGCGGCGACCGCGTCGAGGTCCAGGGCCGGGTCGGCCCAGTCCCGGTCCATGGCGTCCTTGGCGAGGCGCAGCTGCCGCAACTTGTCCACGGGCCCATGCTAGGAAACCGGCCCGGTCGACGATCGGGAACGAGGCCGCAGGCCGCAGGCCGCAGGCCGCAGAAATGACGAGGGGCGGGGGGGGGGGGGGCCCCCCCCCCCCCCCCCCCCGCGCCCCGGGGCGCCCCCGCCCCGCCCGGGGCCGGCTCGCCGTGCGCCCCGGGGGCCGCCCGCCCCCCGCCGGCGCCCCCAAACTCGCGGGGGGGCGGGGGGGCCCCCCCCCCCCCGCCCCCGTACCCGGTCTCAGATGGCCTCGACGGCCGGCATCGGTGCCGCCTCGTCCGCCTTCTGCGGCCCGCCGCGCAGCGGGACCTCCTTGACGAAGACCGCCGCCACCAGCACCAGCACGGCGATCACGGAACCGAGCAGGAACGCCGAGTGGGTACCGGCCGACACCGCGTGCTGGTACGCCTCGCGCGCCGCCGCCGGCAGCTTCGCCAGGCTCTTCGCGTCCAGCTGCGCCGACTGCTCGGTGATCTTCGAGCCCAGCGAGCCTGCCCGCTCGGCCATGACCGACTTGACCCGGTCGTTGAAGATCGCGCCCATGATGGCGACGCCGAAGGACGAGCCGAGCGTACGGAACAGGGTGGTGGACGAGGACGCGACGCCCATGTCCTTCATCTCCACGCTGTTCTGCGCGACCAGCATGGTGATCTGCATCAGGCAGCCCATGCCGAGGCCGACGACGGCCATGTACACGCCGGAGATGAACCGGGTGGTGTCCGTGTCCATGGTGGACAGCAGGTACAGGCCGATGGTGAGCAGCACGCCGCCCACGAGGGGGAAGATCTTGTAGCGGCCGGTGTTGGTGGTGACCCGGCCGGCGACCATCGAGGTCACCAGCATCGCGCCGAGCATCGGGAGCAGCAGCAGACCGGAGTTGGTCGCGGACGCGCCCTGCACGGACTGCTGGTAGAGCGGCAGGAACAGCGTGGCGCCGAACATCACGAAGCCCACGATGAAGCCGATGATCGACATCAGGGTGAAGTTGCGGCTGCGGAAGATGTGCAGCGGCAGGACCGGCTCGGCGGCCTTGGTCTGCCAGAAGACGAAGCCGATCAGGGCGACGACGCCGATGGCGATCAGTTCCATGATGCGCGCGGACGTCCAGGCGTACTGCGAGCCGCCCCAGGTGGTGACCAGCACGATCGAGGTGATGCCGAGGGTCAGCAGACCGGCGCCGAGGTAGTCGATGCGCGTCTTGTTCCGCTTCTTCGGCAGGTGCAGCACGGCGCTGATGGCGGCCAGCGCGACCACGCCGAGCGGCAGGTTGATGTAGAAGGCCCAGCGCCAGCCCCAGTTGTCGGTGATGGTGCCGCCGACCAGCGGACCGCCGATCATGGCGAGCGCCATGACGCCGGCCATCATGCCCTGGTACTTGCCGCGCTCGCGGGGCGGTACGAGGTCGCCGATGATCGCCATGACGCCGACCATCAGACCGCCGGCGCCGAGGCCCTGGATGGCCCGGAACCCGATCAGCTGGCCCATGTCCTGGGCCATGCCGCTGAGCGCGGAGCCGAGCAGGAAGATGACTATGGAGGTCATGAAGGCGCCCTTGCGCCCGTACATGTCACCGAGCTTGCCCCAGAGCGGGGTGGCCGCCGCGGTGGCGAGGGTGTAGGCGGTCACGACCCAGGACAGGTGCTCCAGCCCGCCCAGCTCGCCGACGATGGTCGGCATCGCGGTGCCCACGATCATGTTGTCGAGCATCGCGAGCATCATCGCGACCATGAGCGCGAGCATCACGACCCGTACGCTCTTGGGCTCCTTCTGCGGCTTCTCGGCCGCTGCCGGTGCCGCAGTCGTTTCCTGGCCGGTCTCGGCCGCCTGGGTGTCCGCCATCTCTCCCACTCCCCCTGGCGACAGCTACTTACTTGCCGCCCGGCTAGTTCAGTACACTCGGAAGTTAGACCCGTTGCTAGCCGGGCGTCAAGTAAGTTTACTAGCCGGGCGGCAAGCAAGTTTTCGCGGGAGTGCGAGGAGTAAGAGGATGAGCGTCACCATGGACGGCACCAAGCAGCAGCGCCGCGGGAACACCCGCCAGCGCATCCAGGACGTGGCGCTCGAACTCTTCGCCGAGCAGGGCTACGAGAAGACCTCCCTGCGGGAGATCGCGGAGCACCTCGACGTGACCAAGGCGGCCCTGTACTACCACTTCAAGACCAAGGAAGAGATCCTGGTCAGCGTCTTCGAGGATCTGACGCGGCCGATCGAGGACCTGATCGAGTGGGGCAAGGGCCAGCCGCACACCCTGGAGACCAAGCAGGAGATCGTGCGGCGGTACCACGAGGCGCTGGGCGGCGCCGAGCCGTTGTTCCGGTTCATGCAGGAGAACCAGGCGACGGTCCGGGAGCTGAGGATCGGCGACACCTTCAAGGACCGGATGCGCGGCCTGCGGAACATCATCATCGACCCGGACGCGGCGCTGACCGACCAGATCCGCTGCATCAGCGCGCTCTTCACGCTGCACGCCGGCATGTTCGTGATGCAGGACATCGAGGGCGACCCCCGCAAGAAGCGCGAGGCCGTCCTGGAGGTCGCCGTGGACCTGGTGACCCAGGCCCACCGGGGCTCGCACCCCGCGTGACCGCCGCTTAGAGGGACACGCCCTTGGCGCGCAGGAAGGCGACGGGGTCGACCGCGGAGCCGTAGTTCGGGGTCGTACGGATCTCGAAGTGCAGGTGCGGGCCGGAGGAGTTGCCGGTGTTGCCGGAGCGGGCGATGTGCTGCCCGGTCCTGACGATCTGGCCGACCCTGACGTCGATGCGGGACAGGTGGGCGTACTGCGAGTACTGGCCGTTGCCGTGCCTGACGACGATGGCGTTGCCGTACGCGGGACCGTCACCGGCGCCGTTGCCGCCGGCCTTGACGACGGTGCCGCCGTGCGCCGCGACGACGTCGGTGCCGCTCGGCACCGCGAAGTCCTGACCGCTGTGCCTGGCTGACCACATGCCGCCGGCCTGGTTGAAGGTCGCGGAGAGCGTGTACTTCTTCACCGGGTCGACCCAGGCTGCGGCGCTCGGCGTGGCGGCCGACGCGACCCCCGACCCCACCACGGCCGTGACCCCGACTCCGGCGGCCAGAACGGCGGCCCGGCGGCGGAGCGGGGACGTACGGGGGGAACGGAGAGCGGCGCGCAGGGACATCGGAACCTCGTGGAGTAGACAACAGGACCCCCGCTCCGGCAGCACCGGCCCGCAGTGGGGCGGCCGCCGAACGGGGCATCCCTTGGTAACCCGGAGGCCGGAAAACGCTCAAGCCGCTCATCTACGATAAACGTTAGTAATCTGACCCGTTATTGACCATTCCTTGACACGTGCCGCGCCGGCAGGGCAGGTCCGCCCTCGCGTCGGCCCCGCGCAGGGAGACCCGGCAGGAAGGCCCCTGGGCCGCCCGGCCAGGGAATCCACTATCTCCACTAGTAACGAACATTTCGCCCGTGCGGTATGTCACCCGCCGGGGCCGTCACCGGCCCCTGCGGACCACCCCCCGACCACCCCCGGACCGCCGGGACAGCGCGCACCGATGCGGCGCACACCCCTAGCGCCCTACCCACCAGTAACCCTATGGTTCCCCGCACGCCACCTGCTCCACTCATCATGCCCCTGACACCCCTGCCATGACATGAGCCATGACGTGAGAGGACACCCCACCCCGATGACCACAGGCACGTGGACCCGCCGCATGTCCGTCACCGCCGTCTCCGTGGCCGCGCTCGCCGGACTGGCCGCGCCGGCCCAGGCCGCGACGGAGAGCAGCTCCACCACGGTCGACTACGCCACCTGGCAGCAGGACTGCCAGTCCGTGATGGACCAGGCCCTGCCCTACCTGAAGCAGCGGATCGCCGCCGCCCGGCCCGGCGAGAAGCAGGCGATCGTCTTCGACATCGACAACACCACGCTGGAGACCGACTTCGGCTTCAGCTACCCCCAGCCGGCCAACAAGCCGGTCCTGAACGTCGCCGAGTACGCCCAGGAGCACGGCGTCTCCCTGTTCTTCGTCACCGCGCGCCCCGGCATCATCTACCTGCCCACCGAGTACAACCTCGAACACGACGGCTACCAGGTCTCCGGCCTCTACGCACGCGGCTTCCTCGACCTCTTCAAGGACGTCGCCGCCTACAAGACCGCCCAGCGCGTCGACATCGAGAACAAGGGCTACGACATCATCGCGAACGTCGGCAACAGCGCCACCGATCTCTCGGGCGGCCACGCCGACCGGACGTTCAAGCTGCCGGACTACAACGGCCAGTTGTCGTAGACCGCCGATAGGCTCCATCCGCTGACGGGACTCACGGGGGTGGCGGATGGAGCCGACTGTACTGGGCGGGAAGCTGGCGTCGAGCCTGATGGGCCAGCTGGTGAAGAAACTCCTCGTGGCGGACGGACCGGGCGCGGGGCTGGTGGACAGGCCGGTGCGGCTGAGGGACCTGGTGTCCTTCAGGGGCGAGAAGCGTGTGCTGGGCGAGAAGGAGCTCGGCAGGCTCTCCGCCCAGCTGGTCGCACGGGCCGTCGAGCCTCCGGGAGAGCCGCGGTTCCCTGCCGAGGAGCAAGCGGCGGTGGCCGACGCCCTGGCCCACCGCCTGCTCGCCCTCGGCGACCTGGACATGGACGACGTACAGGCCGTACGCCTGGGGCACGACGAACTCGCCAGGCGCCTGCGCGGGGCCGCCCCCGCCTCCGGCACCGGCCTCTCCTCGGACGCCGCCCTCTTCCTCGACTCCGCGACCGAGTGGGCCTGCCTCCAGATCCTGGAGTTCTTCACCCGCCGGTCCACCTTCGTAGCCCGCACCCTGGTCGAACAGACCCGCTCGCAGGCCGAGCTGATCGCCAGGACCGACGAGCTGATCACCCGCGTCCCACGCCCGGACGCCCACGACACGGCCTTCGAACGCCGCTACCTCGGGTACGTCGCCGAACACCACAGTCACATCACCATCTACGGCATCGACCTGCGCGACTCCCCGGACCGCTGGCCCCTGGAAGTCGCCTACCTGAGCCTGGAGGCGACGACGGCCGACGAGCCCGAGGGCCGGCCGGACGCTGCTCACCGAGCCCCCGTGACCCTCACGATGCCCGCCGAGGAGGCCATGCACGGCAACGACCGCGTGCTGCTGCGCGGCGACGCCGGCTCCGGCAAGACGACCCTGGTCCAGTGGCTGGCGGTGTCGGCCGCCCGCGCCGGTCAACGCATCCCGTACGTCCTCCCCCTGCGCACGTTGATCCGCGCGGGCGCGTTGCCCGCCCCGGCGTCCTTCGTGACAGCGGTGAGTTGCCCCCTGACACCCCCCGAGGGGTGGACGGAACGCGTCCTTACGGCGGGCCGGGCCCTCGTCCTGGTCGACGGCCTGGACGAGATCCCGGCACCCGACCGCCGCCGCACCCGCGACTGGCTCCTGGCCCTGGTCCGCGCGTTCCCCGGAAACAGCTGGCTCCTGACCTCCCGCCCGACCGCGGTACGCCCCGACTGGCTCGCCACCGAGGGCTTTCGCGAGCTGGCCCTCGCCCCCATGCGCCGCCCGGACGTGGCGACCTTCGTCCACCGCTGGCACACGGCCGCCGGGGCCCCGCAGTTCGAGGGACCACTGCTGGACTCCCTCCGGACCAAACGCGATCTGGCCCGCCTCGCCACCAACCCCCTGATGTGCGGCCTGATCTGCGCCCTGCACCGGGAGCGCCGCGGTTATCTCCCCACCGGCCGCAAGGAGCTGTACGACTCCGCCCTCACGATGCTGCTGGCCCGCCGGGACCGGGAACGCGGCATGGGCACGGTGGACGAGGTGGAACTGGGCGAGGAGGCCCAGCTGGAGCTCCTCCAGCGCCTGGCCTACGCGCTGGTGCTGAGCGGCCGCACCGAGATGGAGGTGGAGACGGCCGAGGGCATCGTGGAACGCTGCCTGCCGTCGATCGCGCTGCCGGGACGCCGGGCCGACGCACCGACCGTGCTCCGCACCCTGCTGCTGCGCAGTGGCCTGGTCCGTCAACCGGCCGTCGGTGTCATGGACTTCGTCCACCGCACCTTCCAGGACTACCTGGGCGCCCGGTACGCGGTGGCGGAGGGCCACCTGGACGTCCTCGCCAGCCATGCGAACGACACGCAGTGGGAGGACGTGATCCGCATGGCGATGGCCCACGCCAGGCCCCGCGAACGGGCCTGGCTGCTGCGGCAGCTGCTGGCCGGCGACAAGCCGCGGCTGACCCTGCTGGCACTGGCCTGTCTGGAGCACGCGACAGCACTGGATCCGGAGGTACGGGCGGAGGTGGAGTCACGGGCCGCCGCGCTGATTCCACCCCGGACGAAGGACGACGCGAAGCTCCTGGCCGAGGCGGGGCCTCTGGTGCTGGAACTGCTACCGGGACCGCAGGCGCTGAGCGCCGAGGAGGCCCTGGGGGTCACGGTGACGGCGTCGATGCTGGGTACGGAGGACCCGACCGGGGCACTGGGGGTGCTGCGGCGGTACCGGGACCATCAGGACCTCGATGTGCGCAGGCAGTTGGCCGGCACCTGGAGCCGGTTCGACACCGGGGAGTATGCGAGGGAGGTGCTGGACCATCTTGCGCGGACGGACCTCTTCCTGCGCGGCGAGACGACCGGGGAGCTGAGGGCGCTGGCCCACATGCGCCCCTGGCCGGAACTCTCCTTCGCGGGTGCGCACGAGGTCCCGGACGTCCTGGCCGCGGTGCCGGCGCCCGACTTCGTGACATCGCTCAGTCTGTCGGACAACCCCTTTCTCACCGACCTGGGGGTGCTGTCGTCCTTCGGCTCGCTCAACCGGCTGTGGGTCGACGACTGCCCGGCGGCCACCGGCCTGGAACGACTGGCCGAACTGCCGCTGGCGCTGATCGGCTGCGGTGGCGTCGCCGACCTGACCGGGATGCGGTTCCTGCGGTCACTGACCAGGATCACCCTGAGCCAGGAGCTCCCGGGCACCGATCTCACCGAAACCCTGCCGACGGAGGCGGCCTTGGAGTTCCTCTTCCTCGGCGCGCACAGCACGGACAGCACGGGGTTGCGCGGACTCCAGCACTGGACCACGTTGCACACGCTCAGCCTGGGGCCGCTGACCACGGAGCTGACGGTCGCCGACTGGCGGCGGGTCACCGAGCTGCCGGAACTGACCCGCCTGTATCTGAACGCGAGGATCATCCGGGACTTCCCCCACTCCATCGAGCTGATGCCCGAACTGCCGGGGGTCGAGGAGCTGCGGATCGCGTCGATGCACGGCGCCGAGGACCTCGCTCCGCTGGTGCCCCGGCTGCCTGGACTGCGCTCGCTGACCCTGACCAACCGGTCGGGGCACACCTTCCCGATCTCCCGCTTCACAGGGCTCTTCCCCGGCGTGGAGCCGAGCCTGGAGTCGCGCTGACGAGTGAGGGGCCGGTGCTTCGGAAAGCACCGGCCCCTCTTCTCGGCTCACCCCGGAGGGCTACGCCTCCTTGCTCAGGTTCGGCCCGGCACCGCCGGCCGCCTGCTCGATCGGCGGGACGTCGGGGAGGGCCGACTTCTCCTCGCCGCGGAAGGTGAAGGTCTTGGTGTCGCCCTCGCCCTCCGTGTCGACGACCACGATGTGACCGGGACGCAGCTCGCCGAAGAGGATCTTCTCCGAGAGGGTGTCCTCGATCTCGCGCTGGATCGTGCGGCGCAGCGGCCGCGCGCCCAGCACCGGGTCGTAGCCCTTCTTGGACAGCAGCTCCTTCGCGGACTGGGAGAGCTCGATGCCCATGTCCCGGTCCTTGAGGCGCTCGTCCACCTTGCTGATCATCAGGTCGACGATCCGCAGGATGTCCTCCTGCGTCAGCTGCGGGAAGACGACCACGTCGTCGACGCGGTTGAGGAACTCGGGCCGGAAGTGCTGCTTGAGCTCGTCCTGGACCTTGTTCTTCATGCGCTCGTAGTTGGACTTGGTGTCACCCGTGGCCGCGAAGCCCAGGTTGAAGCCCTTGGAGATGTCCCGGGTGCCGAGGTTGGTCGTCATGATGATGACCGTGTTCTTGAAGTCCACGACCCGGCCCTGGGAGTCGGTCAGGCGACCGTCCTCCAGGATCTGCAGCAGGCTGTTGAAGATGTCCGGGTGGGCCTTCTCCACCTCGTCGAAGAGGACGACGGAGAACGGCTTGCGGCGGACCTTCTCGGTCAGCTGGCCGCCCTCCTCGTAGCCCACGTAGCCGGGGGGCGAACCGAAGAGACGCGACACCGTGTGCTTCTCGCTGAACTCCGACATGTCGAGGGAGATCAGCGCGTCCTCGTCACCGAAGAGGAACTCGGCGAGGGCCTTGGACAGCTCCGTCTTACCGACACCGGACGGGCCGGCGAAGATGAACGAGCCACCGGGGCGCTTCGGGTCCTTCAGACCGGCACGCGTACGGCGGATCGCCTTCGACAGCGCCTTGACGGCGTCGACCTGGCCGATGACCCGCTTGTGGAGCTCGTCCTCCATGCGCAGCAGACGCGAGGACTCCTCCTCGGTCAGCTTGAAGACCGGGATGCCGGTGGCCGTGGCGAGGACCTCGGCGATCAGCTCGCCGTCGACCTCGGCGACGACGTCCATGTCGCCGGCCTTCCACTCCTTCTCCCGCTTGGCCTTGGCGGCCAGGAGCTGCTTCTCCTTGTCGCGGAGGGAGGCGGCCTTCTCGAAGTCCTGCGAGTCGATCGCGGACTCCTTGTCCCGGCGCACGGCGGCGATCTTCTCGTCGAACTCGCGCAGGTCCGGCGGCGCGGTCATCCGGCGGATGCGCATCCGGGAGCCGGCCTCGTCGATCAGGTCGATCGCCTTGTCCGGCAGGAAGCGGTCCGAGATGTACCGGTCGGCCAGGGTGGCGGCCTGGACCAGCGCCTCGTCCGTGATGGAGACCCGGTGGTGGGCCTCGTACCGGTCACGCAGACCCTTGAGGATCTCGATCGTGTGCGGCAGGGACGGCTCGGCGACCTGGATGGGCTGGAAGCGGCGCTCGAGGGCCGCGTCCTTCTCCAGGTGCTTGCGGTACTCGTCCAGGGTGGTGGCACCGATGGTCTGCAGCTCACCGCGGGCCAGCATCGGCTTCAGGATGGAAGCCGCGTCGATGGCGCCCTCGGCGGCACCCGCACCGACCAGCGTATGCAGCTCGTCGATGAACAGGATGATGTCGCCGCGGGTGCGGATCTCCTTGAGCACCTTCTTCAGGCGCTCCTCGAAGTCACCGCGGTAGCGGGAGCCGGCGACCAGGGCGCCGAGGTCCAGGGTGTAGAGGTGCTTGTCCTTGAGGGTCTCGGGCACCTCGCCCTTGACGATGGCCTGGGCGAGGCCTTCGACGACGGCGGTCTTGCCGACGCCGGGCTCACCGATCAGGACCGGGTTGTTCTTGGTACGGCGGGACAGCACCTGCATGACCCGCTCGATCTCCTTCTCGCGCCCGATGACCGGGTCGAGCTTGGACTCACGAGCGGCCTGGGTGAGGTTCCGGCCGAACTGGTCTAGGACCAGGGACGTCGAGGGGGTGCCCTCGGCAGGGCCGCCGGCGGTGGCGGTCTCCTTGCCCTGGTAACCGGA
The DNA here is from genome assembly GCF_040702065.1 of Streptomyces sp. NPDC086777. Lineage (NCBI taxonomy): Bacteria > Bacillati > Actinomycetota > Actinomycetes > Kitasatosporales > Streptomycetaceae > Streptomyces > Streptomyces sp. NPDC086777. Next base: position 23,573 of record NZ_JBFBJI010000051.1, on the reverse strand, counting down.
GAGCAGCTGGATCACCTGCTGCCGCACCCGGTTGAGATCAGCGCCCAGCTTGACCAGGACCTGGGCGGCGACGCCCTCGCCCTCGCGGATCAGGCCGAGCAGGATGTGCTCCGTGCCGATGTAGTTGTGACCGAGCTGAAGGGCCTCGCGGAGCGACAGCTCCAGGACCTTCTTGGCACGGGGGGTGAAGGGGATGTGCCCGGACGGGGCCTGCTGGCCCTGGCCGATGATCTCCTCCACCTGCTGGCGGACCGCCTCGAGCGAAATCCCGAGGCTCTCAAGGGCCTTGGCGGCGACACCCTCACCCTCGTGGATCAGGCCCAGGAGGATGTGCTCGGTGCCGATGTAGTTGTGGTTGAGCATCCGGGCTTCTTCCTGAGCCAGGACGACAACCCGCCGCGCGCGGTCGGTGAACCTCTCGAACATCGTTAATCGCTCCTCAGAGCGGTCAGGCAGTGGGGGGAACTTCCCCTCTCTGTCCTTCCGCAGCTTAGTCCCGCAAGCGGGGACCGCTCATTCCAACTGCCGACACCGTCGATGGCCTCCTGACCCCGAACGCCGACATATGCTCCAACCCGATGGTGCGAGACGATGTTCCCGCAGGCCAGGCAGTTACCCTTTCCTCCAGTACGCCGATGGCGAACGTGAGACGCCCTCGCCTGCGTGTCGCCCCCTCCCACTAGGGATGTCTTACCCGCTGCTACTGACAGTCCATGCCGTTGGCCCCCGGTCCCTCCGCTACGGGCGAACAACCTTGCGTCTCTCCGGATCCCCGGACACCCCCGTTCGCGGAACTCTGCGCAGTCACACGCACACCCAGCGTAACCCGACGGGTTCCGGGACGGTTGCGCCGGGTATGGCCGGCACCGCACCTCTGTCCGCTTCAACGGTCCCTCACCCCCGTTCTCCGTTCGATTCCGCTTCCGGATCCGGGCACGGCGCCGGTTCCGGTCCGGGCGCCGTCCGGCACTGGTACGAGAACGAACTGGGGTGGGCGACGGTGCCCGCGGCGCCCGGAGAGCCGTTGCGGCTGGTCACGGGCGTGCGGTTCGACGTGGTCGAGGTGCCGGCGCGGGCGGGTGCGCGGGCGCTCGGGCACCTGGTGCCGGGCTCTCCGGTGGCCCTTCAGGGCGGACGGATGCGGCTGCTGGTGGCGGCGGGCAGCGCGGAGGAGCTGCCGGGGCTGCTGACCTGGCTGGAGTGGGGCGCACCGGCCCTGGATCTCGGCCTGCGGGCGCTGGGCGCCGGGGGTGCGATGGACGCCCCGGACCGGCCCGGGCCGTCGGGCAGCGGGAGCCGGCCGCCGTCCGGCTGTGCCGGGAGCCCGGCCGGGCCCGTGCAGGGGGCCGCCGTATGGTTGCGGCCCCCCGAGTCGGGGTGCGAGGTCGAGGCCTCGCTGCCGACACTGTCGGCCATGGGGGGCGTCGGAGGCGCCCCCGATCTCGTACGACTGGTGAACACGCTGGCCACGGAGTGCCACCGCGTCCGGCTGCGGCGCGTGGGCCACGGACCGGAGGACAGTCAGGCGTTCGCGTCCTCGTAGGCCTGGCGAATCGTCGCCGGGACACGGCCGCGGTCGTTGACGTCGTAACCGTTCTCCTTGGCCCACGCGCGAATCTGCGCGGTGTCCTGGCTGCCGCCGGAAGCCGCACGGGCCTTTCCGCGTCCGCCGGAAGCACGGCCACCGGTACGCCGGCCGCCCTTGACATAGGGGTCGAGAAGGCCGCGCAGCTTGTCCGCATTGGCGGTCGTGAGGTCGATCTCGTACGTCTTGCCGTCCAACGCGAACGTCACGGTCTCGTCCGCCTCGCCGCCGTCGAGGTCGTCGACAAGAAGGACCTGAACCTTCTGTGCCACCGGATTTCCTTTCATCGATAACTTCAGGGCCGGGGTGTGCGGCGCCCGCCGTTTCGCCGCCCCCTGTTATATGCAGTACTGCAGTACGTCGGAAAGCAAACCGCTTTTGCGGGAAAAACACAAACCCCTGGGAGAGGCCGAGGGGCCCGCTCCCACCCGGAAACATGCGCGTTTCGGACATAGGGCACCGGGGCAAGGGGGGATGCCGCTGAATAGCGGGCCGATCTCGGCCCCATCTCCGGCCATCTCTGCCTCGACGGCCCTTGTCCGCCGCGATCCCTCTCGACGATCACAGATGCAGAAGCATCCGGCTGTTGCCCAAGGTGTTCGGTTTCACTCGTTCGAGTCCGAGGAACTCCGCGACACCCTCGTCATAGGAGCGCAGCAGCTCCGCGTAGACATCGGTGTCCACGGGCGTCTCGCCGATCTCCACGAAGCCGTGCTTCCCGAAGAACTCGACTTCGAAGGTCAGGCAGAAAACCCGGCGAACACCAAGCCAACGTGCGGTCTCCAGCAACTTCTCCAGCAACTGATGACCGACACCGGCCCCCTTGAGGCTCCGGTTCACCGCGAGAGTGCGCACTTCCGCGAGGTCTTCCCACATCACGTGCAGTGCGCCGCAGCCGACCACCTCGGCGTTGTCGTCGCGTTCCGCGACCCAGAACTCCTGGATGTCCTCGTAAAGCGTCACCATGGCTTTGTCGAGCAGGATGCGGTCGCGAACGTACACGTCGAGGAGGTGGCGCACGGCCGGGACATCGCTGGTCCGGGCCCGCCGGACGGTGATGGCTTTTGCGGTCACTTCGGGGCGCGTCGCTGACATGAGCGGACGCTATCGCCCGTCGGCGTCCGCCACCGAGCCGGGGTTCTCCCCCTGCCGGGCTTCCCGGTGTTCCCTCTCGCTATCCGGACCCTGCACGATGCGTACGGCGTCCCGGAGTGCCTGGCGCTGTTCGTCGCTCATCATCCCGAAGAAGGCGACGAGCGCGGCGGCCGGGTTGTCGCTCTGCGACCAGGCGTCGTTCATGAGGGCGGCGGCGTAGGCGGCCCGGGTGGAGACGGCCTCATATCGATAGGCACGCCCTTCGGCCTCCCGCCGGACCCAGCCCTTGTGATGGAGATTGTCCAGGACGGTCATCACCGTGGTGTACGCGATGGACCGTTCCTGCTGAAGGTCTTCCAGGACTTCTCGAACGGTCACCGGGCGGTTCCACTTCCACACCCGCGTCATGACCGCGTCTTCGAGTTCTCCCAATGGGCGAGGCACAGCTCAGAACAATAGTGGGAGATCCCGCAAATGGCGTGCCGGACGTGCACTTTCACCAACAAAGCCGAACAAAAGGGGCGTACGACTCGGAAAGTGCGGTACGTCGAGACGGGCGCGGTCCGGCTCTCAGACGCCGTCGGCCCGGGAGACGGCGGCCTGGCGGGCGTTCTCCGCGAAGGCCGCGTCGACGGCGGCGTCCTCCTTGGCCTTGGCGGCGCCACCCTGGGTCTTCACGATCACCCGGACCAGTCCGATGAAGAAGACGGCCATGACGACCGGAGGCAGGAGCGCGGCGAAGTATTCCATGGGTCCAGAGTAGCCACGGCGGACCGGGCGAAAGGGGCGGGGTGGGCGAACCACGCCGCAACCCCCCGCCGCCTGCCGTTTCCGTCAGCCCGCGGCGAGTTGCCGCGGGGGCCCGGCCGGCGGCGCGGCGGGCCGGCGCCGCGGGAAGACCTCGCCCGGCGTGGGGATGGGGCGCTTCGGCGCGGTGGGCTCGGGAGCCGCGGGCCGTGGCGCGGGCCGCTCCGCGGGCTTCTCCTTGGGCTTCTTCTCCGACTCCTCGGCCACTCCGCCCGGCAGGGCCGTCAGCCGGACCCTGGCGCCCGGAACGGCCGGTGCCGGTACCTTGCGGGCCCCCTGGGCGAGCCGGGCCCGCACATCGTGCTCGGCGAGCTCCTGGCAGCGGCCCAGCAGACCGGCGGCAACGGCGTTCCCGCGCAGCGCCCGCAGCGCGGCGAGGTCGTCCGGAGCGGGCCGGTGCCCGGCCGCCAGCGCCTCCTCCAGGAGGGCCAGGTAACCGATGGCGGTCCCCGGCAGGGCGGCACGGTACCGGGCCAGATCGGCCACCAGGAAGGCGCGCAGCCGGGCCCCCTCGCCGATCGCCTCGTCGAGCGACTCGGCGAGCCGATGACAGTCCTTGACGTCCTCGGCGGAGACGGGGCCGGGGTGAAGGGCGAGGGCGAGAGCACGGCGGAGCACACGCAGCTCCTCCGCACCGAACGCCATGCCGCCGCGGGATCCGTATGGCGTGGGCATGGACCGAAGATACGCGTAAATCAGACAAACTCGACATAGCGACCGGGTGTGGCGCACCACGGCCACCCACCTGGCCGCCGCCACCCGCCACGCCACCCCACCGCGGCCCGGCACGGCGCGCTTTCAGCCCGTCCGGCGTTCGAGGACGAGGCCGGCAGGCCGATGCGGGGGTCCGGGGGCGGCAGCCCCCGAAACGGGCGGCCGCAGGGGGCCCACCCCCTGACAGGACGGGACGGGCAGGGGCGGCGGGGGCGAGAAAACCCACGCCCGCCCCCACCGCGCGCTCACATCCGCGACACGTTCCGCTCGTACACCAGCCGCAACCCCACCAGCGTCAGCCACGGCTCGTGCTCGTCGATCACCGACGACTCCCCCAGCACCATCGGCGCCAGCCCGCCCGTCGCGATCACCGTCACGTCGTCCGGATCGTCCGCCAGCTCCCGCGCCATCCGCCCGACCACCCCGTCTACCTGCCCGGCGAACCCGTACACGATGCCCGCCTGCATGGCCTCCACCGTGTTCTTGCCGATCACGCTGCGGGGCCGGGCCACCTCGATCTTCCGCAGCTGGGCGCCCTTGACGCCGAGCGCCTCCACGGAGATCTCGATCCCGGGCGCGATCACGCCCCCGACGTACTCCCCGCGCGCGGACACCGCGTCGAACGTCGTCGCCGTCCCGAAGTCGACGACGATCGCCGGGCCCCCGAACAGCTCGACGGCGGCGGCCGCGTTGATGATCCGGTCGGCGCCGACCTCCTTGGGGTTGTCGGTGAGGATCGGCACCCCGGTCTTCACCCCGGGCTCCACCAGCACCGCCGGCACATCGCCGTAGTACCGCCGGGTGACCTCGCGCAGCTCGTGCAGCACGCTCGGCACGGTCGCGCAGATCGCGATCCCGTCGATGCCGTCGCCCAGCTCGTCGCCGAGCAGCGGGTGCATGCCCATCAGGCCGCGGAGGAGCACCGCCAGTTCGTCCGCGGTACGGCGCGCGTCCGTGGAGATGCGCCAGTGCTCGACGATGTCCTCGCCGTCGAAGAGCCCGAGGACGGTATGCGTGTTGCCGACGTCGATCGTGAGCAGCATGGGGTCACTCCGCCTCGCGCAGGTCCAGGCCGATGTCCAGGATCGGCGAGGAGTGGGTGAGGGCACCGACGGACAGGAAGTCCACGCCCGTCTCGGCGTACGCCCGCGCGTTCTCCAGCGTGAGCCGCCCGGACGCCTCCAGGAGCGCGCGCCCGCCGACGATCGCGACGGCCTCCTCGCACTCCCCCGGCGTGAAGTTGTCCAGAAGAATCAGGTCGGCGCCCGCGTCGACGACCTCGCGCAGTTGGTGGAGGGTGTCGACCTCGACCTCGATCGCCAGGTCCGGGAACGCCTCCCGGACGGCCTTGAAGGCCGGTCCGACGCCGCCGGCGGCGACCACGTGGTTGTCCTTGACCAGGGCCGCGTCGGACAGCGACATCCGGTGGTTGACGCCACCGCCGCAGCGCACCGCGAACTTCTCCAGGGAGCGCAGCCCCGGGGTGGTCTTGCGGGTGTCACGCACGCGTGCCCGCGTGCCCTCCAGCTCCTCCGCCCACGCGCGCGTGGCGGTCGCGATGCCGGAGAGGCGGCACAGGACGTTCAGCGCGCTGCGCTCGGCGGTGAGCAGGTCACGGGTGCGGGTGGTGATCGACAGCAGCGGCTGCCCGGCCTCGACCCGGTCGCCGTCCTCGACGTGCCGCTCGACCTCGAACTCGTCGGCGCAGACCACGGAGACCACGGCCTCGGCGACCCGGAGGCCCGCCACGACGCCGGCCTCGCGCGCGACGAAGTCGCCGGTGGCCACCGCCTCCTCGGGGATGGTCGCGACGGTCGTCACGTCCAGGCCGCCCGCCAGGTCCTCCTGGATGGCCACGTTGGCGACGTCCTCGACCTCGATGGGGTCGAGCCCGGCGGCGGCCAGCAGTTCGGCGAGCGCGGGGTCGAGCCCGCACTCCAGGTACTCCTCGTCGCCCTCGGCGCCACAGGCACAGCCGTCGCCGCAGCCGCCGCCGTCGGCAAGGGGAAGGTCGTTGGTGCTCACGTCTGTCACTGCTCCTGGTGTGGCTGGTGTGGCCGGGTAGGGGGGAAGTCTGCGGTGTCGGTGGTGCCCACGGCCAGCGTCCGGTCCGGATTCAGCCGTACCACGATGTGCCGCTCCCAGCGGGCGTCGTCGCGGTCCGCGTGGTCCTCGCGCCAGTGGCAGCCGCGGGTCTCCTCGCGGCGGCGGGCCGCCTCCACGAGCACGCGGGCCACGCACAGGAGGTTGGTCGCCTCCCAGGTGTCGACGCCGGGCTCGGCGGTCTTGCCGTTCTCGTCCAGGGCGTCGCGGGCGTCCGTGTGCAGCCGCTGGAGTTGCGCGGCGGCCCTGGCCAGGGACTCCTCGGAGCGCAGCACGCCGGCGCCCTCGGTCATTGTCCGCTGGATGGCGAAGCGTGTCTCGGCGGCGAGCAGCGGGTGCGCGGGCTTCTCGGGGTGCGCGACCGGTGCGGGCACGCGCGCGTGCAGGCCGTCGGCCGCGCGGGCCGCCGTGATGTCGGCGGCGATGCGCTCGGCGTAGACGAGGCCTTCGAGGAGGGAGTTGGAGGCGAGCCGGTTCGCGCCGTGCACGCCGGTGCACGCGACCTCGCCGCAGGCGTAGAGCCCGGGTACGGTCGTGCGCCCGCGCGCGTCGGTGCGTACGCCCCCGGAAGCGTAGTGGGCGGCGGGCGCTATCGGGATGGGCTCGGTGACCGGGTCGATGCCGTTGGCCCGGCAGGCGGCCAGGATGGTCGGGAAGCGGTGCTCCCACATGTCGGCGCCGAAGTGCCGGGCGTCGAGGTACATGTGCTCGGCGTCCCGCTCCTGCATGCGCCGCATGATGGCCTTGGCGACGATGTCCCGGGGCGCCAGCTCGGCCAGTTCGTGCTGCCCCACCATGAAGCGGGTGCCGTCCGCGTCGACCAGGTGGGCGCCCTCGCCGCGCACCGCCTCGGAGACCAGCGGCTGCTGGCCCTCCGCGTCCGGGCCGAGGAAGAGCACCGTCGGGTGGAACTGCACGAATTCGAGGTCGCTGACCTCCGCGCCGGCCCGCAGGGCGAGCGCCACGCCGTCGCCGGTCGACACCGACGGGTTGGTGGTCGCGGAGAACACCTGGCCCATGCCGCCGGTGGCGAGGACGACCGCGGGGGCGTGCACGGCGCCCACGCCGTCGTGCTGGCCCTCGCCCATGACGTGCAGGGTGACGCCGGCCGTACGGCCCTCGGCGTCCGTCAGCAGGTCCAGGACGAGCGCGTTCTCGAAGGTGCGCAGCCCACGCGCGCGTACCGCCTCCACCAGGGCCCGGGAGACCTCGGCGCCGGTGGCGTCGCCGCCCGCGTGCGCGATCCGGCGCCGGTGGTGGCCGCCCTCGCGGGTGAGGTCGAGGCCGCCCTCGGAGGACTCGTCGAAGATGGCGCCGGTGTCGATGAGCCGGCGTACCGCGCCGGGGCCCTCGGTGACGAGGATCCGCACGGCGTCCTCGTCACAGAGGCCGACACCGGCCACCAGGGTGTCCGCGAGGTGCTGTTCGGGGGTGTCGCCCTCGCCGAGGGCCGCGGCGATGCCGCCCTGCGCCCAGCGGGTGGAGCCGTCGTCCAGACGGGCCTTGGTGACGACGACCGTGGTGAGTCCGGCGGCCTGACAGCGCAGGGCCGCGGTCAGACCCGCCACCCCGGACCCGACGACGACCACGTCCGCCGAGATGCTCCACCCCGGGGCGGGCGCGTGCAGTCGTATGCCGGTGCTGGTGCGTGTACTGCTGGTGCCTGTGCTGGTCACGAGGCGGCTCCGAGGGTTCCGAAGGTGAGCGGAAGGTTGTCGATCAGCCGGGTCGTCCCGACCCGGGCGGCGACGGCGAGGACGGCCTCTCCGGTGAAGTCGTCGTCGATCTCGGTGAAGTCGGACGGGTCGACCAGGGCGAGGTAGTCCAGTTCGAGCGGCGGGTCGAAGTGGACGGCCTCGTCCAGGACCTGGCGGGCGGCCGCACGGACCGCCGCGGCGGCGTTCGGCACGGCCTTGGCGACGGCGTGCGCGTCGGCGGCCGCCCGGGACTCGCCTATGGCGCTGAGCGCCTCGGCACGCGCCCGCGTGGAGGGCACCTCCAGCGCCCGCGCGCGCAGCGCCTCCTGTGCCGCGTGCCGGTCGCGGCCGGCGAACAGCGCGCGGGACAGCGTGAGCGCCGTGCGCCGGTCGTCGACGGACAGGTAGCGGTTGCGGCTGGACAGCGCGAGCCCGTCGGCCTCGCGCACGGTCGGCACGCCCACGATGTCGATGCCGAAGTTCAGGTCGCGCACCATGCGCCGGATCACGGCCAGCTGCTGGGCGTCCTTCTGCCCGAACAGGGCCACGTCGGGCCGGGTGAGGTGCAGCAGCTTGGCGACGACGGTGAGGACGCCGTCGAAGTGCCCGGGGCGGGAGGCGCCCTCCAGGACCGTGCCCATGGGACCGGCGGTGACCCGCACCTGGGGCTCCCCGCCCGGGTAGACCTCGTCGGCGGAGGGGGCGAACACCATGTCCGCACCGGCCTGTTCGGCGATCTTCAGGTCGGCGTCCAGGGTGCGCGGGTAGCGGTCGAGGTCCTCTCCGGCACCGAACTGCAGCGGGTTGACGAAGACCGTGACGACCACCTCGCCGTCCGGGCCCACGGTCTCACGCGCCGCCCGGATCAGGGTGGCGTGGCCCTCGTGCAGGGCGCCCATGGTCATCACGACGGCACGGCGCCCGTGCCGCACGCACGCGTGCAGTTCGTCGGCGGAGCGCAGCAGGGCGGTGTTCATCGGGAGTTCCCCTCGGTGCCGTCAGTACCGGTCGTGCCGTGGCCGCCGTCGGCGAGGACGCCGAGCAGGTCCTCGGCGAGCTCCGGCTTCAGCAGGCCGTGCGCGAGCGCCCGGTCGGCGGTCGCGCGGGCCATCGCCAGGTAGCCGTCGACCGTCTGCGGGGCGTGCCTGCGCAACTCCGTGACGTGCGCGGCTACGGTGCCCGCGTCGCCACGCGCGACCGGCCCGGTCAGGGCCGCGTCACCGGAACGCAGGGCGTTGTCCAGGGCGGCGCCGAGCAGTGGGCCGAGCATCCGGTCGGGGGCCTCCACGCCAGCGGTGCGCAGCAGCTCCATGGCCTGGGCGACCAAGGTGACCAGGTGGTTGGCGCCGAGGGCGAGGGCCGCGTGGTAGAGCGGGCGGTTCTCCTCGAAAATCCACTCCGGTTCGCCGCCCATCTCGATGACCAGGGCCTCGGCAGCCAGCCGCAGCTCCTCCGGCGCGGTGACCCCGAACGAGCAGCCCGCCAGGCGCTGCACGTCCACCGGAGTCCCGGTGAAGGTCATCGCCGGGTGCAGGGCGAGCGGCAGCGCGCCCGCGCGCAGCGCCGGGTCCAGCACCTTCGCGCCGTACCGCCCGGAGGTGTGCACGAGCAGCTGGCCGGGGCGTACCGCACCGGTCTCGGCGAGACCGGTGACCAGGCCGGGCAGGGCGTCGTCGGGAACGGTCAGCAGGACCAGGTCGGCGCGCTGGAGGACCTCGGCGGGGGGTACCAGCGGGACGTCGGGCAGCATCGCCTCGGCGCGCCGCCGGGAGGCGTCGGAGACCCCGGAGACGGCCACCGGGCGGTGCCCGGCGAGCTGCAGGGACGCGGCCAGCGCGGGGCCCACCCGGCCGGCGCCGACCACGCCGACGGTGAGCCGCGCGGGGCGCTCACTGGGGTCTGGCTGTTGGACTGTACTCACGCGAGGGTGGCCTTCCCGTTCCAGTCCGCTCTGGGTACCGGACGATTTCTCGTCATGTTAACGCTATCCGGTCCGGAGCCGATCGGTCGTCCACAGGCTGTGGGTGACGGATCACACCGGTGCTGCGGCGGAAAATGACGGGCTTCCGGCCGCCCTGCCACGGCATCATCCACGGCATGAGTGATACGGCCACGGCCCGGGACGACCAGCCGAAGGAACCCCTGTCCGCTGAGGACCGGATGCGGGAGCGGCGCTCCGCCGCCTACGGGCGAGCCACCCGCGTCCTCGCGCGCGTGGGCGGGCGCGCTTCGCTCCGCGAACGGCTCGCGGGCCTCCAGGAGGCGGCTCCCGGGGTGTACGACCTGGACGAACCGACGGACGTCTACGGCAACGGCGTCGTCGAGGCGCTGGAGCGGCGCGTCGCGGCCCTGCTGGGCACGGAGACTGCCGCGTTCTTCCCGACCGGCACGATGGCCCAGCAGGTCGCCCTGCGCTGCTGGGCGGCCCGCACCGGCAACCCCACGGTCGCCCTGCACGCCCTGGCCCATCCCGAGGTGCACGAGCGCAACGCCTTCCGGGAGGTGGCCGGCCTGCGCACGGTGCGGGTCACCGGCGAGCCCCGGCTCCCCACCGCCCAGGAGATACGGGACTTCGCCGAGCCCTTCGGGACGCTGATGCTGGAGCTGCCCCTGAGGGACGCCGGTTTCGTGCTGCCCTCGTGGGAGGAGCTCACGGAGCTGGTGGAGGCGGCCCGGGAGCGCGACGCGGTGGTGCACTTCGACGGTGCGCGCCTGTGGGAGGCCACCGTCCACTTCGAGCGCCCCCTGTCCGAGATCGCGGACCTGGCGGACAGCGTCTACGTGTCGTTCTACAAGTCCCTCGACGGCTTCGGCGGTGCCGCGCTGGCCGGCCCGAAGTCCCTGGTCGAGGAGGCGAAGACCTGGCGCCACCGCTACGGCGGCATGATCTTCCAGCAGTTCCCGACCGTCCTCGCGGCCCTGGCCGGCCTGGACCACGAGCTGCCCCGCCTCCCGGACTACGTCCGCCACGCGCGCGTGGTCGCCGCGGCCCTGCGGGACGGCTTCACCGGGGCGGGCGTCCCCTGGTCGCGCATCCACCCCGAACCACCGCACACCCACCAGTTCCAGGTCTGGCTGCCGTACGACGCCGACGTCCTGCTGGAGACGGCGGTGCGCCAGGCCGAGGAGACCGGCACCTACCTCTTCCCCGGCTTCTGGGAGCACAAGGGCCCGGGCCTGTCGATGACCGAGGTGACGGTGGCGGAGGCGGGCCTGGAGTGGACGGCCCAGGACGTGCGGGCAGCGGTCGCGGACTTCGTGGGGCGGCTGCCCGAAACGCCGCGAGCCGAAGCGCCCCTTTAGGCGCGCCAGGGGTACCCCCGGCCGAACGCCGGGGGTAGGAACTGCGCTAGCCCCCCACACACGACCCGCTGCCACCCACGACCCGCACCCGCCACCCACGACCCGCAGCCACCCACGACCCGCACCCGCCGCCGAACCGCACCCGGCACCCGGCGCCCCCGGAAGGTGCTCGGCCCACCCGCCTCGCGGCAGGGTGCACGATGGGCACATGAGCGTACGTATCGACATCCCGGGGCTGCGCCCCGAGAGCGTCGCCGTCGTGCCCTCGCCGCTCGCCGAGCTCGGCATGGCGCTGCACGCCCTGTCCGAGCCCGGCCACCACCCCGGCCTGCAGGGCTGGGCGACCGGCGTCGCCGCCCGCCTGGAGCCGCACCTGGCCGACCGGATGTGCGAGGCGGACTTCCTGTGGCGGACGACGTTCTCGGACCTGTTCCTGCCCTACGCGGCCGTGCCGGGCACCCTCCCGGCCGGCACGCTCGCGGCGGAGCTCGACCAGCTCGACAAGCTGGCCGATGAACAGTTCGTGGACGCGGCCCTGGAGTTCGCGTGCGTGCTCACGTACTCCACGCGGGCACCGGCGCTCCTGTCGGATCCGGCCGGGCGCAGCAGGGCGCTGGAGACGGCCGCCTCGCGGGGCCCGCAGCAGGCCCGGTTCGCCCGGCGGCTGCTGGACGACCCGCCGGGTGTGCGTGCGTGGCTGCGCCGGTTCCTCGAGGACTGCGCCGCGGCGTTCTTCGACGACGCCTGGTCACGGCTGCGCCCCCAGCTGGAGGCCGATGCCCGGCACAAGACCGAGCTGCTGCGCCGCAGAGGGCTGGCCGAGGCGCTGACGGCGGTCTCGCCGGCCGTGACGCTCGACGAGGCGGACGCGCGGATCACCGTGGACAAGCTCATCGACGGTCACGCGCGCGTGGCGGCCGACGGCCTGCTGCTGGTGCCCACCAGCCTGGGCCGGCCGCATCTGGCGGTGCTGCACCGCTACGGCTGGCAGCCGGTGCTGCACTACCCGGTCGGCTCGCCGGAACTCGCCCCGCCCGCGTCCGTCGAGGAGCTGACGCTGCGGATGGCGGCGTTGTCCCATCCCGTGCGGATGCGGCTGTGCCGGCACCTGGCGCGCAGCGCGTACACCACCGGTGAGCTGGCGCAGATGCACGGCCTGTCGGCGCCGGAGGTGTCCCGGCACCTGGGCGTGCTCAAGAAGGCGGGCCTGGTCACGACGCGCCGCCGCGGCCGGTACGTCCTGCACCAGCTGGACGTCACGGTCGTCGCCCGCCTCGGCAGCGACTTCCTGGAGGGGATGCTCCGCTAGCCGAGAGGCCGCCAAGCGCGGCGCCCCGATGGGACGCCGGGGTCACGCCCGGCCGAAGGCTGGGGGAACTGCGCGACCAGGCACGACGGCGCCGCGGGCGACAGACGGCAGACGGCAGACGGCCCGTCGCGCCCCCGACAGCGGCGCGCCTCGCCGGCAACGCGAACGACCCCTTCCGCGTCTTCCACACCCACACACGCCACTGACCAGCATCAACCCGAAACGAAGCCGGAGAGCTCAGTCGCGCAGAGACCTGCCACTACACCTACGGGAAACACAAGATTCGGTCACCGCCAACTACCAGGACACCGCGAGGGGGCAGCAGGCCCTGAGGTCCTTCCGTACGGAGCTGCTGCGTGTTCTGGATCCCGCCCGCAGTGTCCTGGCGCCGGCGGGTCCTCCGTCGGGGCCTCAGCGGCTAGGGCTGTCCCGTAACTCTGAGAGCCGCTCGCCAATGTCCAGTTCGACCTCTATTGGTCGCCTCGCGATTGGGTCGCGGGTCATGCCGGAACCGGGCAAGCTAGCCCTTAGGGGGTAGGCGACCGGTCTCTTCATCGAGTTACGGGCAGCCTTCAGCTGGTGCTCGGTTTCTACAGCCAGAGGCCGTAAGAGCCGGTCGTTAGCCAGGCATCGATGGAACTGTTCGCCCGGATTACTAGGTAGTCGTCTCTGCCGTCGCCACTGACATCGGCAAAAGCGATGCGATCACCAGATGCGATCGGACCCACGCCGCCGGCGATTTTCCCTTGCGCCGACCACCCTGCTATGCCGGTGTTGAGCCAGGCTTCGACGGAGCCGTCAGA
>NZ_JBFBJI010000051.1:0-10058 GCF_040702065.1 Streptomyces sp. NPDC086777 | reverse complement strand
AGTTGATGTACAGATAGTCGGCACGATTGTCGGCATTGAGGTCGGCCAGCACAACCCCGCCCGAGGTTCGTCCTATACCACCGGCCACCCGCCCCAACGATGTCCAGGTGGTCCCTCCGCCGTACAGCCACACATCGGCCGACCCGTCGTCATTGAGTACCCAGTAGTCGGCCTTGCCATCTCCGTCATAGTCGGCAATTCGGACTTTACTGCCAGGCTGTCCCACGCCGCCGGCGATTTTCCCTTGTGCCGACCACCCCCCTGTGCCCGTGTTGAGCCAAGCTTCGACGGAGCCGTCAGAGTTGATGTACAGATAGTCGGCACGATTGTCGGCATTGAGGTCGGCCAGCACAACCCCGCCCGAGGTTCGTCCTATACCACCGGCCACCCGCCCCAGTGACGTCCAGTTCGGCGTACCTGCGTTTGTCCACAAGTCCACCGTGCCGTCGTCGTTGAGTACCCAGTAGTCGTCGAAGCCATCTCCGTCGTAGTCCGCGAGGCGAATCTTGCTGCCTGGCTGGCCAACGCCGGCTGCTGCTTGGCTCTGCGCGACCCAGCCCGGTGGGCTTGTGTCACCTCCACCGACGTTGATCCAGGCGCTGACGGCGCCTGTCCGGCTCATGCCGAAGTAGTCGGCACGGCCGTCACCGTTGTAGTCGGCGAGTTGTACCTCGCTGTCGGGTCGCCCCACCCCGGCTGCATAGAGCCCCAGTGCCTGCCAGCCCGATGTCGTATTCAGCCATACCCAGAGGCTTCCCGATTTGGTTACTACGACATAGTCGGCTCGTTTGTCGCAGTTCATGTCGGCGAACCGAACTCTTGCTCCGGGTTGCCCGACACCACCGGCGAGTTTGCCTTGCGCCGACCATCCGCCTATGCCCGTGTTGATCCAGACCTCTACCGAGCTGTCAGCATTGACGTAGAGGTAGTCGGCTCGGCCATCTCCGTTGAAATCGGCAAGAAGCACTCCGCTGGAGCTTCTTCCGATTCCGCCGGCGACTTGGCCGAGAGAGGTCCAGCTGTTGGGCGATCCGTTGTTCAGCCAGACTTGCGCCGACCCGTCGTCATTGAGCACCCAGTAGTCGGCCTTGCCGTCCCCGTTGTAGTCGGCGAAGCGGACCTTGCTCGCCGGCTGACCGACCCCACCGGCGACCTGGCCGAGAGAGGTCCAGCTGTTGGGCGATCCGTTGTTCAGCCAGACTTGCACCGACCCGTCGTCATTGAACACCCAGTAATCGGCCTTGCCGTCCCCGTTGTAGTCGGCGAAGCGGACCTTGCTCGCCGGCTGACCGACCCCACCGGCGACCTGGCCGGAGGCGCTCCATCCACCGGAGCCTGTGCTGCACCCCGCAGGCTGCCCCGCACCACCACCGTTTCCGGGGGTGCCGGCCAGGGGTGGCACCAGCCACCCCTGGACCGCAGCCGCATAGATGCCGTCATTGAAAGATGCAGCCATCTTGAGATACCCGTTGTCGTTCGGGTGCAGTGCGTCGCTCAGGTCGGCTGCGGGATCTATTTCACCCATCCCGGCAACCCAGATCTTCTGACCTTCAGCAATGCGCACATCCATGAGATCTACGATTTGGCGATTGAATTCCTCGATGCGCGCCTCGACAGCGGGGTCCTGAGATGGCACCAGAATGGAGGCAATCACCGTAACGCCGGGGTCCTCGGTCAGAATTTTACCGACCAATGCATCGAACCGGGCTGGCGCGCCGGCGACGTCATAGTTCTGATTCATGTCGTTGGTTCCGGCGTGTAGCGTGACAACCGTGGGATGATATTTCGAGAGTGCCGCGCTGGTTATGCCGGAAATCTGATCGATACGCCACCCAGGGTATCCCTCATGGTTGGGCTGACTCATCTGTCCCGATGACTGTGATCCGACGAAGGTGGGGGTTTCACCTTCGTCATTCATCAGTTTCCACAGTTGGGCTCGATAGCCGTCACCAGAGGTGCTTCCGTATCCGTAGGTGATGGAGTCCCCCAGAGGAAGGAGAGTCACCTTGTTGGGTGGAAGTTTCGCGGAGCCGAGATGCAGTACTCGGGCAATCCAGGTGCAGATATTCGCTGCCACCGATGGTATTGCTACGGTGATGAATGTGACGACGGCCGGCCAGGCCGCGATATTCCACCAGTTCACCACGGAGTTGAAAGTGTCAACGATGATTCCCTTCGCCGCGCTGAGCCATCCCCGGACTAGTGCGCCGTCCAGGAAGACAAACTCCAGACCAACGCTGCCCAGTGAAGTCAGTGCTCCGGCGATAGCTCCCGCGATCCCGTCGTAGAACCAACTGCCGAGCTGTGCTTGCCCGGACAGGATTGCACCGAAGGCGGCGGTGGCGAATCCCATCGCTGCGCCACCGACGACGTTGCATATAGCTACGGCACCTGGAAGCGCTGCGGTGCACCCTATGTAGAAGACGGCACCTATCGCTAGTCCGATGAAGAAGGCCGCAACGTAGGCTTGCACGGCGGGCAGTTTCGTTGCATCGATTTGCGGTTTGTCGAGAACGAACTGCAGCTTACCATTTGCGAGCGTTACCGCGGCGTACAGATCTGCCTGGGGTGGAGCCGGATGCAGCGGGACGCGGGATGCATACACCGTCGACGTGTCGTACTCCAGCGCTCCGAGGTTGACGCGACCGGTGCTGTCCGGATGGAGCTCTGAGTTTACCCAATCACGGAGTGCGGTCTGATCCTGACCTGAAAAGTCGAAGGAGAATGTGACGCTGTCAGCGCTGGCGGATTTTACAGCGATCACAGGAAGCTGCTCGCTCGCCAATTTGAGGTTATCGTGAGCGTGACTTGCTTTCTCCATGTTCGGGAGCTGTCCGGCCTGAAGTATGGCCAGAATCATTGCAACAGCGAGAGCTGTTGCGCTTATGATGGATCGCCTTAATTTTCTTGTCACGCCTTGAGGGTAAATTCCCCATGTTCGGGCGCGCATCCTTCTCTGTGCACAACATCTGCCGCAACCATTGGGCCGACGCACAATGAACGCCCTGGAGAAGGATGCTAAATTAACGAACAGCTACTTTCCTTGTCATTTATCCAGTTCGCCGCGGTTTCGTGCCCACCTTGTGGTGTCCGGATCGGCTGAACGCCTCGCCGGTCGCGAGGACTGTGCCCACGTCGTGACGGGTGGCGGGGCGGTGGAAAAGGCTCCATGTACAGGCAGCAAAATCCACCTCGCGGTCGAGCGGGGGCAAAAGCCCTTGTCCGTCGTGATCACGGCTGGGCAGCGGGGCGACTCCCCGCAGTTCGAAGCGGTCCTGGAAGCCATCCGGGTGCCGAGGCTGGGGCTCGGCAGGCCGCGCAAGCGCCCGGCCCCTGCCAGGACCCGTCCAAGGCCGTGGTCGGCCGGCTCGACGAAGATCCCGCCGGGTGGCTCCTTCTGGAGGTCCCCCTTTTCGCCGCACCGGCGGCGTGCTGGTGGGCCCGGCAGACGGTGGAGTCGACGTTCACATCCCAGGTGATCAGGCCCTTCGCGTCCGCCTCGGCCTGGAGCCGGGTGAGGATCCTCGCCCAGGTGCCGTCCCGCTGCCGGCGCCGGAACAGGTCATGGACCCGGTCCCACGGCCCACAACGTTCGGGCACGTCCCGCCACGGCGCACCGGTCCGGGTCCGCCACCGTATGCCGTCTGTCAGCTGCCGCCGCGTCCACACCTGCGGCCGACCCGGCTTGATGCCCGTCGGCAGCAGAGGCTCCAGCCGGGTCCACTGTCCGTTCGTCAGGTCCCCGCGTTCCACAGGATGTGATCATCAACGATCAAGATCCACTTTCGCAGCAGACCCTAGCCGTGTCCGCCGCCCGCCCGCACCAGCCCCGTCTCGTAGGCCAGCACGACCACCTGCACGCGGTCGCGGAGGCCGAGCTTGGTCAGGATGCGGCCCACGTGGGTCTTGACGGTGGCCTCGGACAGCACCAGCCGGCTCGCGATCTCGCCGTTGGACAGGCCCTGCGCGACCAGCACCATCACCTCGCGTTCGCGCTCGGTGAGCCGTTCCAGTTCCTGGTGCCGGGGCTCCCGGCCGGCGGAGGGCAGCATCGGCGCGAAACGGTCGAGGAGGCGCCGGGTGGTGGAGGGCGCGACGACCGCGTCGCCGCTGTGCACGGAACGGATGGCGGCCAGCAGTTCGCCCGGGGGCACGTCCTTGAGCATGAAGCCGGAGGCGCCGGCCTTCAGCCCCGAGAAGGCGTACTCGTCGAGGTCGAAGGTGGTCAGGATGAGCACCTTGGGCGCGTCGGGCTGCTCACAGATGCGGCGGGTGGCCTCCACGCCGTCCAGCTTGGGCATGCGCACGTCCATCAGGACGACGTCCACGGCGGTCGACGCCAGCACCTGGAGGGCCTCGACGCCGTCGCCCGCCTCCGCGACGACCTCCATGTCCGGCTGGGCGGCGAGCACCATCCGGAACCCGGTGCGCAGCAGCACCTGGTCGTCGACGAGCATCACGCGGATCGTCATCGGGTCCTCTTCCGTTGCTTGTCTTCGTTCTTGTCCGGCCGCTCGACCTGAGGGCGTGACAGGTGTCAACCGAGGGCGTGCGTCGGCGTCAATGCGCCGGTTTGAGCGGCAGCAGGGCACTGATGCGGAATCCTCCGCCAGGGCGGGGGCCCGCGTCGAGGGTGCCGCCCACCATGCCGACGCGTTCGCGCATGCCGATCAGGCCGTGCCCCTGGCCGTCGGCGCCGCCCTCCTCGTACATCTCGTGCGGGGCGCCCTTGCCGTCGTCCTCGACCAGCAGGCCGAGTCCGTCGTCGAAGTAGACCAGCCGCACGCTGGCGCCCGCGTTGGGCCCCCCGTGCTTGCGGGTGTTGGTCAGCGCCTCCTGCACGATCCGGTACGCCGTGAGCTCGACACCGCTGGGCAGCGGGCGCGGCGTGCCCTCGACCTTGAAGTCGACGGGCAGGCCGGAGGTGCGGCACTGCTCGACGAGGTCGTCGATCTGCTCGACGTCGGGCTGCGGGACGTACTCGCCGACCTCCTTGTGCTCGCCGGTGCGCAGTACGCCCAGCAGGCGGCGCATCTCGGCGAGGGCCTGGCGGCCGGTGGAGGAGATCGTCTCCAGGGCCTTCTTCGCCTGGTCGGGGGCGGCGTCGAGGACGTAGGCGGCGCCGTCGGCCTGGACCACCATCACCGAGACGTTGTGCGCCACCACGTCGTGCAGCTCGCGGGCGATCCGGGCCCGCTCGGCGGCGACCGCGACCTTGGCCTGCGCCTCGCGCTCCTTCTCCAGCCGGGCGGCACGCTCCTCCAGCTGCGCGAAGTAGGCGCGGCGGGTGCGCATGGAGTCGCCGAGCACCCAGGCGAGCACGAACGGCACCGTCTGGAACAGCACGATCGCGACGCGCCCCGGGAAGCTCGCCTCGACCTGCGGCCACCGGATCTGCGCCAGGGGCGCGGCGCACAGCCCGGCGTAGAGGCCGAACCGGGACGCCCAGCGGGCGCCGACGGCGGCGTTCGTGCACACGATCACCAGCATGGCGAAGTTGGCGACGGTGGTCTCCACGTCCAGCACCAGCTGGGCCAGGCCGGTGGCCGCGGCCAGCACCAGCATCGGCTCGGGGAACCGGCGGCGCAGCGCGACGACGACGCCCATCACGACGGACACGGCCAGCATGGCGGCCCTGGATCCGTGGTGCGTCTGAGCCTCGCCGAGCTTCCAGATGCTCGCGCTGGAGATCCCGAGCAGGACGACGGCCCAGAAGCTGTCGACCCATGTCGGGTGCCTGCGGAGGAAGTCATAGAGGCGCTGCACGTAACCCAGAGTAGGGAAGCGTGATAGGTGCAGGGGTCAACCGGAGGGCCGATCCCTGTTCCGCACGCGTACTCCGCAAGGTGGAGAAGGTGATCACCTGTGCGCCTAGTCTGGCCCGGTGACGGATGAGGCGACGCGTGAGACGGCCGACGACGCCCGGGGCTGGCGTGCGGCCACCGAGGCGGCCCTGTACGGCCCCGGCGGCTTCTACCGCCGCCCGGAGGGCCCGGCCGGGCACTTCCGCACGTCGGTGCACGCCTCACGGCTGTTCGCCGAGGCAGTGGCCGAACTGCTGTGCCGGGTCGACGAGGCCCTGGACGGCCCCGAGACGCTGGACTTCGTGGACATGGGCGCCGGCCACGGCGAACTGGTCACCGGCGTCCTCGCGGCCCTGCCCGCGGGCGTGGCGGCACGCACGCGTGCGTACGCCGTCGACCTCGCCGACCGCCCGCCGGGCCTGCCCGACCGGGTCACCTGGCTGACCGAGATCCCGCGCACCGTCCGGGGCCTGCTCTTCGCCAACGAGTGGCTGGACAACGTGCCGGTCGAGGTGGCCGAGGTGGACCCGGCCGGGGTGCCCCGGCTGGTGCACGTCCGGCGGGACGGCACCGAGCTGCTCGGCGAGCGCGTGTCGGGCGCGGACGCGCAGTGGCTCGCGCGGTGGTGGCCGCTGGGTGCCGAACCGGGACTGCGCGCGGAGATCGGGCTGCCCCGGGACCAGGCATGGGCGTCCGCCGTCACCAGCCTCCAGCGGGGCCTCGCCGTGGCCGTGGACTACGCGCACACCGTGGACAGGCGCCCGCCGTTCGGGACGCTCACCGGCTTCCGCGAGGGCCGCGCGACGGCCCCCGTGCCGGACGGGGCGTGCGACATCACGGCTCATGTGGCGCTGGACGCGTGCACGGCGCTCGACCCGGCGCTCAGGCTGCCCGAAGCGCTCCTGTGCACGCAACGCGACGCCCTGCGCGCCCTCGGTCTGGTCGGCGGCCGCCCCCCGCTCACCCTCGCCTCCACGAACCCCGCCGCATACGTGCGCGCCCTCGCGACCGCGGGCGAGGCGGCCGAGCTCACCGCGTCCGGCGGCCTGGGCGACTTCCTCTGGCTGCTCCAGCCGGTGGGCATCGGGGACGCGCTCCTCTAGCGCGCGGCGCGCCCGGCCCGCCCCTACTTGTCGATGTCCCCCACCACGAAGAACAGCGACCCGAGGATCGCGACCATGTCCGCCACCAGCGTCCCCGGCAGCAGCTCGGTCAGGGCCTGGATGTTGTTGTAGGACGCCGAGCGCAGCTTCAGCCGGTACGGGGTCTTCTCGCCCTTGCTGACGAGGTAGTAGCCGTTGATGCCGAGCGGGTTCTCGGTCCAGGCGTAGGTGTGGCCCTCGGGTGCCTTGAGGACCTTGGGGAGCCGCTGGTTGATCGGTCCCGGCGGCAGGTCGGCGAGCCGGTCCAGGCACGCGTCGGCCAGGTCGAGGGCGTTGTGGGTCTGCTCCAGGAGGCACTCGAAGCGGGCCAGGCAGTCGCCCTCGGACCGGGTGACGACCTTCAGGGTGTCCTGGAGCTCGCCGTAGGCCAGGTAGGGCTCGTCGCGGCGCAGGTCGAAGTCGACGCCCGAGGCGCGCGCGATGGGCCCGCTCACGCCGTACGCGTGCACGGCCTCCGGCGCGAGGGCACCCACGCCCCGGGTGCGGCCGCGGAAGATCTCGTTGCCGAGGACCAGGTCGTCGAAGACGTCCATGCGGGAGCGCACGGCGGCCACGGTGCCACGCGCGCGTGCGGTCCAGCCGGCCGGCAGGTCCTCCTTGAGGCCGCCGACGCGGTTGAACATGTAGTGCATACGCCCGCCGGAGACCTCCTCCATGACGTTCTGCAGCTCCTCGCGCTCGCGGAACGCGTAGAAGACCGGCGTGATGCCGCCCAGCTCCAGCGGATAGGAACCGAGGAACATCAGGTGGTTGAGGACCCGGTTCAGCTCGGCGAGCAGGGTGCGGGTCCACACCGCGCGGACCGGCACCTCCATGCCGAGCATGCGCTCGACGGCGAGGACCACGCCCAGCTCGTTCGAGAAGGCCGACAGCCAGTCGTGGCGGTTGGCCAGCATGATGATCTGCCGGTAGTCGCGGGCCTCGAAGAGCTTCTCCGCGCCCCGGTGCATGTAGCCGATCACCGGCTCCGCGGAGACGATCCGCTCGCCGTCCAGCACCAGCCGCAGCCGCAGCACGCCGTGCGTGGAGGGGTGCTGGGGGCCGATGTTGAGCACCATGTCGGTGCTCTCGGCGGCGCCGCCGATCCCGACCGTGGTCTCCGTCGTAGGCGTCATGGACCCAGTCTCCCCTACGTACGCTGGCCTCATGGAGACGGGGAGCGCCGCCGGCGCCGAGACCACGGGGACCGATCCGGCCTGGACGGGGCTGCCGCCCGGCCTGCTGCGGATGCGCCGGCTGCTGCTGGTGGTGTGGCTGGGGCTGCTCGCCCTGGCTCTGGGACTGCTGCCGGGCCTGCTCGCGGGCCCGGTGTGGGCGGCCTTCGCGCTGCTGCCGCTGGCCGCGCTGGCCTGGGGCTGGGTGCTGCTGGGCCGCAACTGGCGCTCCTGGCGGTACGCCGAGCGCGCCGACGACCTGCTGATCACCCGCGGGGTGCTGTGGCGCGAGGAGACCGTGGTGCCCTACGGGCGGATGCAACTGGTGGAGGTGACCTCGGGGCCCGTCGAACGGCACTTCGGGCTCGCCACCGTGCAGCTGCACACGGCGGCCGCGGCCACCGACGCGACGATCCCCGGCCTGGACCCGGCCGAGGCGGAACGGCTGCGCGACCGGCTCACCGAGCTCGGCGAGGCCCGATCGGCGGGACTGTGACGGCGCCGGGCGTCGAGGGCGCCATACGCGCGGGCAAGGCCGCCGGCGAGCGACGGCTGCACCCGGTGACGCCGTTCCGGCGGGCGTGGGCGCCGGTCGCGGTGCTCACCGGCTGGGCGGTGCACGACCCGAACCAGGCGCAGGAGCAGCTGACGAAGCTGACCACGACCATGGTGCTGGGCGGACTCGCCGCCCTGGTCACGGCGGGCGCCCTGTACGGCTTCCTCACCTGGTGGTTCACCTACTTCTCGGTGACCGACAGCGAACTGCGCATACGCACCGGCCTGTTGTTCCGGCGCACCGCGCACATCCGGCTGGAGCGGATCCAGGCGGTCGACGTCACCCAGCCCCTCCTCGCGCGCGTGGCGGGCGTCGCCAAGCTGCGGATAGACGTCGTCGGCACCGACAAGAAGGACGAACTCGCCTTTCTCGGCCAGGGCGAGGCGCGTGCGCTCCGCGCGGAGCTGCTCGCGCGCGCCGCCGGGTTCGCGCCGGAGACGGCACGCGAGGTCGGCGAGGCGCCGGCGCACGAACTGATGCGGGTGCCCCCGGCGAAGCTCGCGCTCTCGATCGTGCTGACGGGCGCCACCTGGGGCTCCCTGGCCGCCGCCCTGGTGGCCCCGCCGCTCCTCTGGCTGGCCACCCACAGCGTGTGGACGGTGCTCGCGACCGCCGTGCCCCTGCTCGGCGCGGCGGCCACGACCAGCGTGGGGCGGTTCGTCGGGGAGTACGACTGGACGGTCGGCGAGTCCCCGGACGGGCTGCGCATCGACCACGGGCTCCTCGACCGCACGCACGAGACGGTGCCGCCGGGGCGGGTGCAGACCGTGCGGATCGTGGAGCCGCTGATGTGGCGGCCGCTGCGCTGGGTGCGGGTCGAGCTGGACGTGGCCGGCTCGGCGAACTCGGTGCTGGTCCCGGTCGCACCGCGCGCGGTCGCCGAGTCGGTCGTCGCGCGCGTGCTGCCCGGTGTGACCGTGCCGAGTGGGCTGCCGCGGCCACCGGGGCGGGCCCGGTGGTGCGTGCCGCTGTGGTGGCGCGGGTACGGGCTCGCGGTCACGGACACGGTGTTCGCGGCGCGGCACGGGCTGCTGCGCCGGAAGCTGTCGCTCGTCCCGCACGCCAAGGTCCAGAGCGTACGGCTGACCCAGGGGCCCTGGAAGCGGCTGTGGGGGCTCGCGGATGTTCATGTGGACACGGGGGCCGACAAGACCGTCACGGCCCGTCTACGGGCAGCGGACGAGGCCGAGGTGCTGCTGCGGGAACAGGCCGAGCGCTCCCGCACGGGACGCCGGGCGGCGCGCCCCGACCGCTGGATGACCTGACGGCCGGCTCGGCCGGTGGCCGGGCGCGGGTCCGTGGGGGGCTGGTCGCGCAGTTTCCCGCGCCCCTGAAGGGGCGCTCACCGCGGCGACCTGCTTCTAGGGGCGCGGGGAACTGC
>NZ_JBFBJI010000050.1:0-62246 GCF_040702065.1 Streptomyces sp. NPDC086777 | reverse complement strand
GGCACGGCCCTTTCGCGGCGGTCGGGCAACGCCCCGTCAGGGGCGCGGGGAACTGCGCGGCCAGCCACGGCGGTGCTGCACCCGCCCGCCGGCACCCGGCGCTCCGTCAGGGGGGCGGATCCTCGCGCCGGCCCGACAGTGCCCCAAGGGGGCGCGGGGAACTGCGCGGCCAGCCACGGCGGTGCTGCACCCGCCCGCCGGCACCCGGCGCTCCGTCAGAGGGGCGGATCCTCGCGCCGGCCCGACAGTGCCCCAAGGGGGCGCGGGGAACTGCGCGACCAGCCCCGCGGTGCCGCAGCCGTCCGACGGCCCCGGGTGCCCCGGGCCGGGCTAGCCCGCCAGGGCGATGAGGCGGGCGGCCAGGTCGGCGAAGGGGCCGTCGGTCGGCTCGTCCTGGACCATCCGCTTCACCAACGCCGTCATCTCCTCGTCGTACGCCGCGCTCACCGCCGTCAGCGCAGCGAAATCGTGGACGAGCTGGATCTCCAACTCGCCCCGGGGGATGCGCCGTCCGTCCAGCCAGATCAGGGCCGTCGACTCGGCGAGCGAGATCCAGGAGCGGATGACCAGCTCCAGACGGGCCGGCGCCTCGGCGATGTCGAGGTGGGAGAGGATCTGCTCGTAGGCGGCCTGCCGCACCGAGTCGATGAGGGCGTTGGTCGCCGAGGAACCGACCGCGGGGCCGCCACGCATCAACGCGGCGAAGCCGGGCCCGTGTTCGTCGACGAAGTCGAAGAAGCGCCGCATCACGCGCAGCAGCCTCGCCCCGAGCGGGCCCTCGTGCGGCTCGTGGAAGCGGCCCGCGAGATCCTCCGAGGCCCGCTTCAACGCGGCTTCGTACAGGCTGAGTTTGCCGGGGAAGTAGTGGTAGACCAGCGGCCGCGAGATGCCCGCGGCCGAGGCTATCTCGTCGATGGAGACCTCGTCGGGCGAGCGACGGCTGAACAGTTCGAGGGCGACGCCGATCAACTGCTGCCGCCGCTCCTCGACTCCCATCCTGCGACGTACCCCGGTTGTCATGCGAACACCTTACCGATCGGATCCGGCCTCCCACGGATCCGGTCCTTCACGGGTGTTCACAGATCCAGCACAAGTCTCCCACTTCGGGCCCGCGACACACAGATGAGCATCGAGTCGGCACGCTCCGTGTCCGTGAGGAATTCGTCCCGGTGCTCCACCTCCCCTTCCAGCACGCGCTGCCGGCAGGTCCCGCAGAACCCCTGTGCGCAGGAGTACGGCGTGTCCGGCAGCTCCGCACGTACCGCGGCCAGCACGGACGAGTCGGCGGGGACCGTCAGCGTCCGTCCGCTGCGCCGGAGTTCGAGTGCGAAGGCCTGATCGCCGCCGGTGTCGGAGCGCGGCGTGAAACGTTCGAGGCGGACCGCCGGGAAGCGCTCCTCCATCGCCGCCATGAGCCCCTCCGGACCGCAGCAGTACACCGCCGCGCCCTCCGGGACGGCCAGCGCGTCGAGGTCCGGGCGGCCGTCCTCGTCCTCCGCCACGACCGTGACCCGCTCGTCCCCGGCGAGCTCGTCCAGGAACGGCATGGACCCCCGGGTCCGCCCGCAGTACAGCAGCCGCCACGCCACCCCGTCCGGAACCGCCCGCAGCATCGACAGGATCGGCGTGATGCCGATGCCCCCGGCCACGAACACGTACGAGGCGGCCTCGACGAGCGGGAAACGGTTGCGCGGCCCGCGCACCTCCAGCTCCATGCCCTCCACGACCTGCTCGTGGACCTCCCGGGAGCCGCCCCGCCCGTCCGCGACCAGCCGGGCGGCGATCGTGTACGACGAGGTGTCGGCGGGGTCCCCGCACAGCGAGTACTGCCGGACCAGACCGGACGGCAGCACCACGTCGAGATGGGCGCCGGGCTGCCAGGCGGGCAGCCGCGCGCCCTCGAGACGGAGCCGGACGACCCCGTCGGCGGCCTTCTGGTGCGAGGCGACCAGGAGCCGCAGCGTCCGGGAGCGCGGCCGCCCGGAGGTCGGCGGGTCCAGGGCCGGCATCGGCCACAGCGGGGAGGCCTCGATGCGGCGGCGCACGGCCCGCCTGACGAGCAGTGCCGCGCCCGCGGCGGCGACGACGGTCCGCAGCCTCGGCGTCATCACCTGCCCTCCTGTTCGGCGGCGCGGGCGGCGGGGGAGGAGGCCAGGTAGGCGACGGCCTGCTCGGTGGAGCCCTCCTGGGAGGGGTGGTAGGTGCGGCTCAGATAGCGCGGGATCGACTTCAGCATGTCGCCGGTGGCGGGCAGCGTGCCGCGTCGGCCGGCGAGGTGGAAGTCCCTGAACCGGGCCCGGCCTTCGTCGAGCGTCGGGTCGTTCGCCATGAAGAAGCGGGCGCCGCGCTGCCACAGGAACACGATCGCCGTGAACGCCGTGGCCCAGGTCCGCACCCGGCGCCGGTAGCCGCCGTCGAGGTGCAGGAACAGGTCGAAGGCGACCGAGCGGTGCTCGACCTCCTCGGCGCCGTGCCAGCGCAGCAGGTCCAGCATCATCGGGTCGGCGCCGCGCCGGTCCAGCTCCCCGGCGTTGAGCACCCAGTCGCCGAGGAAGGCGGTGTAGTGCTCGATGGCCGCGATCAGCGCGACCCGTTCGAGCAGCCACCAGCGCCTGGCCCTCCCGGGGGGCAGCGTGCGGTCGCCGAGCAGCTTCTCGAAGAACCAGTCGACCTGCGCGGTGTACGGCGTCGGGTCGAGCCCCTGTTCCCTGAGGTGGGGCAGCACCTCGTCATGGGCCTGGGAGTGCATCGCCTCCTGCCCGATGAACCCGACGACGTCCGCGCGCAGCCGCTCGTCCCGGATGAGCGGCAGCACCTGCTTGTAGACGTGCACGAACCAGCGCTCGCCGGCGGGCAACAGCAGGTGCAGCACGTTGATGGTGTGCGTCGCGAAGGGATCGCCTGGCACCCAGTGCAGGGGGGTGTCCTCCCAGGCGAAGGACACGTTGCGGGCCTTGAGCGCGATGTGCTCGGACGGCACCGGCTGCGGCTGCTTGTTGGACATGGCGTCAATGTACTGACGGGTAGATGGCCTGAGAAGACCCCTGACCCGCCTTGTTTACACGAACGTCAGCAAGAGTCTGCGGTGGGGCGCCGCTCACCGCAGCCCGCTGATCGTGCCCCCGTCCTCCAGCGTCCCCGACAGCTCCGCCTGCGCCCCCTGCTTCGCCTTGGCCACCAGTTGGGTTCCCTGCGCCGACGCCGTCACCCCGCCGGTGGCCCGGACCGACGCGGTGTCGCGGCCGCCCGCCGCCAGCAGGTACCACTGGCCGCCCCCGGACTTCCACAACACCCCGGCCAGCACGTGCGGATCGCGCGGACCGCAGGCCGTCACGTCGGCGCCCCTGGCCGCGACCGCCCCGTATCGGCTGCCCGGCGTCCGGAACTGGGCCAGCGACATCGTCCCGTCGCCCCGCCAGGTCTCGGCGCGCGTGCACACCCACGACCCGCTGCCACCGGCGTCCGGCAGCTCCTGCTCGGCGAACGCCCACGCGTTGACACCGCGTACCCCGGCCGACCGCTCCGCCGCCAGCGAGCAGGCGAACGGCGCCCAGACGCGCAGCGCCGCCGCCCCGGAGACCTCGCCGGTCTCGCCGGGCCGCCCCGCGGTGAGCCGGGCCGGCATCAGCTCGCCCAGGTCGGTCGAGACGTGCACACCCTGCGCGTCGGTCAGCTGGAGCACGTTCCAGGACGTGCACGCCCCCTGCTGCAGCGCGGGGCTGGCCAGCGGCCCGGTCACCCCGTCGGTCAGCCCGAGGTCCAGCGCCGTGCCGTCCGGCTTCGTCAGGTCCCGCTCGGCCGCCCTGGTCACCCAGGGCGCGGTCAGGTAGCGGACGTTGCCGTCGGAGCGGCCCAGCACCAGGGCGCTCGCCTCCGCGCCGGTCGCGCCGTCGGCACGGGCGAAGTCCAGGGCCGCGCCCTGGGCGCCGTCCTTCGGCTCGGCGTAGCGGGCGATCCGCAGTCCGTCGTAGAAGATCACCACCCGGGCGCTGTCCACCACGCCCGCGTAGAGCAGCTGCGGCGGTCCGGCCGGGCCGCCGGTCTGGGTGCCGGGGGTCGCCGAGACCCGGACGGTGTCGCCGGGGCGGGCCCAGACGGCGAGGGCGCGGCGCAGCAGCGCGGTGTCGCCGGTGAGGGCGCCGCGGGCCGGCCAGACCGAGAAGTCGGTGCGCGCGGCGGTCTTCCAGGCGGTGGCCGGGATCTTCGTCAGCCGGCCCGGGTCGAGGGCGGCCTGGGCGGCCGGGTTCTGCGCGTACACCGGGGCGGCAGCGCCGTCGGCGCCCCACCCGCCGCCCGGCAGCGCGACCAGTGCCCCGCACACCGCGAGGGCGGCAGCGGCGGCGAGCGCGGCCTTGGTGTGCCGGCGGCGGCGCATCAGGTCGGTGGGCCGGGCCTGCAGCGAGGAGGGGTCGAACTCGGGGGAGGCGAGCAGCGGGTACTCGGCCGGGACGCCGTTCGCCTCGGCGAGCGCGCCGTCCGGGTGCTCGACGCCTGCCGCGCGCAGGAGTCCGCGCACGTCGCCGTCGGGGAGCTGTTCGAGGCCGCGCAGCGCGTAGGCGGCGCGGGCCGGGCCGGAGAGGGTGGCGAGCCGCTGGTCCAGGGCGAGTTCGTCGGCGCCGCCGGAGCGCGGGAAGAGCCTCAGGCCCCACACCTGGGGGAGCAGCGGCGGCAGCTGGGCGCGCCTCGGCCAGGCGGTGAGCCGGAGCGGCCGGCCCGCGTCCAGTGCCGTACGCACCACTTCGAGGCGGACCAGGGAGTACCCGGGGTCGTTCTGCCGCCCGTTCGACTGGGCCGGGACCACCGGGAGCTGCTTGCGGCCCCGGGGGAGCGCCCGCTGGACCAGGGCGTGCGCGGTCAGGACGCGGCGGCCGCGCGCGAGCCCCGGTGGCAGCACCAGGTAGGCGAGCCGGACCAGCCGTGGGTAGTGCTCGACGAGCGCGGCCTCGGCCTGCTCGACATCGACGGCCGGATGCGGGGCTCCGGCCGAGGCGGCTGCGTGACGCTGGGCTACATCCTGTGGCTGCACGTCCTGGAGAACGAGCGAACGGTTGGTTGGTCACCGCCACCCGGGTGACACTGCGGTGTCCGCGACGACGACGGCCGATGCGGGCCGATGTGAGTGGTTCGCGGCCCACAGCCGTATCGAAGGGGACGGGCCCCTGAAGGCACCCGGGGCCGGCAACGCGACCGGAGGAACAGATGAGGACGACCCGACCGATGCTCGCCGTGGCCGGCGCCGTGGCCGTACTGGCGCTGGCGGGCTGTGGATCCGGAGACGGCAAGGCGGAGACCAGCATCCCGGTGACGGCCACCGGCAGCCTGGAGAGCCTGGCCGCCAAGGTGAAGTGCACCCCGGACATGCAGATCGACTCCGACGAGGTCCGCCAGGCGATCTGCAAGGTGTCCGCCGGCAAGTTCGTCTTCGCCACCTTCGCCACCGACCGCGGCCAGCGCGAGTGGATCAACGACGCGAAGGACTACGGCGGTTTCTACCTCGTCGGCCGCAAGTGGGTCGCCGTCGGCACCGACAAGCTCGTCAAGGCGCTGCAGACCACGCTGGGCGGCTGGGAGGAGATCGGCGTCGACCACAGCAAGCACACCAGCTGAGGGCCGCGTCCCCGGCGGTACACACGAGAGCGGGCGGTGGGATTCTCCCACCGCCCGCTCCGTGTCACCGGCGTTGCCGGCTAGCCACCGCTCACTGGCACTTGCGGCCGCTGTTGACGCAGTTGGCGATCTTCGCCGCCAGGTTGTTCTTGGTGACGCTGATGAAGTCGTCGTGGTCGGTCGCGGCCTTGTGCAGCTGCTCCGGGAAGCCGTCCACCGCGTAGGCGTTCTTGACCTGGCCGTTCACGATGCTCGGCTGGGCCAGGTTGTACACCAGGCGCATGGTCAGCTGCGGGATCGCCTTGAAGCCGTTCGGGCAGACACCGCTCGCGGGGTCGGCGAAGGCCACGTGCGTACGGTGGTTGGCGCTGTCGATGTTCACGCCGTCCCAGCAGCTCTGGAAGGCGAACGTCCGCACCACCTGGCTGCCCCGCGGGCAGATCGGGTACTGCTGGGTCAGCTGGACCTTGTTCTCGAAGCCGGTGCAGCTCCAGTGCGCGTTGGCGTTGGCCAGACCGTTGGTCGTGGTCTTGGCGTCACCGGTGATGATGCGCAGGAACTGGGGCATCGCGACGACCTTGCTGGCCGGGCTGCCGACGTACTTGATCTGCGCCTGGGCAGGCGTGATGATCTTGCCGACGTTGCCTTCCTTGCCACCGCCGAGCGCGTTCGCGTCGAACTCCTGCGAGCCGTCCTGCTCACGCACGACCGGCCAGTAGTACGCCGAGAGGTCACTCTGGTTCTGGCAGCTGGAGGGGGCGGCCAGCAGCGAGTCGTTCGTCGAGAGCGCGTTGACCTTCTGGTTGCCGACGTAGTCGTGCTCGTGGTGCGCGCCGTTGGTCACGCCGGGCGCCACGATGACGTTGTCGGTGTTGTGGTTCTTGTTCTGGTTGGTACCGCAGCGGGTGGTGAAGGAACCCGTCGAGGCCTGGCCGGTGTTCTGCGGCTTGGCCAGGACGTTCGGCGCGACCTTCGTGATGTCCACGAAGTCGGCCGCGGACGGGCCGTTGCCGGCCTGCCCGCCGGCGCCGACGTCGACCGGAGTGCTGGCGCTGGCACTCGGGGCGGCGCTGGCCTGGCCGTTGTTCCCGTTGTTGTTCTGGCCACCGTTGTTGTTCTGGCCGCCGTTGTTGTTCTGACCGCCGTTGTTGTTGCCCTGCCCGGCGGTGGTCTGGTTGGCGGCCTGCGTGGTGCAGGCGGCGAGCTGCGACAGCGCGCTGTTGAACTGACCGCCGACCCGCGTGATGTCGATCCGGATCCGGTCGATCGTGGCCGCCCGCTTCTCCTTCAGGGGGCCGATGATCGCGTTCTGCACGAAGTTGGCGTCGTTCGCCTGTGCCTGCCGGGTGGAGGCGAGCCGGGAGTAGGCCTCGGTGATCTGCTTGTCGAGGTTCGCCAGCTCCCTCGCCACCCCCATCTTCGCGTTCGCGGGCACGTTCGTCAGCTTCTGGCCGACGTCCGGGCAGGAGATGGTGGCCACCGTCGCGGAGGCGGCCTTGGTGTAGTTCTGCGCCGAGTTGTTCGACTCGTGAGCCGAAGCGTTCATCTGCGCATAGAGCAGCCCGCCCCCGCCGAGTGCGACAGCCGCCGATGCGGCTACGACCTTGACGGTCAGCGGCGAACGGCGTTTGCGTATGTTGCGTCCCATGGAACTCCTCAGACCTTCCTTGCGGGGCGGCATCGAGGCGCCCGACAGGAGTGAAGCGGCGTCCTTTCATACGCAGCCCGTCCCAGGCGTGTTCAGGCGTCTCACAAATTCATCAGAGATTTGTTACGCACTTGGGGCACAACTGCCGTTTGAGCAGGGCGGTTTCTGGAAAATCAGCGATCGCGGTCCAGGTACGCCAGCACCGCGAGGACGCGCCGATTGTCATCGTCCGACACCTCAAGTCCCAGTTTGGTGAAGATGTTGGAGGTGTGCTTCGCGATGGCCCGTTCCGTGACGACGAGCTGCCCGGCGATCGCCGCGTTCGACCTGCCCTGCGCCATCAGCTCCAGCACCTCCAGCTCCCGCGGTGTCAAGCCCCCCAGCGGCCGGTCGTCGGCCCGCCGGGACAGCAGCTGCTGGATCACCTGCGGGTCCATGGCCGTACCGCCCGCCGCGACCCGCCGTACGGCGTCCACGAACTGCTCCGCGTCGAAGACCCGGTCCTTCAGCAGGTACCCCACCGCGCCGCTGCCGTCGGCCAGCAGCTCGCGGGCGTACAACTGCTCCACGTGCTGGGAGAGCACCAGTACCGGCAGCCCCGGCCGGTCCCGCCGCGCCCGGAGCGCGCACTGCAGCCCCTCGTCGGTGTGGGTGGGCGGCAGCCGGACATCGACCACGGCCACGTCCGGCCTCAACTCGGCGAGCGCACGGTCCAGTTCGGGACCGGACTCGACGGCGGCCGCGATCTCGAAGCCGTAGGCCTCCAGCAGCCGGACCAGCCCGTCGCGGAGCAGGAACAGGTCCTCGGCTAGGACAACGCGCACGGAATCTCCATCGTGACCATGGTGGGACCGCCCGCGGGGCTGCTGACGGCCAGGACGCCGTCGAATGTACCCAGCCGCCGCTCCACCCCGGCCAGCCCCGACCCGGCCCCGACCACCGCGCCGCCCCGGCCGTGGTCCGTGACCGAGATCCGCAGCATGCCGCCGCCGTCCGGCACGTGGTGCACGTCGACCCAGATCCGGTCGGCCCCGGAGTGCTTGACCGCGTTGGTCAGCACCTCGCTCACCGCGAAGTACGCGGCCGACTCCACCGGCGCGTCCGCCCGGCCCGGCAGTTCCACCGCCACCTCGGTCGGCACCGGCAGCCGCAGCGCGAGCGCCCGTACGGCGTCCCCGAGCCCGCGCTCGGCCAGCACCGGCGGATGGATGCCCCGGACCAGGTCCCGCAGCTCGCCCAGCGCCTCCACGGACGCCTGCCGGGTCTGCGCGAGCAACTCCTTCGCCTTCGCCGGGTCCTTGTCCAGGAGCAGTTCGATCGTCCCGAGGTCCATGCCCATGGCGACCAGCCGGGCCTGCGCCCCGTCGTGCAGGTCCCGCTCGATCCGGCGCAGCTCGGCCGCCGAGGCGTCCACCGCGTCCTTCCGGGTCTCGGTCAGCACCCGTACCCGCTCGACGAGTTCGCCCTCCCCGGGGTCGAGGACGGCGCGGGTGAGGCGGAAGTGGGCGGTCAGCAGCCGCGGGCACAGGTACCAGGCGCCGACCAGCAGCACGGCGGCGGTGGCCGCGGCGCCGAACGCGGTGGCCTGGTCGGTGACCGGTACGAAGCCGTACCAGTAGGTGCCGTCGAGGGTGAGCACCCGCCACAGCCCGGCGGCCACCGCGAACCCCTCGAACGGATAGAGCAGCAGCACCGCCGGCAGCAGCGCGGTCACGAACCCGGCCGTCATGTCGACCAACAGCCACAGCACGTCCCGCCCGACCTGCGGGTCCCGCAGCATCCCGAAGGTCCTCGCCCACGGGTTGGCGTCCGCCGGGAGCGTCCGGTAGGCCGACCGGATCCGCACCCCGCACCACTCGTAGGCGAGCCGCCGCCGCACGTCGGCCACGTCCCGCACCCCGCCCAGGATCCACGGTGTCGTGACGATCCCGACCCCGATCGGGATCAGTGCGACCGAGACCGCGGTCAGCGCGAAGCAGAGCACCGAGACCGGCAGGATCACCAACGCCAGCACGAGTCCGCGCACGGCGGCGAGCAGCACCTCCCGAGCCCTCGCACGGAAGCCCCCGCTGTCTGTGTTCGTCGTCATGCGACCAGTCTCCCGAACCTCCCGCACCCGGGTCACTGGCCCGAAGCCCCATGTCAGGGGGTGGTGCTGGATACACCCCGCGAGCGCCGCGACACGTCGCGCCCCAACCGCGGCGCCGTCGTGGCCGCCCGCGCAGTTCCCCGCGCCCCTGGGGGGACACTGCCCGTAGCCCCGTGTCGGGGGGTGGTCTTCCGGGAGTGCTGTGACGTGTCGTTCGCCGTCTGTGGCGTCGTCGTGGCTGGTCGCGCAGTTCCTCGCGCCCCTGGGGGGGTGCTGCGCGTAGCCCCGTGTCGGGGGGGTGGTCTTCCGGGAGTGTCGTGACGTGTCGTTCGTCGTCTGTGGCGTTGTTGTGGCTGGTCGCGCAGTTCCTCGCGCCCCTGGGGAGGCGTCAACCGGTAGCGCCCCGTCAGGGGCGCGGGGAACTGCGCGGTCAACCCCCGCCGGTCCGCGGATCAGTCGCGACCGGTCGGCGGGGTCCCGAGTACCCGCGCCTCGACAGCGGGGTCGAGCCCGATGCCCGGCCGTACCGGCGCCGCACCGTCAAGGCCCCGCAGCCACCTCCACGTGTCGGCCACCGTCTGCGCCACCGGCCGGCACCGCAGCCCGGTCGCCACGGCCCGCGACACGTCCAGCCCGTGCACGGCGCCGTGCGACTCGCTGTCCGCCGGCACCCACACCGGCAGCTGCGTCCACGGTTCGATCCCGGCCGCCAGGACCGTCTCCGCGTCGGTCCACCGCAGCTCCGCCTCCGAGCCGGTGCTGCGGCGGCACGCCTCCAGCAGGTCGCCCATCGTGGCGTGCCCCGGCGGGCTCACCAGGTTGTACGGCCCGGACAGGCCCTGCTCCACCGCCCCGAGGGCCCACTCGGCGAGGTCGCGGGCGTCCACGAACTGCACGGGCAGATCGCGCGGGCCGGGTGCCAGCACCGGCCCGCCCCGGGCCATCCGGCTCAGCCACCAGGGCAGCCGGCCGACGTTCTCGTGCGGACCGAGGATCAGCCCGGCCCGCACCAACACCGAGCCGTCCGCGCCGAAGGACTCCACGGCGGCCAGCTCACCGCCCCGTTTGTCCCGCGCGTACCCGGTCGCCTCCGCGTCCGCCGCGGCCCCCGTCACCAGGGGCGTGTCCTCGGTGTACCCGGCCGGGGGCGGCCAGTCGTACACCGAGCAGCTCGACACGTACGTATACCGTCCGGCCCGGCCCCGCAGCAGCCGTGCCGTCGCGCGCACCGCCCGGGGCGCGGCCGACCAGGTGTCCACGACCGCGTCCCACTCGGTGCCGTCCGCGAGCGCGGCGAGGCCGTCGGGTGCGGTGCGGTCGCCGTGCAGCGACCGCACCCCGGCCGGGGGCCGGCGGCTGCCCCGGTGGAAGACGGTCACCTCCCAGCCGCGCCCGAGCGCCGCCTCGACGACCGCCCGCCCAACGAACTCCGTACCGCCCAGCACCAGAAGCCTCATGCCGTCGATCGTGCCCCGGTGGGGACGCCGGACGTAAGAGGGTTCAGCCGAGGGCGGAGCGGTCGACCGGCGCCCCGCTGCCGTCCGTCAGCGGCCCGTCGGCGGGGTGTACTTGTATCCCACCCGGCGGACCGTCTGGATCGCCCGGCGGTGCTCCGCGCCGAGCTTGCGGCGCAGCCGGGCGACATGGACGTCGACCGTGCGGCCGTCGCCGACGTGGCCGTAGCCCCAGACCGTGGTGACCAGCTGGTCGCGGGTGTGCACTCGGTTGGGGTGCGCCACCAGATGGGCGAGCAGCTCGAACTCCAGGTAGGTGAGGTCGAGTTCACGACCCTCGACCTGGGCGGTGCGCTCCACGGTGTCCACGGTGACGAGCGGCCGGGTACCGGCGGCGGGTTCCGCGGCGGGCTCCTGCGGGTCGGGTACGGCGACCGGCAGGAAGGGCGGCTGCTGGTCCGCCGGGACCAGCACCAGGTAGCCGATCATCGGCGGCTGGCCCGGCAGGGTGGGCAGGGCGTGCTGCGGGGCGGGCAGCCAGGTCGCGCCCGGCGGCAGCAGCTCGGCCATGTCCACGACCTCGTCGCGGTCGACGGCACGCAGCCGGTGGCGGCCGGGCGAGGAGGCGCCGAGGGCCGAGGCGGGGGAGAGGGAACGAGTGGTCGCCATGAGACGTCAGCTCTTTCGCGCGAGGAGTCAGTCGGTCGAGGGCGACGGCCGCGATTCGTGGTCGGGCGCGCCGCGGGGACGTACTGCGTTCCGCGCTGGCCGAAGGCCGGGGTGTACGGCTTTAGAGGGCCCGCGCGTTCGTCGCGCGGCAACACACCCGGTCGAAGTCGTGGTGCTGACGGGAAGGCCAGAACGGCTCGAGGTCCTGGCGACCCGTCGCGCTGCACTTCTGGAAGCTGGCCATGGGCCCATTGAAGCAGACACAGCCGGGAAACAGGACCCTCCTCTCACTGCTTGGACGCATCTTTGGCATGACGCCATGCGGAAGGGGCGCCCACCGTCACGGTGGGCGCCCCTTCGGCGGAGTCGTCCGCGGATCAGACCTGGCCGGCCTTGTCCAGGGCGGTGCAGCAGGTGTCGACGATCAGCCGGGTCACGACGTACGGGTCGACGTTGGCGTTCGGGCGGCGGTCCTCGATGTAGCCCTTGCCGTCCTTCTCGACCTGCCACGGGATACGCACCGAGGCGCCGCGGTCGGAGACGCCGTAGGAGTACTTGTCCCACGGGGCGGTCTCGTGCAGACCGGTCAGGCGGTCGTCGATGCCCGCGCCGTAGTTCTTGACGTGGTCGAGCGGCTTGGAGCCCTCGCCGAGCGACTCGCACGCGGTGATGATCGCGTCGTAGCCCTCGCGCATCGCCTTGGTCGAGAAGTTGGTGTGCGCGCCGGCGCCGTTCCAGTCGCCCTTGACGGGCTTGGGGTCGAGGGTGGCGGAGACGCCGAAGTCCTCGGCGGTGCGGTAGAGCAGCCAGCGGGCCACCCACAGGTGGTCGGAGACCTCCAGCGGGGAGACCGGGCCGACCTGGAACTCCCACTGGCCGGGCATGACCTCGGCGTTGATGCCGGAGATCGCGAGACCCGCCTTCAGGCAGTTGTCCAGGTGCGCCTCGACGATCTCGCGGCCGAAGATCTCGTCGGCGCCGACACCGCAGTAGTAGCCGCCCTGGGGGGCCGGGAAGCCGCCCTCGGGGAAGCCCAGCGGGCGGGAGCCGTCGAAGAAGGTGTACTCCTGCTCGATGCCGAAGATCGGCTCCTGCGCGGCGAACTTCTCGGCGACCTCGACCAGCGCGGCACGCGTGTTGGAGGAGTGCGGGGTGAAGTCGATGTCCAGGACCTCGCACAGGACGAGGACGTCGTCGCCGCCGCGGATGGGGTCCGGACAGGTGAAGACCGGCTTCAGCACACGGTCCGAGGAGTGCCCCTCGGCCTGGTTCGTGGAGGACCCGTCGAAGCCCCAGATCGGCAGCGCGTCGAGACCGGCGGGGGCGCCCGTGATGATCTTCGTCTTCGAACGCAGCTTGGCCGTCGGCTCGGTGCCGTCGATCCAGATGTACTCAGCCTTGAAGGTCACGGGCCACATCCTTCGGGGTGGGTCGGGCGCACTTGCGGGTGCAGTGGCGCTACGGCACTGGGGCGCCTCGGTGTTGCCCGGAAGCCTGTCAACAGGCGATTTCCCGATCATTGCTCGAATGTGAACCCGGTGTTACCTGGTGGTTCTGTGGTGCGACTCACGTTGTGCCGGCGGGGCGGGCGGGGTACGGAGCCCAATTCGGGCACCGTGCCCGCCCCTTCGCGGCGGCCGCCGGCCTTCCCTCCGTAAAGGCCGGCGGCCGGACCCCGGTTCGTGTTCCCGGTCAGCCGACCTTCTCGATCAGCGCGCGGCGGATCAGGAACTTGCCGGGCTCCCGGACCTGTTCGAAGGCCGCGTTGTTGAGCAGCACGCAGCTGCCGGAGACCGACGTGACCTTCACCGTGGTGGACTTGTTGTTGTCCAGGTTGGTGACCTTCAGCGTGGTCCCCGCCGGGAACTGGTTGCTGGAGGCGGCCGGCGCGCCGGCCTCGCCGGACAGGGTGACCGTGGAGCCCTTGCAGACCTGCTGCCCGGAGGCGGCGGCGCCCCCGGTGCTGCCGGTGTTGCCGGTGTTGCCGGTCCCGGTGTTGCCGGTGGCCGCGCTCTGCGACGGCGCCGCCGTGGCGGTCTGCCCGGTCTGGCCGGTCTGCGTCCCGTTCGCCGCCTGGGAGCCCTGAGCCGACTCCCCGACGACGCAACCGGACGCCTTCTGCTGGACCTTGATCTGGTCGATGACCGCCTCGCGGTTGGCGATCCGGGCCGACGACTGGGCGTCCGGGTTCGCCTTCTGGTCCGCGATGAACTTCTGGTTGTTGCCGAGGGCGGTGGCCAGCCCCGAGCAGACGGTCGAGTCGGCGGCCGACGACAGTGTCTTCGCGCCCTGCGCGGGCTGGGCGGCGTTCGAGGTGGACGCCAGGACGAAGGCCCCGCCGCCGGCCACGGCTGCGGCGCCGACCAGCAGTGCGATCGTCTTCTTGGCGCCGAGAGTTCTCCTACGCGACATGCGCGCCTCCTCAGAGGGGGTGGGGGAGCGTACGCCGGTAGGTACGAGATATCGAACGCCGTTACTCAGCGGTTACAGGAGTCGCTGAAGTAACCTGCGTCACATGGGAGTTGAGAGCTGTTCAGCTCTTGCCCCTCGCCAGCGCCTCCTGTACGGCCTCGTCGGTGCGGGCCACCACCGCCGTGCCGTCGTCGGCGGTGATGATCGGGCGCTGGATGAGCCTCGGGTGCGCGGCGAGGGCCGCGATCCACCGCTCGCGCGCACCCGCGTCCCGCGCCCACTCCTTCAGCCCCAGCTCCTCGGCGGCCGCCTCCCGGGTGCGGGTGATGTCCCACGGTTCGAGCCCGAGCCGTTCCAGGACGGCCCTGATCTCGTCCTCGGTCGGTACGTCCTCCAGGTAGCGGCGGACGGTGTACTCGGCCCCCTCGGCGTCCAGCAGGCCGATCGCGCTGCGGCACTTCGAGCAGGCGGGGTTGATCCAGATCTCCATGCCGGGAACGGTACGCGAGCCCTCGTCCCGGGCGGCTCTGTTCGAATTCTTGGAGGTGTCGTGGGGACCCCGCACGTCCATCGCGCCCCACCTGAAAAACCCGCATCCACCTGGGTGTTCGGCACCCTTGCGGGCTGTCTGGATGTCAGTGCCGGCCGGTACACTGGACCCAGTGTTCGAGAGGGTCGCCGGGAGGTCCGGAGGCGCTCCGACCGCGACAGGAGGATGCCCGTGCCCGCTGCCGCACTGAAGCCGAAGTCCCTGCCGACCCAGTCCACCGCGAAGCGCGCGGTGCTGCTCGACTCGCCGTACGCGCCGGCGGAGAAGTGTCCGCTGCCGGCCGGGCGGCCACGCGAGTGGTACGTCACCCACAACCGCCGCCTGAAGGCCATGCGCCTCGCCATCGCCCTGCTCGACTCCGGCGTCTACATGCCCAACCAGGCGCGCAACGAGACGATACGGAGCACGGCGGAGAGCATCGGGATCCACCCGCCGTCGGACACGACGTGCCACATGGTGCGGGCCCTGATGCGCTATTCGCGGTGAGCCGCTGAGCTCCGGGTGCCGTGTGTTCCGCACGGCGCCCGGAGCTTGTCCGACCGGGGGCTGCCGCCCCCGGGCCGCCGCCTTCCGGGGTGCGTCCGTCGTGGTCCGGCTGCGGGCCGGTCGGGGCTGGTCGCGCAGTTCCCCGCGCCCCTGGACCCGCGCCCCTGGAAAGCAGCGGCGCACTCACCCGCTCAGCTCCCGCTCCAGCGGTGTCCGGAACCGGGGGGTCACCTTTGCGGTGCCCACCCACCCGCGCAGCCGCTCCGCCTCCACCCCGATCGCCTGCTCGGCCTCTCGCCGGATGCCCGCATCGGGGATCCGCCAGACGATCCCGCCGTCCCGGCGCTGTGCCCAGCCGCCCACCACCAGCCCGTTCCACCACACCGTCGGCCCCACGTTGCCGCTTCTGTCGAAGAGCAGCGGCCGCAGCTCCGGCGGCAGGTACCAGTCCCGCCCCTGCCACGCCATGGCCGTCGGGTCGAGGGCGGGCAGGAGGGCCGCCCAGGGACGGGACGGCCCGGTGACCGCGGGCAGGTCGCCGGCGGTCACGTACCCCGTGCCGCCCTCGTCCAGGGTCACCGGCTCCGCCCCGATCGCGGTCAGCGCCCGGCGGACCTCGGTCACCCGCCACCCCGTCCACCACTTGAGGTCCGCTTCCGTGGCCGGGCCGCAGGCGTGCAGCCAGCGGTTCAGCAGGACCGCCTGGGCCTCGGCCGGATCCAGCTCCGGATGGTCCGGCGCCGCCGCCCAGCGGAACTGGCTCGACGTCCAGGAGCCCAGCGGGCGGCCCCGCACCACCTTGCCCTCCACGCCCAGGACCCTCAGCAGGCGCGTCGAGACGGTGTGGATGCCCTCGTAACTCTTCCCGGCGGCGTACGGGAACTGCTCGCGCAGGCGCGGTTCGGCGGCCGCCAGCTCCGTCGCCGTGGCCTGGCCGAGCCGGGCCAGCTCGGTCAGCGCCGAGGACTCGACCTCCGCGAGCCATGCCGCGTCCGGGGCACCGGCCCGCGCCATGTCCTTCAGCAGGGCGGCGCGTTCGCGGGCGGCCACCGTCAGGCCCGTGGAGGCGTGGACCACCGCCGTGAGGCCCGCGGGAAAGACGAACACCGTGTGCCGCATGCCGTGCATCCGCACCAGGGAGCGGTCCTCGTACAGGGCCCGCTCCGTCTCCGGTACGGTCTTCGCCGCATCGGCCAGCCGGGCCCCCACCGCCAGGTGCACCGTCGCCGGATCCGAGCCGTGCAGAGCCACCAGCGCCTCGGCGACCTCCTCCGGCGTCGCCGCCCGTGCCGGGCCCGCCAGCCGGTGGCGCAGCGCCAGCCGGGCCCGTCGCTCCGCCACCCCGATGTGCCGCCGCCCGCTCATGCCGACCTCCCCGTCAACTCCTGCTGCCCGCATCCTGCCCGACGCCACTGACAATCACCTGTTCGCCGTACTCGGCATGCGGCCGCCCCCGCTCCTCCCTTTCACTGCGATCAGCAGGTCAAGGAGGGAGCAGCGACCGAGGGGAGCGCCGTATGACCACACCCGCCGACCGTGCCGCCCGCGGCAAGGCCGCCCGCAAGCGCGTCCCCCGCTCGGCCCACGCCGGCTGGCTGCCCGCCGTCGACCGCCCCGACCCCATAGCCGTACTGGAACGGCAGGGCCGCGACCGGCTGCCCGAACTGCTGCCCATCCGGTACGGGAGGATGGCCGCCTCGCCCTTCGCCTTCCTGCGCGGCGCGGCCGCCGTGATGGCCGCCGACCTCGCCGCCCGGCCGCACACCGGGCTCACCGTGCAGCTCTGCGGCGACGCGCACCTGCTGAACTTCGGGCTCTACGCGTCCCCGGAGCGGTCCCTGGTCTTCGACCTGAACGACTTCGACGAGACGTTTCCCGGGCCCTTCGAATGGGACGTCGAACGGCTCGCCGTCTCCGTCGCCGTCGCCGCCCGCGAGAACGGGCACGGCGACCCGGAGGCCCGCGCCGCCACGAGGGCGGCCGTGGCGGCCTACCGGGCCACGATGCGGCGGCTGGCGGGGCTCGGGGAACTCGCCGTCTGGTACGAGCGGGTCGACGCCGACGGCCTGGCGGCCCTGGTCCGCTCCGCGCGCCGCCGGCGCCGGATCGAGGACACCCTCAGCCGGGCCCGGCGCCGCACCAGCCTGCACGCGCTCGGCCGGCTCACCGAGACGGCCGACGGGCAGCGCCGCATCATCAGGGACCCGCCGCTCCTCGAACCGGCCGGCGCCTCCGACATGGCCTCCCTGCGCAAGATCTTCAGCGACTACCGCTCCACCCTCGCCGGGGAGCGCCG
Organism: Streptomyces sp. NPDC086777; assembly: GCF_040702065.1. NCBI lineage: Bacteria > Bacillati > Actinomycetota > Actinomycetes > Kitasatosporales > Streptomycetaceae > Streptomyces > Streptomyces sp. NPDC086777. Next base: position 45,035 of record NZ_JBFBJI010000050.1, on the reverse strand, counting down.
GCTCCTCCTGGACCGCTACCGCTTCGTCGACGCGGCCCGCAAGGTCGTCGGCGTCGGCAGCGTCGGCACCCGCTGCTTCCTCGTGCTGCTGGCCGGCCGGGACGCCGACGACCCGCTGTTCCTGCAGATCAAGGAGGCCCGGACGTCCGTTCTGGAGCAGTATCTGCCGAGCGGTCCGTACACCCACCACGGCCACCGGGTGGTCGCCGGGCAGCGGCTGCTGCAGGCCGCCGGGGACATCTTCCTGGGGTGGCTGACCGGGCCCCAGGGGCGGGCCTTCTACCTGCGGCACCTGCGCGACACGAAGGGCTCCGCCGAGGTCGGGGCCATGGACCCGAAGGACCTGCGCGGCTACGCCACCCTGTGCGGTACGGCCCTGGCCCGCGCCCACGCCCGCTCCGGAGACCGCATCGCCGTCGCCGCCTACCTGGGCGGCACCGACACCTTCGACCACGCGGTCACCGACTTCGCCCTCGCCTACGCCGACCAGACCGCCGCCGACCACGCCGCCCTCGGCGCGGCCGTCACCGCGGGCGTCCTGACGGCGGCGCCGGGGATCTGAGCCGGCGCCCCTCAGCGGCTGCCGCGGCGCTCCAGCACACGGGTGACGAACTCCCGCCGGTCGTCCGGGTGGTCACGGAACCAGAGGCCCAGCCGGTGCTCCGCGTCCGGGAGTTCGTGGCGGGTGTACCGGGACCGGCTGCGCAAGGCGTCCTGGACGGCCTCGGTGACCTGCGGCGGGATCACTGCGTCCGTGCCGGGCACCGCCAGTACCGCACGGCCCGGGTAGGTGCGCAGCGCCTCCAGGGCGGATGCGGTGCGCCAGGAGTCCGGGGTGCGGATGAGTTCGGTGAAGCGGCCCGTGCCGTCGCCGAAGGGAACGTCCCAGGCCTCGGGGGTGTAGACCGCGGGGGAGCAGAGGCCGATCGCCGAGGCCCGGTCGCCGTAGTGCCGTACGAGATCCGCGACCGTCTGGCCGCTCATGCTGAAGCCCACCAGGACCAGCGGGCGGTCCGGCCCCACCTGGGCGTCGATCACCGCCGCCGCCTGCCCGAAGCGGCGGCGCAGGCTCAACTCCGCGAGCGTGCCCGAGCTTTCGCCGTGGCCCGAGAAGTCGAAGGCCAGGGCGGGGCAACCCTGCGCCGCGAACTCCGCGAGCAGCGGGCGCAGTCGCCGCTCGCTGCCGTTGCCCGCGCCGTGCAGGAGGACGGCGACCGGTGCGCCCGTGCCGTCCGGACCGTCCGTGCCGTGCGCGGCCGGGGCGCGGACCCCGCTGAGCCGTTCGCCGTCGTACTCCTCGGTGAAGCCGATGAATTGAGCCATGCCGCACATTCACCCACGGCCGCGCCCCACGGCCGCGCCCCACGTGTGCACGCACGAAAACGGGATGCACGGGGAGTGACCGGCTCCCTACGCTGGAGACGCGTTGCGGAGTGGTCGACCACCGCTTTCCGAAGGGCAGGCCGCGCCCCCGGGACTCGGGACTACACTGCCGCGCACCGATGGACGGCCGCCCGTCCCCCGCGTGCCGTCGGATCCGTCGACCGCTCATACGAAACCACGCCACGGAGGCCCGTCATGGGCACCATCGTCCTATCCGGAACCGTCGTTCTGGTCATCCTCGGATTCGGCAACCACAACTGGTGGCTCGCCGCCGTCGCCCTGCTCTTCCTGTACGTGCAGTACGGGCGGGGCTCGTCGTCGGCCTCCTCGTCGGGCGGATCGTCCGGCGGGGGAGGGGGCATGGCCGGCGACTACAAGACCTACCGCGACCGCCGCGACCAGCAGGCCAAGTGGGAGCGCCGCTACCGCCGCGAGCGCCCCCTGGAGTCCCGGCGCCAGCAGAACGAGAAGGGCAAGTAGGCGGGGCGCGGGTGCCCTTGGCCGGTCACAGGCCGGGGGCACCCCAGACCGGGAACCAGCGGCTGAGATCCTGCTCGATGCGCAGGTCGTTCCCGAGCGCCGCCTTCACCTGCAACTCCAGTGCGCTGTCGCGTCGCTGACCGGAACCGGGCAGCGGCGCGAAGGGGTAGAAAGTGCCCCGCTTGTAGAGGTAGACGAGCGCGAGCCGGCGCCCGCGCTCGTCCTCGAAGGCTGCCAGGGAACAGAGCAGCTGCGGCCCGAAGCCGTTGACCTCCATCGAGCTGTTCACCGCGTGCAGGTCGTTGACCAGCTGCGGAAGCTGCTCGGGGGAGCGCTGTGAGACCAGCCAGGAGTACCCGTAGTCGTCCTGGTGCAGCTCCACCGGAACCCCGGCGCGGTCCGTGTCCGCGTCGAGGAGCGCCTGGACCTCCCGGTGGGTCTGCTCGAAGGCCGCGCCCTCCACGGTGGCGAAGCACACCGCACCCCCGCCGGTGGGCCGGAACCCGGCCGCCGCCTCCAGCGTCACCGCCGCCGACGGCAGCGCGAACAACTGGTCGAGATCGGGCGCGACCGGCTTCGTACGGCCCAGCAGGATGTCCAGGAACCCCATGCTCACCCGGCCTTCCCGGGCGTCGCCGCCTCACCCAGCTCCGCCGAGATCCGCCCCAGCTGCTCCAGCCGCTGCTCCAGGGGCGGGTGGGTGGAGAAGATGCGCTCGATGCCGGGCTCCTTGCCGGTCGCCGGGGTGAAGTAGAACGCGTTGAAGGCCTGGGCCGTGCGCAGGTCCTTGGTCGGGATCCGGGCGATGTCACCGGAGACCTTGGTGAGCGCCGACGCCAGCGCGGAGGGCCGGCCGGTGAGCTGGGCCGCGGCCCGGTCGGCGGCCAGCTCCCGGTACCGGGACAGTGCCCTGATCAGCAGGAAACTGATCGCGTACACGGCCGCGGAGACCCCGATGATCGCGGCGAACACCGCGGCGGTGTTCTGGTCCCGCCGGCCGCCGCCGAAGAGCTGCGAGTAGAACGCGAACCGGACGATCAGCCCCGCGATGACCCCCAGGAAGGACGCGACCGTGATCACGGCGACGTCCTTGTGCGCCACGTGCGACAGCTCGTGCGCGAGGACGCCCTCCAGCTCCGCGGGCTCCAGCCGCCGCAGCAGGCCGGTGGTCACGCACACCACGGCGTGATCGGGGTTGCGCCCGGTCGCGAACGCGTTCGGCATGTCCATCTCGGAGACGGCGACGACCGGCTTCGGCATGTCCGCGATGGCACACAGCCGGTCCACCACGGCATGCAGCTCGGGATACTCCTCCCGCTCCACGACCCGCCCGCGCATGGCGAACATCGCGATCCGGTCGGAGAACCAGAACTGCGCCACGAACATCGCGCCCACCAGCACGACGACGAGCAGCCACGACTTCAGCAACACGATCAGCGCGGCAACGAAACCGACGTACAACAACCCGAGCAGGAACAGCGTGACCGTCATCCGTACGGTCAGCCGCCGGTCGCTCCGGAAGCGGCTCTGCATCTTGCACCACCCCGCAGTCAGGCACTCGTCCCGCTGTCCAGTGTGCACCTGCCGCGTCCCATGGGGAGGTTCCGAACGGCCCTAGTAGCGGCAAAGGCTCAGCCCGGTACGCCGGCCGCGCGCTTGCGCCTGGTCAGCACCCACTCGCTGAACAGGTGCCGGGCGCGGTCCAGCAGCGCCGCCACCTCCGCGGAGCCGAGCGGCACGTCCGGCGTCGGGTGCCACTGCTGGACGGACCGCTCGGCCCAGCTCCGCAGTTTCCCGTCCGGGTCGTCGAGCAGGGCGACCGCGGCCCGCAGCCGCACGAGTCCGCCCCGCGCGTCCAGCAGCCGGAAGGCGGCGACCCGGGCATGCCGCGCCCGGCCGGCCGCCGGCCGGTCCATGAGCCACCCGGCGTCCAGCGCCCCGGCGGACGGCAGCAGGTTCACGGTCGCCTCCCGGACGACGCCCGGAGCCGGGTCGTCGAGCAGCTCCCGGAACCGTGTGACATCCGTCACGTCGAGGATGCGCGCCCCGGCCACCGCGGCCGCCCGCACGCCGGGGGAGGGGTGGCCGAGCAGCGGCGCCGGCAGCCCGGCGTCCGCCCGCTCCCCGCACTCGGCCGGCCCCCTGACCGCGCTGGGCGGCAACGCCGGGTCGTCGGCGCGGGCGACCCGGTCCCGGTACCAGGGCAGCGGGTCGGTGCCGTACTGCCGGACCACGTACCGCGCGCAGGCGCGTACGGGGCCGGACCGGTCCGCGAGAAAGCCCGCCGCCCGCTCCGGCCGCCCGGCCCCCCGCAGCGCCGTCACCCCGATCGACCGCACTCGTGGCCCACGCGCGGCCAGCAGCGGCCCGAGTACGTCGTCGGCCGCCACGCCCTGGCGTACGAGGGCCACCGCCGCCTCGGCGCAGAGGGTCTGGACGGCGGGGTCCGGGTCCCGGGCGGCGGCCCGTGCCGGCTCGGCGGCGGACAGCCTCCCCCCGGCCACGGCCAGGCGGTGGGCGAAGCGCCGGACGGTACGGTCGCCGTCGGCGCACAGCCGCCCGAGCTGCTCGCCGGACGCTCCCCGCAGGACGTCGCCGACCACCTCGGCGCCGAAAGCGCCGCGCCCGCGCCGGCCGACGAGCAGGGTCAGGGGCGCGAGCGGGACGGCGGCCGCCGGGTCGAGGGTCTCGCGCAGCAGCCGCCGGGCCCGCTCCCGCACCGGCGCGACCCAGTCCGCACAGCGGATGACGACCAGCGGCAGCAGCGTGGGAAAACGCGCCACCGTCCCCAGCGCCGCCTCCCTGATCCGGCCGTTCCGGTGACAGAGGGCCGGCGCGGCCCGCGACTCGGTGAGCGCGGTGCGGTGCTCGCCGTCGGCCTCGGCACGGCCCGGCAGCGCGTCACGCGGCAGCCAGGACCGCGCACCGGCGTCCAGGGCGAGCCGGCCGGCCGGGATCGGCACCGTCGATCACGTCACCGGGCAGCGCCCCCTCGGCGAGCCGCACCGCCACGGCCTCGCCGTCCCCGAACTCCGCACGCGTCCCCGGGCTCCGTTCCGCCTGTCGTCCGGGCGATGGTGGGTGAACGGGGCGAACGGGCGGCCGGATTTTCAGTACGGAGACCGCGTCTGCAGGTACCCCAGCAGCAGGATCACCGCCGCCACACACCCCAGCACCACCGCCGTCGACACCCAGGAGGACCGCCGCGGCCCCACCGGTCCCGGATCCGGCCGGAACGGCACCGGGCCCGGCGGATTCTCCTTCCAGCGGGCGGCGAGCATCCGCGCCCGTGCGGACGGCTCCTTGTGCTCGGCCTGCCCGGCCCACCGCAGGTCGAACTCCCGCTCCTCGTCGTCCTGTTCGGCCATCCCGATTCCCCCGTCATTCCCCCGTCTCGAACATCAGTACCGACGCACGATACGACGGCGCCCCCGTCCCGAGAAACGGGAACGGGGGCGCCGAGGAGCCGAAGAGGCGTCCGTCACACGTCGAAGTACAGCTCGAACTCGTGCGGGTGCGGGCGCAGCTGGAGCGGGGCGATCTCGTTGGTGCGCTTGAAGTCGATCCACGTCTCGATCAGGTCGGGCGTGAAGACGTCACCGGCGAGCAGGAACTCGTGGTCGCGCTCCAGGGAGTCGAGGACGGCCGGGAGGGAGGTCGGGACCTGGGCGACGTTCGCGTGCTCCTCGGGAGCCAGCTCGTAGAGGTCCTTGTCGATCGGCTCGGCCGGCTCGATCTTGTTCTTGATGCCGTCGAGGCCCGCGAGGAGCAGCGCCGAGAAGGCCAGGTACGGGTTGCCGGAGGAGTCGGGCGCGCGGAACTCGACGCGCTTGGCCTTCGGGTTCGAACCCGTGATCGGGATACGCATCGCGGCGGAGCGGTTGCGCTGCGAGTACACCAGGTTGATCGGCGCCTCGAAGCCCGGGACCAGGCGGTGGTACGAGTTCACCGTCGGGTTGGTGAAGGCGAGCAGCGACGGGGCGTGCTTGAGGATGCCGCCGATGTAGTAGCGGGCGGTGTCCGACAGGCCCGCGTAGCCGGCCTCGTCGTAGAAGAGCGGGGAGCCGCCGGCCCACAGGGACTGGTGGACGTGCATGCCCGAGCCGTTGTCGCCGAAGATCGGCTTCGGCATGAAGGTCGCGGTCTTGCCGTTGCGCCAGGCCACGTTCTTCACGATGTACTTGAAGAGCTGCAGGTCGTCCGCGGCGGCGAGCAGCGTGTTGAACTTGTAGTTGATCTCCGCCTGGCCGGCCGTGCCCACCTCGTGGTGCTGGCGCTCGACCTGGAGGCCGGACTTGGCCAGCTCCAGGGAGATCTCGGCGCGCAGGTCGGCGAAGTGGTCGACCGGCGGGACCGGGAAGTAGCCGCCCTTGTAGCGGACCTTGTAACCACGGTTGTCCTCGAGGGCACCGGTGTTCCAGGCGCCGGCCTCGGAGTCGATGTGGTAGAAGCTCTCGTTCGCCGAGGTGGCGAAGCGGACGCTGTCGAAGACGTAGAACTCGGCCTCGGGACCGAAGTACGCGGTGTCCGCGATACCGGTCGACGCGAGGTACGCCTCGGCCTTCTTCGCCACGTTGCGCGGGTCACGGCTGTACTGCTCGCCGGTGATCGGGTCGTGGATGAAGAAGTTGATGTTGAGCGTCTTGTCCCGGCGGAACGAGTCCACCCGGGCGGTCGACAGGTCCGCGCGCAGCGCCATGTCGGACTCGTGGATCGCCTGGAAGCCACGGATCGACGAACCGTCGAACGCGAGCTCCTCGTCCGGGTCGAACGCCTCGACGGGCAGCGTGAAGTGCTGCATGACGCCCGGCAGGTCGCAGAAACGGACGTCGATGAACTTGACGTCCTCGTCCGCGATGAACTTCTTGGCCTCGTCGGCGTTCTGGAACATCCAGCTCCTCCTACTCCCGGCCGTTCCCGTGCCGGGGTGGTAGTTCGTTCGTGCGGCCAGTGCGGTGGCACACGTTGTCCTCGACCCTAGGGACGGGTGATTTCTCGGGCGTGACCCGTTTGTTTCGCTGAAGTTAACCGACCTGGGTTCCACCGTAGCCCGTGGCACCCCGCCGACCCAGGGGCCCGGCCGGGCCCAGTACCTTGGACGGGTGGACAACAGGCAAGCAATCGGATCGTGGCTCTCCGGCCCCCGCGCGGCCATGGAGGACGCGGGAGCCGAGTTCGGGTACCGGGGCGAGCAGCTCGGTCTGCCGGAGGAGGGGCCGGGCTCCGTCGCCCGCCCGGGACGGCGGCTCGGGGCGCTGGTCGTGGACTGGGCGCTGTGCGTCTTGATCGCATACGGCCTGATCACCGACGGCTACACCCCGGCGACCGGCAACTGGGCCCTCCTCGTCTTCCTCGTCCTGGGCGTCCTCACCGTGGGCACGCTCGGTTTCACGCCCGGTAAGCGGCTGTTCCGGCTGCGGGTGGTGGGCGTCGACACCGGGCGGGTGCAGCCGCTGCGCGCCGTGGCCCGCACGGTGCTGCTGTGCCTCGCGATCCCGGCGCTGGTCTGGGACCGGGACGGCAGGGGGCTGCACGACCGGCTGGCGAAGACCGTAGAGGTCCGTATGTAGGTGCCGGCCGGTGGGGGCTGGTCGCGCAGTTCCTCCCCAGCCTTCGGCCGGGGGAGGCACCCTGCGAGCGCCGGTGAGCGACCCCACCCCCCACCCCCGGCTCACCTCCTGCGCAGTACCCGCGCCAGTACCTCCCGCAGCTCTCCCTCCGGGTCGGGTACGGCGCCCTCCGAGCGCCAGGCCACGAAGCCGTCAGGCCTGACCAGGACCGCGCCGTCCTCCGTCGTACCGTGCGCCGCCGTCCAGCCGCCGTCGCCCTCCTCCGTGTCGTACACGAGATCGCCCGCCGTCCCGATCCGGTACGTGTCCAGCCGCAGCCGCTCCGTGTCCGCGATCCGCCGGGCGGCCGCGTGCCAGGCCGCGCCGCCCGCCGAGCCCGCGTCGCTCAGCAGCACCATGGACCGCTCGTACAGGTCGAGCGTGGACACGCGTTCCCCCTCCCGGCGCAGCCACAGGTGCGGGGCCCGGCTGCCCGGCTGGCCGGTGAGGTTCATCCCGTTGGGCACGAGCGGCTGGTCCGGGTCGGCGCCGAGGACCGCGCCCTTCGGGTAGCGGTAGCCGAGGACGATGTTGAGGATGCCGCCGCGCCGGTCGGCGCCGACGCCGGGGGCGGGCGCGAAGCCGGGGTGGCTGTGCTCCACGGAGCGGGCGGAGGCGCGGGCGCTGGTGGCGAGGGCGACCGGGCGGCGCTCGGCGTCGTAGGAGTCGAGCAGCCCGGGGCCGGCCCAGCCGTCCAGGACCGCCGCCAGCTTCCAGGCCAGGTTGTGGGCGTCCTGGATGCCGGTGTTGGAGCCGAAGGCCCCCGTCGGGGACATCTCGTGCGCGGAGTCGCCGGCCAGGAAGACCCGCCGGTCGGCGTAGCGTTCCGCGACCCGTTCGGCCGCCCGCCAGGAGGCCCGGCCGGTGACCTCGACGTCGAGGTCGGGGACGCCGACCGCCCGCCGGATGTGTCGGGTCAGACGCTCCTCGGTGAACTCGTCGAGGGTCTCGCCGCGTTCGGGGTGCCAGGGCGCGTGGAAGACCCAGCGCTCCTTGTTGTCGACGGGGAGCAGGGCGCCGTCCGCCTCCGGGTCGGTGAGGTAGCAGCAGATGAAGCGGCGGTCCCCGACCGTGTTCTGCAGCAGCTTGGAGCGGAAGGTGATGCTGACGTTCGCGAACAGGTCACCGGGACCCGTCTGGCCGATGCCGAGCCGGCCGCGGACCGGGGAGCGCGGGCCGTCGGCCGCGACCAGGTAGTCCGCGCGGACGGTGTACATCCGGTCGGAGTCACGGTCGCGGATGTACGCCGTCACTCCTTCGGGGTCCTGTTCGAATGACTCCATCTCGTGGAAGTAGCGCAGCTCGCCGCTGAGCGACTCGGCCGCCCGGCGAAGCACCGGTTCGAGGTCGTTCTGGCTGCACAGGCACCAACCCGTGGGGCTGAACCTGGCGAGTCCGCCACCCGGGTCGATCTCCTTGAACAGCCAGTCGCCGGCGTCGCCGACCAGCGTCGGGGTCTGCAGGATGCCGTGGTTGTCGGCGAGCAGGGAGGCCGCGGCCTTGATGTCCGGCTCGATGCCCGCTCTCCGGAACAGCTCCATCGTCCGCACGTTGTTGCCCCGGCCGCGTGGGTGGATCGAGGTCCCGGAGTGTCTCTCGACGAGCATGTGGCGGACGCCCAGTCGGCCCAGGAAGAGGGACATGGACAGGCCCACGAGGGAGCCGCCCACCACGAGGACGGGGACCTGGTGATCGGTTTTCTGGTGCATCGGGCACTCCAGGAGCGGGTGTTGGCGCGTCAGGTGCGATGCAACGTCCATGCCCCGTCCGGGCCCCCTCGGGAGGGGTTCCGCGGGCTCAATCACCCACCTGGTTCACGCGAGTCGCGCGCTTCGGAGGACCGGCACAGGATCAAGAAGCGCTGACGCCGCGTCATCGGCGAGGCGCAGGCCGCTGCCCCAGCGAAGGAGATGTGCGAAGCATGACGACGATCTCGGAAAAGGTTTCGGCAAAGCCGACCCGAACGACCCGCCCGGTCTCGACACGGGTCTCCCAGTCCGTCTTCGACGGCTCCCGGCTCCGGGTCGTCCTGCTGGTCGACGTCTACGACGGCGCGCAGCAGCAGTTCCTGGAGGCCTACGAGCAGCTGTGCAACCAGGTCGCCCAGGTGCCCGGCCACGTCAGCGACCAGCTCTGCCAGTCGATCGAGAACCCCTCCCAGTGGCTGGTCACCAGCGAGTGGGAGAGCGCCCCGCCGTTCCTCGCCTGGGTGAACAGCGAGGAACACGTGGAGATGGTGAAGCCGCTGCACAACTGCGTCCGCGACACCCGCTCGCTCCGCTTCCACGTCGTACGGGAGACCGGCGGCCCGGCGGCGGACGCCGTCCGTGTCCTGCAGGCCCAGCCGCGGATGGGCGACGGCGTGATCCGCCACGCGCTCACCTTCACGGTCACCCCGGGCAGCGAGGCCGAGGTCGCGAAGATCCTCGCGGACTACGCCTCGCCCGAGGCGAGGGTCGACGACTCCACCCGGCTCTGCCGCACCTCCCTGTTCATGCACGGCAACCGGGTCGTGCGGGCCATCGAGGTGCGCGGCGACCTGATGGCCGCCCTGCGCCACGTCGCCCGGCAGCCCGAGGTACGGGCCGTCGAGGAGGCCATCAACCCCTACCTGGAGCAGGAGCGCGACCTCAACGACCAGGAGTCCGCACGGGTGTTCTTCACCCGGGCCGCGCTGCCGGCCGTCCACCACGTCAGCGCCGAGGAGCTGGCCGAGGGCGAGCGGCACGCGCTCTACTACCCGGCCCGCCCGGGCTGCGGGATGCGGCTCGCGGAACTGCTCGCGCAGCAGGACGAGGCCGCGGCCGAGGACCCGGCGAGCCCGGTGCTGCACAGCACGGTCTTCCAGCGCGACGACGTGGTCGTCCGCCTGGTCGAGCAGCGGCCCGGCACACCCGTGGACGTCACCCCGGCGCACGCGCTGACCGCCCTGCTGGACGGCGACGCGGTGCGGATGCGGCTCCTCACCGACCGCCGCTCCCCGGACGCCTGACGCCTGACCCTTCCCTGTTGCATCACCCCCACGGAGGAACGCAGACATGCAGCCCATTCCCAAGATCGTGGATCTCGGCGAGATCGAGCCCAACACCCGGCGCGGCGGCGACCTGCGCGCCATGCTCACCCCGGCCACGGTGGGTTCCACCAGCGGTTTCATGGGTGTGGCCATCGTGCAGCCGGGCGACCGCATCGCCGAGCACTACCACCCGTACTCCGAGGAGTTCGTGTACGTCGTCTGCGGCGAGATGGAGGTCGACCTGGACGGCGAACCGCACCCGCTGCGGCCCGAGCAGGGGCTGATGATCCCCATCAACATGAAGCACCGCTTCCGCAACGTGGGCGACGTCGAGGCCCGGATCGTCTTCCACCTCGGCCCGCTGGCGCCGCGCCCGGCCCTGGGCCACGTCGACACGGAGGAGACGGAAGCCGTCGCCGTGGGGCAGGTCCGGTCGTGACCCGGCGCGTGGCGGTTACGGGCATAGGCATCGTCGCTCCGGGGGGTGTGGGCGTACCGGCGTTCTGGGATCTGCTCGCCTCGGGCCGGACCGCGACGCGCGGCATCACCTTCTTCGACCCCTCGGGCCTCAGATCGCGGATCGCCGCCGAGTGCGACTTCGACCCGGCGGCGCACGGCCTGGACGCCGAGGAGATCGAGCGGGCGGACCGGTACATACAGTTCGCCCTGGTCGCCGGCGACGAGGCGGTCCGGGACTCCGGTCTCGACCTCGGCCGGGAGAACCCCTGGCGGATCGGGGTCTCCCTGGGCACGGCGGTCGGTGGCACCACCCGCCTGGAGCACGACTACGTCCTGGTGAGCGGCGCGGGCCAGCGCTGGGACGTGGACCACCGGCAGGCGCAGCCCCAGCTGCACCGGGCGTTCTCCCCGAGCACGCTCGCCTCCGCGGTGGCGGAACGATTCGGCGCGCAGGGTCCGGTCCAGACCGTCTCCACCGGCTGCACCTCGGGCCTGGACGCCGTCGGCTACGCCTTCCACACCGTCCAGGAGGGCCGCGCCGACATCTGCATCGCCGGTGCCTCGGACTCCCCGATCTCACCCATCACCATGGCCTGCTTCGACGCGATCAAGGCCACCTCCCCGAACAACGACGACCCCGAGCACGCCTCCCGCCCGTTCGACAACCGCCGTGACGGGTTCGTCATGGGCGAGGGCGGAGCGGTGCTCGTCCTGGAGGAGCTGGAGCACGCCAAGGCCCGCGGCGCGCACATCTACTGCCAGCTCGACGGCTACGCCACCTTCGGCAACGCCTACCACATGACCGGTCTCACCAGCGAGGGCCTGGAGATGGCCCGCGCCATCGAGACCGCCCTGGACCACGCCCGCCTCGACCCCACCGCCATCGACTACGTCAACGCGCACGGCTCCGGCACCCGGCAGAACGACCGCCACGAGACCGCCGCCGTGAAGAAGGCGCTCGGGCACCACGCGTACAGCACGCCCATGAGCTCCATCAAGTCCATGGTGGGGCACTCGCTCGGCGCCATCGGCGCCATCGAGGTCGTCGCCTGCGTGCTCGCCCTGGCCCACCAGGTCGTTCCGCCCACCGCCAACTACGAGACCCCCGACCCCGAGTGCGACCTCGACTACGTACCGCGCGTCGCCCGCGAACGGCCCCTGAGCGGTGTCCTGTCCGTGGGCAGCGGGTTCGGCGGCTTCCAGTCCGCGGTGATCCTGACCCGGCAGAGAGGACGGACACGATGAGCGAACCCCGGTCTCGACGGGCCGCCGTCACCGGCATCGGTGTCGTCGCGCCCAACGGAACCAGCACCGAGACCTTCTGGAAATCCGTCCAGGAGGGACGCAACGTCCTCGACAAGGTGACCCGCGACGGCTGCGAGCACCTGCCCATGAAGGTGGCCGGAGAAGTCCGCGGCTTCGACCCGGCGGCCGCCGTCGAGGAACGCCTCATCGTCCAGACCGACCGCTTCACGCACTTCGCGATGGCCGCGGCCGACCTGGCACTCGAAGACGCCCGGCTCGGCCGCGCCGACACCGACGGCTCGCCGTTCGACGTCGGCGTGGTCACCGCGGCCGGCTCCGGCGGCGGCGAGTTCGGCCAGCGCGAGCTCCAGCAACTGTGGGGCAAGGGCAGCCGGTTCGTCGGCCCCTACCAGTCCATCGCCTGGTTCTACGCGGCCAGCACCGGTCAGATCTCCATCCGGCGCGGCTTCAAGGGCCCCTGCTCGGTGGTCGCCGCCGACGAGGCCGGCGGCCTGGACGCCCTCGCCCACGCGGCCCGCGCGGTCCGCCGCGGCACGGACGTCATCGTGGCCGGCTCCACCGAGGCGCCGATAGCTCCGTACTCGGTGGTCTGCCAGCTCGGCTACGAGGAGCTCAGCCGGGAGACCGACCCCGCCCGCGCCTACCGCCCGTTCACAGAGCAGGCCTGCGGGTTCGTGCCGGCCGAGGGCGGCGCCATGCTCGTCGTGGAGGACACCGGTTCGGCCCGCCGGCGCGGGCTGCCCGTCCGGGCCACCCTCGACGGCCACGCGTCGACCTTCACCGGCGCCTCCCGCTGGGCCGAGTCCCGGGCCGGGCTCGCCCAGGCGATCCGCGGGGCGCTCGCCGAGGCCGGCTGCGCCCCCGAGGAGGTCGACGTGGTCTTCGCCGACGCCCTCGGCGTCCCGGAGGCCGACCGGGCGGAGGCGCTGGCCATCACCGACGTCCTGGGCGCGCACGGCAGGCGGGTGCCGGTGACCGCGCCCAAGACCGGGATCGGCCGGGGCTACTGCGCGGCCCCGGTCCTGGACACCGCCGCCGCGGTGCTCGCCATGGAACACGGTCTGATCCCGCCGACCCCGGGTGTCCACGACATCTGCCACGACCTCGACCTCGTGACCGGCAGCGCGCGTGCCGCGCGGCCACGCACGGCACTGGTGCTCAGCCGGGGCCTCATGGGGTCGAACTCGGCGCTCGTGCTGCGCCACGGCGCGGCCGAGTGAGTCGAACACACCAGCTGCCCAGCAGCGAAGCAGAAGGAGTTGCTATGAGCATCACCGTGGACGAACTGTCCGAACTCATGAAGAAGGCCGCCGGCGTCACCGTCTCCCCGGCCGACCTCCAGGACCGGGCCGACAACGGCTTCGACGTCCTCGGCGTCGACTCGCTCGGCCTGCTCGGCATCGTCGGCGAGCTGGAGAACCGGCACGGCGTGCCCATGCCGGTGGACGCCGAGCGGTGCAGGACGCCGCGCCAGTTCCTCGACCTCGTCAACAGCGCCATGCCCGCGGGAGCCTGACATGACCGGACACACCCAGAACGAGATCACCATCGCCGCGCCCGTCGACCTGGTCTGGGACATGACCAACGACGTGGCGAACTGGCCCCAGCTGTTCAGCGAGTACGCCAGCGCCGAGATCCTCGAGGAGGACGGGAAGAAGGTCACCTTCCGGCTGACCATGCACCCCGACGAGAACGGCAAGGTGTGGAGCTGGGTCTCCGAGCGCGAGGCGGACCGCCGCAACCTCCGCGTCAAGGCCCGCCGGGTCGAGACCGGCCCGTTCGCGCACATGGACATCCTCTGGCGGTACGAGGAGGTGCCCGCCGGTACCCGGATGGTCTGGACCCAGGACTTCGCGATGAAGCCGGAGGCCCCCGTCGACGACGACTGGATGACCGACAACATCAACAAGAACTCCAAGATCCAGATGGCCCTGATCCGGGACAAGATCGAGAAGGCCGCCACCGGCCGGCGCCCCGACCCGGCGCTCGCCGACTGAGCCGGCCGCCGGGAAGACAGGAACGGAGAGACACGTGCACCAGGCCCTGATCGTCGCCCGTATGGCACCGGGCTCCGCGCCCGACATCGCGAAGGTGTTCGCGGAGTCCGACCGGGGAGAGCTGCCGCACCTCGTCGGGGTCACCCGGCGCAGCCTCTTCCAGTTCGGCGATGTGTACATGCACCTCGTCGAGTCCGAGCGCGAGCCGGGACCGGCCATCGCGAAGGTCACCTCGCACCCCGAGTTCAGGGACATCAGCGAGCGTCTCACGGCGTACGTCAGCGCGTACGACCCGGAGACCTGGCGTTCCCCGAAGGACGCGATGGCCCAGCGCTTCTACCTCTGGGAGCGCGACGGCGGCGTGTGACCCCGCGTACCGCCGTACGCCAACGGTGCCGGACCCGCACACGACGCGGGCCCGGCACCGGCGCGTACCGGGCCGCCCGACTCAGGCGGGCACGGTGCAGTCGAAGGCGTGCAGGTACGGGTTGACCGGCCGGATGTCGTTGACGCTCAGGCCCGCGTCGCCCAGCCGCCGCACCATCGAGTCGGTGGTGTGCTTGGCCCCGCCGACGTTCAGGAGCAGCAGCAGGTCCATCGCGGTGCTGAACCGCATCGACGGGGTGTCGTCGACCAGGTTCTCGATCACCACGACCCGGGCCCCGGGACCGCCCGCCGCGACCACGTTGGCGAGCAGCCGCGCGGTGGACTCGTCGTCCCACTCCAGGATGTTCTTGATGATGTAGACGTCCGCGTCGACCGGCACGGCCTCCCGGATGTCACCGGGCACCACCCGCGCCCGGTCCGCGAGGTCGCCGCCCTCGCGCAGCCGGGGCAGCGCCTTCTCGACCACCTTGGGCAGGTCCAGCAGGTAGCCCTTCATCGCCGGGTACTTGTCCAGCAGGCTGGCCACCACGTGCCCCTGCCCGCCGCCGAGGTCCGCGACCGACCGGCTGCCGGACAGGTCGAGCAGGGCCGCCACCTCGCGGGCCGACTGCTCGCTGGAGGTGGTCATCGCCCGGTTGAAGACGTCCGCCGACTCCGGGGCGTCCTCGTTCAGGTAGACGAAGAACTCCTTGCCGTAGAGGTCCTCGACGACGTTGCGGCCGGTACGCACGGCCTCGTCGAGCTTCGGCCAGGCGTCCCAGGTCCACGGCTCGGTGCACCACATGGCGATGTAGCGCAGGCTGTGCGGGTCGTCCTCGCGCAGCAGCCGGGAGGTCTCGGTGTGGGCGAACGTCCCGTCCGGCCGCTCGGCGAAGACGCCGTAGCAGGACAGGGCGCGCAGCAGCCGGCGCAGCGGCTTCGGGTCCGTCTTCACCGCGGAGGCCAGGCTCTCCACGGTCATGGGGGCGTCCCCGAGCGCGTCGGCGACGCGCAGCCGGGCGGCCGCGCGGACGGCGGCGGCACAGGCCGCCCCGAACACGAGCTCGCGCAGCCGCATCGACGGCGGCGGAGCGTCCTCCGCCGGCCCCTTGGCCGGCGTCGAGAGGTCGCGTGCTGGTGCGGTCATGTGCCGCCTTCCTTCCGTGTGGGGGTGTCGTACGGCCGTCAGGTCAGCACAGACCCGCGGGCTTGGACTTCTTGCAGGTGTTGTCCTTGAAGGCGTTGCCGTGCTTGGTGGCCTCCTGGTTGACCAGGTCGGCGGGGGAGTTGCCGGACAGCTTGTTGCGGGTGACCTGGTTCTTGTCGCTGGTGACACCCACGAAGCTCTTGAAGACCACGACACCGCCCGACAGCGGCGACTTGCCGGAGTTGCCGGTGACGGTGTTCCCGGTCACCAGGGTGTTCTCGGCGCCGGTCAGCACGATCCCGGAGCCCTGCAGGAAGGACAGCCGGGCGGTCTTCTTGCAGTACTTGTTGTTCTTCACGACCTGGTTGTCGGCGACGGTCAGGTGACCGGCCTTCGGCTTGTTCTCGTCGCCGACGACGAACACGCCCGCGCAGTTCCCGGTGACGGAGTTGTCCGAGACGGTGAGGTTGCGCAGCCGGCGGACGGTGACGCCGATCCGGTTGTTCTCCAGCAGGTTGTGCTCGACGACCGTGCCGAACGTGTCGGCGGCGCCCTTCTCCGCGGTGACGGAGTTGGCGAGGAAGATGCCCGCGTCGCCGTTGTTCCGGGCGATGTTGTTCTGGTACATGCTGTGGACCGCGCGCTCCTCGGCGAGGCCCCACTGCCCGTTCTTCACGGCGGCCACGCCGTGCACGTGCAGGTTGGCCGTGCCCACGGCCATGACGCCGGTCCGGGAGAACCCGGTCACGGTCATGTGGGCGACGGTGACGTCCTCGACGGGCTGGTTCTTGGCGCCGACCACGCAGATGCCGTTGCCCATCTCGGCACAGGACTTCACGGCGGTCTTCTTCTTGCCGCTCATGGCCTTGGTGGCCTTCATGGCCTTCTTGGACTTCTTGACCGGCTGGAGCACGGTGTCCGGGCCCATGCCGCGCAGGGTGAGGCCGGGCGTGGTGACCTTGACGCTCTCGTGGTAGGTGCCGGCCAGCACCAGGACCGTGTCACCGGGCTCGGCGGCGTCGACCGCCTTCTGGATGGACTCACCCGGGTGCACGGTCAGAACGCCGTGCGAGGAGCTCGCCGGAGCGGCACCGAGGAGGGAGCCGCACAAGGCGGCGCTGCACGCGAGGTATGCAATATGGCGTTTTGTCACATCTGGCAGGTTAGGAGCAGATGACCCGATAAACGGGCGGATGCTCCGTTCGGTGGCGAGTCGCCCCTTCAGAGGTGTCGACGGAGGAACCGCGCGAGAAACCACGAAGGCGCGGCAGTCGCACCCGCGACCACCGCGCCCCGAACTCGTGGGCGAGCCCTACCGCCCCCGAGGTCCGCCCTTCGGCATCCGCATGCCCTTCGGCATCGGCCCCTTCGGCAACGGCATGTTGGACATCAGGTCCCCCATCGCCCGCAGCCGGTCGTTGGTCGTCGTCACCTGGGGCCCCGTCAGCACGCGAGGGAACTTCAGCATCGTGGTCCGCAGCTTCTTCAGCGCGACCTGGCCCTCACCGGTGCCCACGATCACGTCGTGCACGGGCACGTCGGCCACGATCCGGGCCATCTTCTTCTTCTCGGCGGCCAGCAGGGTCTTCACCCGGTTCGGGTTGCCCTCGGCGACCAGGACGATGCCGGCCTTGCCGACCGCCCGGTGCACCACGTCCTGGCTGCGGTTCATCGCCACCGCCGGCGTCGTCGTCCAGCCCCGCCCGATGTTGTCCAGGACGGCGGCCGCCGCGCCCGGCTGGCCCTCCATCTGACCGAAGGCCGCCCGCTCGGCCCGCCGGCCGAAGACGATCGCCGCCGCGAGGAAGGCGAGCAGCAGGCCCAGGATGCCCAGATAGACCGGGTGTCCGATCAGGAAGCCGATCACGAGGAAGACGGCAAGGGTGCCGAGACCGACACCCGCGAGTACAAGACCGATCACCTTGTCGGCCTTGCGGGTCATCTTGTACGTCAGGACGATCTGCTTCAGCCGTCCCGCATTCGCAGCGTCCGCTGCGGGTTCCTTCCTCGCCATGCCCCGAAGTCTACGTGGCCCCGGGAGTGCCGACGACGGCAGTGTCCGGGAAGGCCGCGGAAGAGGGCGTCAGGAGCGGCCGGCGGCCTGCTCGAGGAAGCGCTGGGCCTCGACCCGGTCCTTGGCGCGACGGCGGTCCTCCAGTACGGAGGTCCAGGCGTTCTGGCGGGCGGTGCGCTGGCCGCCGCTCATGAGCAGCGACTCGACGGCGCGCAGCGCGTCGGTGAAGGACGGGATCGCGGTGGCGCGAACGGGCGCGGCCTGCATGGTGGAGGTCCCCCCTCGAGGTGGGTGTACGTGCTGTGATACCAGGGTCACTGTTCGGTGTTACCAGGGCGTGACCGACCGGTCAAACGCCAATGAAACCTTGATGCGCGGCCCCGGAACGCTGACGCGGTCCTGACGGACGTCCTCATCAGCGAGGACGGTCAGGACCGCGTCCATTCGGTCACTACTGGCCAGTAATAGTTTGTGCGTGAATTCACACGCTCGGCGGCGGGCCCGGTCCGGGCCGCCGTCAGACCGCCTGGGCGGCGACGAACGCGCCCCGCTTCTCGACGGCCATCTGGTACAGGCGGCCGGCGCGGTACGAGGACCGCACCAGTGGGCCGGACATGACACCGGAGAAGCCGATCTGCTCGGCCTCCTCCTTCAGCTCCACGAACTCCTGCGGCTTGACCCAGCGCTCCACGGGGTGGTGGCGGACGCTCGGGCGCAGGTACTGCGTGATGGTGACCAGCTCGCAGCCCGCCTCGTGCAGCTGGCGCAGCGCGTCGCTGACCTCCTCGCGGGTCTCGCCCATGCCGAGGATGAGGTTGGACTTGGTGACCAGGCCGAAGTCGCGGGCCTCGGTGATGACCTTCAGTGAGCGCTCGTAGCGGAAGCCGGGGCGGATCCGCTTGAAGATCCGGGGCACCGTCTCGACGTTGTGCGCGAAGACCTCGGGGCGGGACGAGAAGACCTCGGCCAGCTGCTCGGGGACCGCGTTGAAGTCGGGGGCGAGCAGCTCGACCTTGGTGCGGCCGGCCTCGCGCTCCGCCGTCTGCGCGTGGATCTGGCGGACCGTCTCCGCGTACAGCCAGGCGCCGCCGTCCGCCAGGTCGTCGCGGGCGACGCCGGTGATGGTCGCGTAGTTCAGGTCCATGGTGACCACGGACTCGCCGACGCGGCGCGGCTCGTCGCGGTCCAGCGCCTCGGGCTTGCCGGTGTCGATCTGGCAGAAGTCGCAGCGCCGGGTGCACTGGTCGCCGCCGATGAGGAAGGTCGCCTCGCGGTCCTCCCAGCACTCGTAGATGTTCGGGCAGCCGGCTTCCTGGCAGACCGTGTGCAGGCCCTCGCTCTTCACGAGGTTCTGCATCTTCGTGTACTCGGGGCCCATTTTCGCCCGGGTCTTGATCCACTCGGGCTTGCGCTCGATGGGGGTCTGGCTGTTGCGGACCTCCAGGCGCAGCATCTTGCGTCCGTCGGGTGAGACTGCGGACACGACCGGCTCCCTAGCGATTGATTCTTCGGCGACCTTCAGGGTACGCCCGTTGATTTGAATGCCCGGTGGTGGTGTCGGCCGCTCTGGGGCTGCCGCCGCCGGCCCCCGCTGTCGGCCTCCGGCCTCGTCCTCGGGCGCCGCACCGGCTGTTTGTGGTTGCCCTTCGTCCTCAAGTGCCGGACAGGCTGATTTATGCCGCCGGTGTCTTCTCGATCACCCTCGGCTTGAGATCGGCGTTCTCCAGGACGTCCGTCAGGTGCCGTTCCACCACCGGCAGCACCTCCTCGATCGTCACGTCCCGGCCGAGCTCGGCCGCGAGGGAGGCGACGCCGGCGTCGCGGATGCCGCACGGGATGATCCTGTCGAACCACTTGTTGTCCGGGTTCACGTTGAGGGCGAAGCCGTGCATGGTCACGCCCTTGGCGACGCGGATACCGATCGCGGCGATCTTGCGGTCCTCGCGGCGCTGGCCGGCGTTGGACGGGGCGTACTCCGGGCCGTTGAGGCGGGGGTCGAACTCGTCGTCCGTCAGCCGCGGGTCGAAGTCCAGGGAGAGGCCTCCGAGGGCCTGCGGGCGCTGCTCGACCGGGTCGCCGAGCACCCAGACGCCGCTGCGCCCCTCGACCCGGGTGGTCTCCAGGCCGAACTCGGCGCAGACGCGGATCAGGGCCTCCTCCAGGCGCCGGACGTGCGCGACCACGTCCACCGGGCGCGGGAGCTTCTGGATCGGGTAGCCCACCAGCTGGCCGGGGCCGTGCCAGGTGATCTTGCCGCCGCGGTCCACGTCGATGACGGGGGTGCCGTCGAGCGGCCGCTCGTTGTCCGCGGTGCGGCGGCCCGCGGTGTAGACCGGGGGGTGTTCGAGCAGCAGGACCGTGTCGGGGACCTCGTCGGTGAAGCGCGCCGCGTGCACCCGGCGCTGCTCGTCCCAGGCTTCCTGGTACTCGACGGCGTCCGCGCCGAACCCCATGCGGACGAACCGCAGCTCACTCACGGCAAGCGCCTCCCTCGGCGATAAGGCGATCAGTGCGTCAGGCGTGTAACGCGCCCAAGCAACTGTACGTCCGCCCGTCGCGCGTCAGCCCAGGGGCTAATTCTCACACGATCGGATGAATGAACGTCGAGATGTGCGATCGACTGCTCACTCTCCGCTACATTCGCGCCGTCCATGAGCGCCAAAAGGGCTGCTCACCGGCAATCCGGGCACAAGCGACCGAGCTGAGCCAGAAGGCAGGAGACCGCACCCCAGATGACGGACCGACCCGCGCAGCGCACCCCCAACCGTCAGCTCGCCGCGCTCATCGCAGAAGCGGGGTTCTCCAACGCGGGTCTGGCACGGCGCGTCGACCAGCTCGGACTCGAACACGGGCTGGATCTCAGATACGACAAGACATCGGTCACCCGGTGGCTGCGCGGCCAGCAGCCCCGGGGCACCACCCCCGCCCTGATCGCCGAGGTCTTCACGCGGCGCCTCGGCCGCCGGCTCACCGCCCAGGACCTGGGCCTCGACGCCTGTGCCCCGGTCTACGCCGGGCTGGAGTTCGCGGCCACCCCCGAAGAGGCCGTCGACATCGTCGGCGGGCTGTGGCGCAAGGACTCCGGCAGCCACGCCGAGCTCCGCAAGATCGCCTTCACCCCGGCCGGGCTGGTCGTCCCCAGCCGGGACTGGCTGATCGGCCGCGCCGACGACAAGGTGGCCCGCGGCGAGCCGGCCGCACCGGCGGGCACCGTCCGGGTGCCGGCGCAGGGCCGGCCGGTCCCGCCCAAGCCGGTGCCGCTCGCACCGGTGCGTCCGCGCGGGCAGGCCGAGCGCGGGCCCGGCCAGAAGGTGACCGGCGGCGACATCGCCGCGCTCCGCTCGGTCGGCGAGCTCTTCCGGTCCCTCGACGACCAGTACGGCGGCGGCCACGCGCGGCAGGCCCTCGTCCGGTACCTCGAGCACGAGTGCGAGCCGATGCTGCGCGGCACGTACGGCGAGCAGACCGGCCGCAGGCTGTTCGGCGCGGCGGCCGACCTGACCCGGCTCGCGGGCTGGACGTCGTACGACATCGCCGCGCACGGGCTCGCCCAGCGCTACTTCGTCCAGTCGCTGCGGCTCGCCCAGGCGGCGGGGGACCGGTCCTACGGCTCCTACGTCCTCGTCACCATGAGCCGCCAGGCGGTCTACCTGGGCCACGGCCGGGAGGCGGTGCAACTGGCCCGGGTGGCCCAGCAGGGGGTGGGCACGAGCGCCCCGCCGATCGTCCAGGCCCTGCTGCACGCGGCCGAGGCGCGCGCCCACGGGGTCCTCGGGGAGGTGCGCGCCTGCACGGGCGCCCTGGTCCGTGCCGAGCGCGCCCTGGAGGCGGCCCGGCCCGGCGACGAAGTCCCCTACTGGGCCCGCTTCTTCGACGAGGCGCAGCTGGCCGACGAGTTCGGCCACTGTCACCGGGACCTCCAGCAGTTCCGCGCGTCCGCGCAGCACGCCGAGCGCTCGCTGCAGCTGCGTGCGCCCTCCTACGCCCGCAGCCGCCTCTTCTGCCGCGTCGTCCTCGCCACGGCCCGCCTGGGCCTCGGCGAACTCGACCAGGCGTGCGCGCTGGGCGTCGAGGCGGCGGGGGCGGCGGCGGAGATGCGCTCGGTCCGTGCGATCGAGTACGTCAAGGACTTCGAACGCCGCCTGGAGCCCTACAAGGACGCGGCGCCGGTGAAGGGGTACCGGGACAAGGTCGCCGCAATGAACTGACGTCCCGCTCGACGGAGCCGCGACCTCACGCGTCTCTGCCGCCCACTTCCGCCGACTTTCTTCGCGCCGCCCACCTTCTTCCGCCGCCGACTTTCTTCGCGCCGCCCACCTTTTCCCGCCGCCTACCTTCTTTCCGCCGTGACGGTGATCAGCCGCGACGGCGGTGTCCGGCGGTGCCGGGCCGGCCGGTGCTGGTTGCCGTTGCCGGTTTCGGCCGTGGGTCCGGTGCCGCGCCGTCGTGGCTGGTCGCGCAGTTCCCCGCGCCCCTGGCGGGGCGCTGTGCGGCGGCCTCTTTTCCGCTGCCTACCGCGCCCCTGGCGGGGCGCCGCGGTGGTGTGGGGGGTGCGTCATGCGGCTCGGTGTTGTAGGGGTTCTGCGGTGTTCAGGGAGGGGGAGGTGCCGAGGTCGGTCAGGATGGCTGCTGATGCGCGGTGGGCTGAGTGGAGGGCTCCCTGGACCGTGCTGGTGTCGCGGTGGTCGCCGCAGACGTAGAGGCCGGCGAGGAGGCGGACGGGGCGGCGGAGGTCGTGCGGGGGGCGCATGGCGGGGATGGCCTCGGGGGTGTGGTGGACGGCGAGGGTCTCCCAGCGGCGCGTGGACGTGCCGTAGAGGCGGGTGAGGTGCATGCGGACCGCGGTGTCGATGTCGGAAGGGGGTGTGCCGAGGACGGTCGAGGAGATCAGGGCGCGGCCCTGGGGGGCCCGGGTCGGGTCGATGTTGCTGACGACGGAGGTGTGGGAGACGGGGCCGCCGCGGTCAGCGTCCAGGAGGAGGGATGTTCCGGTGGTGAGGGTCAACGGTTCGTCCGTGGTGTGGTGGACCACCGTCACCCGGTGGAAGTCGGGGACGCGCAGGCCCGGGAGGAGTTCGGCGGCGGCTCGGGCGTCGGTCGCCAGCAGGACCGCCCGGCAGCGGATCTCGCCGTGCTCGGCCGTCCTCACCGACGTCGTCGAGACCGAGGTGACCCGTACGCCGGTGTGGACGGTGCCGGGCGGGAGGGTGCGGGCCAGGAGGTCGGGGAGCACCTCGGCGCCGCCCTCCGGCAGGCACAGCCGCCCGCTCGCGAAGGAGCGCAGCGCGAGGTCCGCGCACCGGCTGGACGTCGTCAGCCCGGGGTCGCAGAGCAGGGCCGCGAGCAGCGGCCGCAGGAAGCCGTCGATCGTGCGGGTGGGCACCCCGCGCTCCGCGAGGGCGTGGGCCGCCGGGAGTTCGGGTCGGGCGAGGATGCGCTCGACGGGCGTACCGGCGATGCGGCCCAGCGCGGCGACCAGGCGGGCCTGGTCGACGGCGCCGCCCATCGGCGCGGTCGAGCGCGGCGGCGCCACCGGCGAGCCGCCCCTGGGGGCGCTTGCCAGGGCGCGCACGGCATACAGTGCGCCCCTCGCGCTCCCGCCACCCGCCGGAGCGCCGGCCCGGTGCGTGCGCCCGTCGCGATGCAGCAGCACGCCGGGTGCGTACCGGCGCAGAACCAGGGCGTCCAGTCCCGGGGCGAGGCGCAGCTCCGGATAGGACGTGGACAGGAGCTGCCCGATCCGGTCGAGCCGGAAGCCGTCCACCTTCTCGGTCGACATGCGTCCGCCGACGTAAGGGGCGGCCTCCAGGACCGCGGTCGTTACTCCTGCGCTGTTCAGCCGATGAGCCGCGGAGAGTCCGGCGATACCGGCCCCCACGATGACGACGTCCGCCTGGTACGCGGGCTCATGCACGAGGCCCCTCCTCGATTGCGCGTCCGGTGGAGACGTGATGCCCCCAACAAGCTCCGGGGATACCCGAGTTCGGGTCGAGGTTAGAGCTGTGATCGGTCAAGGACAGTCGCGCATGAACAGGGCACGGTCGCACGCCGGTCGCATACGGTCACAGGGGTCGTCAGGCCGCCCGGATCGCGTCCTCGATGCCCGGGAACGCGAAGGTGAACCCCGACTCCAGGAGCCGCTTCGGCACCACCCGTTGGCTGCCGAGCACGTCCCCGGCCATCTCGCCGAGCGC
The DNA here is from genome assembly GCF_040702065.1 of Streptomyces sp. NPDC086777. Classification (NCBI taxonomy): domain Bacteria; kingdom Bacillati; phylum Actinomycetota; class Actinomycetes; order Kitasatosporales; family Streptomycetaceae; genus Streptomyces; species Streptomyces sp. NPDC086777. Next base: position 21,107 of record NZ_JBFBJI010000050.1, on the reverse strand, counting down.
CGCGCGCAGCACCGGGGCGGGCACCGGGAAAAGGGCCGGGCGGCGCAGCACCCGGGCCATCGCCGCCGTGATCTCACCGTTCGTCAGGGGGTCGGGCGCGGTGAGGTTGAACGGCCCCGACAGACCCTCAGTCTCCATCAGGAACCGGATCGCGGCCACCTCGTCGTGCAGGGCGATGAACGACCAGTACTGCCTGCCGTCGCCGAGCCGGCCGCCGAGCCCCGCCCTGAAGAGCGGGAACAGCCGGCCCCAGGCCCCGCCGCCGCGGGCCACCACCAGTCCCGTGCGGGTGAACACCGTCCGCACGCCCGCCTCCCGTGCCGGGGCCGCCGCCTCCTCCCACTCCACGCACAGCGACGGCAGGAACCCGTCGCCGGGCGGCGCGTCCTCGTCCACGACCCGGTCGCCGGTGTCGCCGTAGAAGCCCATCGCGCTGCCGCTCACGAACACCCGCGGCGGGTCGGGCATCGCCGCCACGGCCTCCGCGAGCGCCGCCGTGCCGAGCACCCGGCTGTCCCGGATCTCGCGCTTGTAGGCGTCCGTCCAGCGCCGGTCGCCGATCCCGGCCCCGGCGAGGTTCACCACCGCGTCGCATCCGGCCAGGCCCGCGGTGTCCACGTACTGCCCTGCGGGGTCCCAGCAGACCTCCCCGGCGCCCCGGGCGGCGCGCCGCACCAGGCGGACCACCTCGTGCCCGTCCGCCCGAAGAGACCGCACCAGGGCGCTGCCGATGAGGCCGGACGCGCCGGCCACCGCGATACGAGAACGTTCCATGGGTCCCAGCATGCCGGGAACGACGCGGGAAAACCCGTGGGGCCCCGGTGTCGGCCGACTTAGGGTGACGGCATGCCGGAACCGTACATACGCGCCGCCCTGCCCGACGACGACGAGGAGCTCTCCGCCCTCGACCGCGCCACCTGGTCGTACCTGCACGCCGTGCTGCCCGAGCCGCAGCCGCCGTACGACCCCTTCTTCAACGAGCGCCACGCTCCCGAGGACACCCTGGTCGCCGAGCTCGACCGGCGCATCGTCGGCTACGTCCGCCTCGCCCTCGGCCACAAGATCGCCTCCAACGCGCACGTCCGGCAGATCCAGGGCCTCGCGGTCGCCGAGGAGGCCCGTGGCCTGGGCGTGGCGCGGGCGCTGCTGCGGGCGGCGATGGCGGAGGCCCGCCGCCGCGGCGCCCGCCGGATCCGGCTCGGCGTCCTCGGGCACAACGCCCCGGCCCGCCGGCTCTACGAGTCGGAGGGCTTCGTCGTCGAGGGCGTCCTGCCCGGCGAGTTCTACCTGGACGGCGAGTACGTCGACGACGTGATCATGGGCCGCGCGCTGTGACGGCCGGGAACGACGGCCGGGGCATGGACGGCCGTCATTCCCCGGCCACGGACGGTCAGGACGTGGTCAGGACGTGATCAGTTCGCCCGTGTCCACCGGCGAGGTGGCGTGCGCGCCGCGCGCGGCGTCCGTGGCCACCTCGTCGGCGGTCAGCACGTACCCCGTCTCGTCGTCGGACGTGGAGCGCGCGAACACCACGCCGTACACCTTGCCGCCGGTGGTCAGCAGCGGGCCGCCGGAGTTGCCGGGCCGGACCGTGGACCGGATCGAGTAGATCTCCCGGGTCACCGTCGCGTCGCTGTAGATGTTCTGGCCCGTGGCCTGCACCCTGTTCGCCACGGTGGCCGCCTGCAGGTTCAGGTTGCCGTCCTGCGGATAGCCGGCCACCACCGCGGAGTTCCCGCGCGCCGCGCTCGTGTCGAACCTCAGCACCGGAGCCCGCAGCTGTGGCACGTACAGCACCGCCACGTCCCGGTCCGGGTCGAAGAGCACGACCTCCGCGTCGTACGCCGGACCGACCCCGCCGATCCGCACGCTCGGGTTGTCGATGCCGGCCACCACGTGCGCGTTGGTCATCACGTGCTCCGGCGCGAACACGAACCCGCTGCCCTCGCGGCCCTGGGTGCCGGAGGAACCCTCGATCTTGACCGTGCTGCGCTTGGCCGCGTTCGTCGCCGCCGCCGTGACGTTGTCCCCGGAGGGCTTGGCGACCTGGGCCGTCGACTCGTTCTCGAACGGGTTGAAGACCTGCGGGAAACCCGCCTCGGTCAGCGCCGAGGTGGCCCGCGAGAACCAGGCGGGCGTGGTGTCCGGCATGGTGTCCTGCACGGCGCCGAGCAGCTTCGAGTCCCGTATCGCCGTCGTCACCGCGGGCGACGAGGACGCCCCGAGGACACTCGCCGCCACCCAGGCCACGATCAGCACCGCCACCGAGTTGGCGACCGCGCCGCCTGCCCCGTCGGCCACCCGGAGCGGCCCCTGGTCCAGCTCGCGGCGCAGCCGCAGCGCCAGCCGCCCGGCCAGCTCGTGCCCCACCACCGCGGGCACCAGCACCGTCAGCACCGCGACGACCGTCGCCGTCGCCGTCCCGCGTGTGACCAGCTCCATCACCCACGGCAGCACCCATACGCCGATCACCGCGCCGCCCACGAACCCGGCCAGTGACACGCAGCCGGCCACCAGCCCGCGCCGGTAACCGGACGCCGCGTAGACGAGGACCACCAGTACGAGCACCAGGTCGAGCAGGTCCACGGAGCCGCCTTTCTCTCGGTGCCCTTAATACGGTCGGGACGGGTCCAGTGATCAGTTCACGCGCCCGGGGCCGCCGGAACCGGCCACGCGCACGTGTACCCCCTGAAACGCCCCGGACCGGGACGATGGTTCCACCAGGTGGCACAGCACACATCGCGGGCGCAGTCGATCACCCCGAGAGTGATTGCCATGCGTGTCTTCCCAAGAGCGGGGCGGCGCACCCGGATCACCGCCCTGACACTGCTCGGCTGCCTGCCCGGCCTCGCCGCCGCCCTCGTCGTGGAGCTGTGCGCCCAGGGCGCCGACCGGCCCGTCGCGATCCACCTGGCGGCGCCCGCGCCCGCCAGCCCCGCCTCCGGCCACCGGGCTCCCCGGCCGAACATCGTGCCGCGCTCGGCCTGGCTGGACGCCTCCGTCCGCCGCACCCAGCCGCCGCCACGCTACGACGACCAGGTCGTCGCCGTCTTCGTGCACCACACCGACTCGCCCAACGGCTACTCCTGCGCGCAGACCCCCGAGATCATCCGCCGCCTGTACACCGGCCAGACCGGCGACCGGGCCTGGGACGACATCGGCTACAACTTCCTCGTCGACCGGTGCGGGACCATCTACGAGGGCCGCGCGGGCGGCGCCGACCGGGCCGTCACCGGTGCGCACACCCAGGGCTTCAACCACCGCACCGCCGGCATCGCCGCCCTCGGCACCTTCACCGCCGGGGTACCCGTGCCGCGTGCCATGACCGAGGCGATCGCCGCCGTCGCCGCCTGGAAACTCGGGCTGGCCGACGTCGACCCGCGCGGCACCGCCCGACTGGTCTCCAGCAACGGCCTCAGCCGGTACCGGGAGGGCACCGCCGTCGCCCTGCCCGCCGTCGCCGGCCACCAGGACGGCTACCGGACCAACTGCCCCGGAGCCGCCCTCGCCGACCGCCTGCCGGAGATCAGGGAGACGGCGGCCCGGCTGCAGGGCAGGGGGGCCCGCGCGGGAACCCCGCTGCGCACACTCATGGAAGCGCCCCCGACGACCGCCCTCGGACCACCCGCGAAAGGGTCCACAGGAACGCCATAGGCGGCACGCAGGCCGTTCAGATCCCCGCGCCCTAACGTCAGGGACATCAGCAGCCGACCGGAGGCGGGGACCATGAACAGCAGTCGCACCGAAGCCCGTGCCGCAACCCGCGCCGAAGTTCCCACGCGGGCCGCGGAGAAGGCCGGCCGGGCCTGGTCGTCCAGGGGGCCCTGGGCCGTGGTCTGCGCGGTCGCGACGGTCGTCCTCGGCCCGGCCGCGGTCACCGCGTCCGCCCTCGACCAGGCCAACGCGGCCCCGATGCACCATGCGGTCAGGGCCGAGCAGGGCCAGGCCTACATCCCGTCCGACGCGACCCGCCGCCGTACCGCGGCCTGAGCCCTACCCCTTGAAGCGGTCCCACAGCCTGGGGAACCGCTCGGCGAGCACCAGGCCGTTCTCGAAGTCGACCGGGGTGCCCTCGGGTTCGGAGGGCGCCGGGGCGATGCCGAGTTCCGGCGCCACCGTCCCGGTGAGCTGCTCGTACGCCTCGTCCGCCGCGTATCCCAGTTCCTCGCCGTCGCCGTCGATCTCCTCGTCGAAGTCGGTGAGCAGCTCCGCCAGGGAGTCCGGGTCGTGCACGGCGCCCTCGAAGACCTCCCGGCCCTGGCCGATGAGCCAGCACCGGAAGAAGTCGAACGCGTCGTCGCTGGCCCCGTCGAGGAGCACCCAGGCGGCGCCCCACAGGTCCCAGCGGTAGGCGCGGTTGTAGCGGGCCTCGAAGTGCCGGGCGAAGTCCAGGACCAGATCGGGCTCCAGCTGGAGCAGCCGCTCCACGAGCAGGTCTGCCTGCTCCTCGGGGTCGCCCTCGGCGGCCTCGCGGGTGCTGTCGACCAGCTCCCAGAACTCCGTCTCGTCCATCACGGGTCCAGCATCGTGCCTGGGCGCCGGGGGCGCACGCGGAGTGAGGCGGATTGTTATCCACCGTCACTCCGGCGTGCGTCACTCCGTCAACGGCTCTCAGAGCCCGTAGCGCTCCCGTGCTTCCTTCACCGCGGTCGCCTTGACCTCGCTGCGCCCGGCCAGCTGGGCCAGGGCCGCCACGACGACCGACTCGGCGTCGACACCGAAGTGGCGGCGGGCCGCGTCCCGGGTGTCGGAGAGCCCGAAGCCGTCGGCGCCGAGGGAGGACCAGTCCTGCTCGACCCACTGCGCGATCTGGTCCGGGACCTGGCGCATGTAGTCGGACACGGCCAGCACCGGGCCCTCCGCGCCGTGCAGCGCCTGGCGGACGTAGGGCACCCGCTCCTCGCCGCGCAGCAGGGCGGCGTCCGCCTCCATGGCGTCCCGGCGCAGCTCCGTCCAGGAGGTGGCGGACCAGACGTCGGCGGCCACGCCCCACTCCTCGGCGAGCAGCCGCTGCGCCTTGAGCGCCCAGTGGATCGCCGTGCCGGAGCCGAGCAGCTGGATGCGCGGGGCGTTCGCCGGCGTGGACAGCCCGGCCGACTCCGCCGTGTTGAAGCGGTACAGGCCCTTGACGATGCCCTCGTCGATGCCGAGCCCGGCCGGCTTGGCGGGCTGCGGGAGCGGCTCGTTGTAGACCGTCAGGTAGTAGAAGACGTTCGGGTCCTCGCCCTGGGCCGTCTCGCCGTACATCCGGCGCAGACCGTCCTTGACGATCGCGGCGATCTCGTAGGCGAACGCCGGGTCGTACGACAGGGCGGCCGGGTTGGTCGCGGCGATCACCGGGGAGTGACCGTCGGCGTGCTGCAGGCCCTCGCCGGTCAGCGTGGTACGGCCGGCGGTCGCGCCGACCAGGAAGCCGCGGCCGAGCTGGTCGCCGAGCTGCCACATCTGGTCGGCGGTGCGCTGCCAGCCGAACATCGAGTAGAAGATGTAGAACGGGATCATCGCCTCGCCGTGCGTCGCGTACGCGGTGGACGCGGCGATGAAGTCGGCCATCGAACCGGCCTCGGTGATCCCCTCGTTGAGGATCTGGCCGTTCTTGGCCTCCTTGTAGTACATCAGCTGGTCACGGTCGACCGGCTCGTACGTCTGTCCCTTGGGCGAGTAGATGCCCAGCGACGGGAACAGGCTCTCCATGCCGAAGGTGCGCGCCTCGTCGGGGACGATCGGCACCCAGCGCCTGCCGGTCTCCTTGTCCCGGACCAGGTCCTTGACGAGCCGGACGAAGGCCATGGTGGTGGCCACGTTCTGCGAGCCGGAGCCCTTGTCGAAGGAGGCGAAGGCCTTGTCGGCCGGGGCCGGGAGGGGCGCCAGGGCGTGGGTGCGCCGGGCCGGGGCGAGACCGCCGAGGGCGGCGCGGCGCTCCTGGAGGTAGCGGACCTCGGGGGAGTCGGCGCCGGGGTGGCCGTAGGGCACCTGGCCGTCGGCGAAGGCGCTGTCCGGGATGGGCAGTTCGAGCAGGTCGCGCATCGTCTTGAACTCGTCCACCGTCAGCTTCTTCATCTGGTGGTTGGCGTTCTTCGACGCGAAGCCGGTACCGAGGGTGAAGCCCTTGACCGTCTGGGCCAGGATCACGGTCGGTGCGCCCTTGAACTCGACGGCGGCCTTGTACGCGGCGTACACCTTGCGCGCCTCGTGGCCACCGCGGGAGAGGTGGAAGCACTCGATGATCTTGTCGTCGCTCAGCAGCTTCGCCATCTCGGCGAGCGCGGGGTCCTTGCCGAAGAAGTCGGCGCGGATGTAGGCGGCGTCGCGGGTCTGGTACGTCTGCACCTGCGCGTCCGGTACCTCGCGCAGCCGCCGTACCAGCGCGCCGGTGGTGTCGAGCGCGAACAGCTCGTCCCAGGCGCTGCCCCACAGGGACTTGACCACGTTCCAGCCGGCGCCGCGGAACTGGGCCTCCAGCTCCTGCACGATCTTGAAGTTGGCGCGCACCGGGCCGTCGAGGCGCTGCAGGTTGCAGTTGATGACGAAGGTGAGGTTGTCGAGACCCTCGCGGGAGGCGAGTGCGAGAGCGGCCGTGGACTCCGGCTCGTCCATCTCGCCGTCACCGAGGAAGGCCCAGACGTGCGAGGACGAGACGTCCTTGATGCCGCGGGCGGTCAGGTAGCGGTTGAAGCGGGCCTGGTAGATGGCCGAGAGCGGGCCGAGGCCCATGCTCACCGTCGGGAACTCCCACAGCCAGGGCAGGCGGCGGGGGTGCGGGTACGACGGGAGGCCGTTGCCGCCGGCCTCCTGGCGGAAGTTGTCGAGCTGCGCCTCGGTGAGGCGGCCGTCGAGGAAGGCGCGGGCGTAGATGCCCGGGGAGGCGTGGCCCTGGATGTAGAGCTGGTCGCCGCTCCCGTCGCCCTCCTTGCCCTTGAAGAAGTGGTTGAAGCCGGTCTCGTAGAGCCAGGCGGCGGAGGCGAAGGTGGCGATGTGGCCGCCGACGCCGTGCTTGCTGCCCCGGGTGACCATCGCGGCCGCGTTCCAGCGGTTCCACGCGGTGATCTTCCGCTCCATCTCCTCGTCGCCGGGGACGGGTGTCTCGGCGGCGGTGGGGATGGTGTTGAGGTAGTCGGTCTCCAGCAGCTTCGGCAGCGCGACGCCGTCCGCTTCGGCACGCTCCAGCGTGCGGCGCATCAGGTAAGCGGCGCGGTGCGGCCCGGCCTCCCTGGCCACGGCGTCCAGGGAGGCCTGCCATTCGGCGGTCTCCTCCGGGTCCCGGTCGTGGAGCTGGTCGAGCGCGCTCGGCTGGATGGCCTGGGGGTCGGTCATGTTCGCCGCCTTCCTCAGTCGAAGGGGGTTCCCTCATCGGTAAGGGGTTCTTCGGGGGTGCCCTTGGTCTTTGGCAGGACAGGGCGAAGGGCTCGGGTGAGAGCCCGTCGGTGACTTTAACTCCCTGATCGATGATCGATCAAAGGGTTCAGGGCAAAACCTCTCGATTCCGAGAAAGTCGGCACCGGGTGCCTTCGGCGATGGCACCGGGTGACGTGATCAGGTCGACGTTTGCGCAGGTGGGGCGGTGGTTGAGCGGGGCAGTGCTCTTGTGTGGGCGGCGGGTGTGTCAATCTCCAGCCCGCCGCGACGCCCCTGTCCACCGGTGCCGGGCCGGGCGTGGCCGCCTGCCGTTGCGGGTGGTGGTTGTCGGCTCGGTGCTGCGCCGTTGTGGCTGGTCGCGCAGTTCCCCGCGCCCCTTGGGGGCGCTGTTGGCTGGGCGCTCTTGTGCGGCGCGGCGCCTTCGGGGGGTCTGCCGGGCTTGGCCTTCTTCTTTTCCGCCGCGACGGCGATGAGCCGGGACGGCGCTTTTCGGCGGTGCCGGGCTCACGGTCTCGGGGCGCAGCCCAGGACGTGGGACTTGACGATGTCGGCGATGCGGGGGTCGCGGCGCTGGAAGGCGGCCACCAGTTCCTCGTGTTCCTCGGCGTACGACTGCTGGACCGTGCCCAGCCAGCGGATCGACAGGGCGGTGAAGACCTCGATGCCCAGGCCCTCCCAGGTGTGCAGCAGCACCGAGTTGCCGGCCGCCCTGACCAGCTCGCGGTGGAAGCCGACCGTGTGCCGGACCTGGGCCGTGCCGTCGGCGTTGCGGTCGGCGTCGTACAGGGCCGCCACGTGCGGTTCGAGCGCCGAGCAGTCCTCGGCCAGCCTCTCCGCCGCCAGCTCCGCCGCGATCGCTTCCAGACCGGCCCGCACCGGGTAGCTCTCCTCCAGGTCGGCCGCCGTCAGGTTCCGCACCCGCACGCCCTTGTTCGGCGCCGACTCGATCAGCCGGAGCGACTCCAGTTCGCGCAGTGCCTCCCGGACCGGCGTCTGGCTGACCTCCAGCTCCGTCGCGATCCGCCGCTCCACGATCCGCTCGCCCGGCTTCCAGCGCCCGCTGACGATCCCCTCCACGATGTGCTCGCGGATCTGTTCGCGCAGCGAGTGGACGACGGGCGCGGTCATGGGAGCTCCTTAAGGGCGTTTGACGTTTAGACAATAAGGCCGGACCGTCTTTCGGGAGAGGCGCACGGGGGCGCTTTCACGCAGGTGAGACGAGACTTACATGCTGCCTGGTGAGACGACGGTGCCCCGCCCGGAAGAAATCCGGACGGGGCACCGTGCAACCCGCTGGGGTCAGAGACCGAGCTCGACCTCGAACTCGCCCGCCTCCAGGATCGCCTTGACGGCCGTCAGGTAACGGGCCGCGTCGGCGCCGTCCACCAGGCGGTGGTCGTAGGACAGGGTCAGGTACGTCATGTCGCGGACGCCGATGACCGTGCCCTCCTCCGTCTCGATGACGGCCGGACGCTTGACCGTGGCACCGATGCCGAGGATCGCGACCTGGTTCGGCGGCACGATGATCGTGTCGAACAGCGCGCCGCGCGAGCCGGTGTTGGAGATGGTGAAGGTCGCGCCGGACAGCTCGTCCGGGGTGATCTTGTTGGCGCGGACCTTGCCGGCCAGGTCGGCCGTGGCCTTGGCGATACCGGCGATGTTGAGGTCGCCGGCGCCCTTGATGACCGGGGTCATCAGGCCCTTCTCGGAGTCCACCGCGATACCGATGTTCTCGGTGTCGAAGTAGGTGATGGTGCCGTCGGCCTCGTTGATCCGGGAGTTGATGACCGGGTGGGCCTTCAGCGCCTGGGCCGCGGCCTTGACGAAGAACGGCATCGGGGAGAGCTTGACGCCCTCGCGGGCCGCGAACGAGTCCTTGGCCTGGGTGCGCAGGCGCATCAGGCGGGTCACGTCGACCTCGACGACCGAGGAGAGCTGGGCCTGCTCGTGCAGCGCCTTGACCATGTTGTCGCCGATGACCTTGCGGATGCGGGTCATCTTGACGGTCTGGCCGCGGAGGGGGGAGACCTCCAGGGCAGGAGCCTTCCTGGCAGCGGTGGCGGCAGGGCCTCCGGCAGTCACAGCGGCCACCGGGGCCGGAGCGGCGGCGGCCTTCGCGGCCTCGGCGGCGGCGAGCACGTCCTGCTTGCGGATCCGGCCGCCGACGCCGGTGCCCTTGACGGCGCCCAGGTCGACACCGTTCTCGGCGGCGAGCTTGCGCACCAGCGGGGTGACGTAGGCACCCTCGTCGACCGGAGCGGCCGGGGCCGGCGCCGGGGTGACGGGGGCGGGGGCGGCAGCCACCGGCGCGGGGGCCGGGGCGGCCGGAGCCGGAGCGGCGGCGACCGGCGCGGGGGCCGGAGCAGCCGGGGCGGGCGCGGGGGCCGGAGCGGCGGGGGCCGGGGCCGGAGCCGCGGGCGCCGGGGCAGCGGCGGCGGGCGCCGGAGCCGGGGCGGCCGGGGCGGGGGCGGCCGCCGGAGCGGCACCCGGGGCGCCGATGACGGCGAGCTTGGCGCCGACCTCGGCGGTCTCGTCCTCGCCGACCGTGATCTCCAGCAGCACACCCGAGGTGGGCGCCGGGATCTCGGTGTCGACCTTGTCGGTCGAGACCTCGAGCAGCGGCTCGTCGGCCTCGACGGAGTCGCCGACCGACTTCAGCCAGCGGGTGACGGTGCCCTCGGTGACGGACTCACCGAGCGCGGGCAGGACCACGTCGGTACCGGACGCGCCACCGGCCGGCGCGGCGGCGGGAGCCTCGGCCGCGGGGGCCGGGGCGGGGGCTGCGGGGGCCTCGGCGACCGGCGCGGGGGCCGGGGCGGCCGGAGCCGGGGCGGCCACGGGCTCGGCGGCCGGGGCCGGAGCGGCAGCGGGGGCGCCGGTGCCGTCGTCGATGATCGCCAGCTCGGCGCCCACCTCGACCGTCTCGTCCTCGGCGACCTTGATCGAGGCCAGCACACCGGAGGCGGGGGCCGGGATCTCGGTGTCGACCTTGTCGGTCGAGACTTCGAGCAGCGGCTCGTCGGCCTCGACGCGCTCGCCCTCGGCCTTCAGCCAGCGGGTGACAGTCCCCTCGGTGACGCTCTCGCCGAGCGCCGGAAGGGTTACGGAAACCGCCATGGTTTCGGTTGCTCCTTACGAATTGCGGAAGTCTGTGTTCAAGCGGAGTCGCTTGTGTCGACCGAGGGTCAGTCGTGCGAGTGCAGGGGCTTGCCGGCCAGGGCCAGGTGGGCCTCGCCGAGCGCCTCGTTCTGCGTCGGGTGGGCGTGGATGAGCTGGGCGACCTCGGCGGGCAGGGCCTCCCAGTTGTAGATCAGCTGGGCCTCGCCGACCTGCTCGCCCATGCGGTCGCCGACCATGTGGACGCCGACCACGGCACCGTCCTTCACCTGGACGAGCTTGATCTCGCCCGAGGTGTTCAGGATCTTGCTCTTGCCGTTGCCCGCCAGGTTGTACTTCAGAGCGACGACCTTGTCCGCACCGTAGATCTCCTTGGCCTTGGCCTCGGTGATGCCCACGGAGGCGACCTCGGGGTGGCAGTACGTGACCCGGGGGACACCGTCGTAGTCGATCGGGACGGTCTTCAGACCGGCCAGGCGCTCCGCCACCAGGATGCCCTCGGCGAAGCCGACGTGCGCGAGCTGGAGCGTCGGGACCAGGTCACCGACGGCGGAGATGGTCGGCACGTTCGTCCGCATGTACTCGTCGACCAGGACGTAGCCGCGGTCCATGGCGACACCCTGCTCCTCGTAGCCGAGACCGGCGGAGACGGGGCCGCGGCCGACGGCGACGAGCAGGACCTCGGCCTCGAACTCCTTGCCGTCGGCGAGGGTGACCTTGACACCGTCGGCGGTGTACTCGGCCTTCGAGAAGAAGGTGCCCAGGTTGAACTTGATGCCGCGCTTGCGGAAGGCGCGCTCAAGAAGCTTGGAGGAGTTCTCGTCCTCGACCGGGACGAGGTGCTTGAGGCCCTCGACGACGGTGACGTCGGCACCGAAGGACTTCCAGGCGGAGGCGAACTCGACGCCGATGACACCGCCGCCCAGGATGATCGCGGACTTCGGCACGCGGTCCAGGACGAGGGCGTGGTCGGAGGAGATGATCCGGTTGCCGTCGATCTCCAGGCCCGGCAGCGACTTCGGCACGGAGCCGGTCGCGAGGAGCACGTGGCGGCCCTGGATCCGCTGGCCGTTGACGTCCACGGAGGTGGGGGAGGACAGCCGCCCGGTGCCCTCGATGTACGTCACCTTGCGCGAGGCGATCAGACCCTGCAGCCCCTTGTACAGACCGGCGATGACGCCGTCCTTGTACTTGTGCACGGCCGGCACGTCGATGCCCTCGAAGGTGGCCTTGACACCGAACTGCTCGCTCTCGCGGGCCTGGTCGGCGATCTCGCCCGCGTGCAGCAGGGCCTTGGTGGGGATGCAACCCCGGTGCAGGCAGGTACCGCCGACCTTGTCCTTCTCGATCAGGGCGACGTCCAGGCCCAGCTGCGCCCCGCGCAGGGCCGCGGCGTAACCGCCACTACCACCGCCGAGGATCACTAGGTCGAAAACGGTGCTGGCGTCGTTCGCCACGTCACGTCCTCCATGCATGTGCGCCGTACGCCGGTCAACGGTGACCGCGCGGCGGCTGGTGTCCGGCCGCTCTTCTTCGGCCCTGTGGGTGGGGCCCTGTCCTGCCGAGCCCCATCTTCGCACTTGTCGGAGGTGAACGAGACGCGGGGCTGGGGTGTGAGACACCACACGCAGCGCCCCCTGAGGGGCGCGGCGAACCGCGCGACCAGCCACGAACCACCTGTGGCCGCCGCACGGCAGGTGCGCCCGAGTCGACGGGCGACGGGACCCCGCCCTACCCGCGTGCGGGGTCCCGTCCGGCAAAGACCGACGTCAGCCCAGGTCACCCTCGGCCGTCAGCTCGGCCAGCCGCACCAGCGTCCGCACCGCGGACCCCGTGCCCCCCTTCGGGGTGTAGCCGAAGGCACCGCCCTCGTTGAAGGCCGGCCCGGCGATGTCCAGGTGCGCCCAGGTGATCCCCTCGCCCACGAACTCGCGCAGGAAGAGCCCCGCGACCAGCCCGCCGCCCATCCGCTCACCCATGTTCGCGATGTCCGCGGTCGGCGACTCCATCCCCTTGCGCAGGTGCTCCGGCAGCGGCATCGGCCACGCCGGCTCGCCCACCTCCTCCGCGGCCTCGTGCAGCGCGGAACGGAACGCGTCGTCGTTGGACATGATCCCGAAGGTCCGGCTGCCCAGCGCCAGCATCATCGCGCCGGTCAGCGTCGCGACGTCCACGATCGCGTCCGGCTGCTCCGCCGACGCCGCCCACAGCGCGTCGGCGAGCACCAGCCGGCCCTCCGCGTCCGTGTTGAGCACCTCGACGGTCTTGCCGCTGTACATGCGCAGCACGTCACCGGGGCGCACGGCGGTGCCCGACGGCATGTTCTCGGCCAGCGCCAGCCACCCGGTCACGTTGACCGGCAGGCCGAGCCGCGCCGCCACCACGACGGCCGCGAACACCGCCGCCGCGCCGCTCATGTCGCACTTCATCGTCTCGTTGTGGCCGGCCGGCTTGAGCGAGATGCCGCCCGAGTCGTAGGTGATGCCCTTGCCGACGAACGCGAGGTGCTTGTCCGCGTCGGCGTGCGTGTACGACAGCTTCACCAGCCGCGGGGTGGCCGCAGAGCCGCCGCCGACGCCGAGGATGCCGCCGTACCCGCCCTTGGCGAGCGCCTTGTCGTCGAGTACCTGGATCTTGAGGCCGTGCTCCTTGGCCGCGTCCTGCGCGATCGCCGCGAACGCGGCCGGCGTGAGGTCGTTCGGCGGGGTGTTGACCAGGTCGCGGGCCCGGTTGAGCTCCTCGGAGACGGCCGTGGCGCGGGCCAGGGCCGCCTTGTGGGCGGCGTCCCGCGGCTTGCCGCCGAGCAGCACGCCGTCGGCGAGCGGCGCCCGGTCGTTCTTCGCCTTCAGGCTCTTGCCGGTGCCGGCACCGTTGTCCTTGTACGTGTCGAAGGAGTAGGCGCCGAGCAGCACGCCCTCGCCGATCGCGGCCACGGCGGCCGCGTCCTCGACGGGCAGTGCGAAGGCCGCCTTCTTGGCCCCGGCCAGCGCGCGGGCGGCGACACCGGCCGCCCGGCGCAGCGCCTCGGCGTCGTACCCCGCGTCCGGGCCGGGCTCGGCGCCCAGGCCCACCGCGATGACCAGCGGGGCCTTGAAGCCGGCCGGGGCGGGCAGCTTCGTCAGTTCGCCCTCGGCACCCGAGGCTCCGAGGGTCTCCAGGACGGCCGCCAGCCTGCCGTCGTAGGCCGAGTCCACGGCTTCGGCGCCGGGGGCGACGACCGGGCCCTTGGCGCCCTTGGCGACACCGATCACGATCGCGTCGGCCCGGAGGCCGGGCGCCGCTGAGGTGCTGAGAGTGAGAGCAGTCACGGTGGTGAAATCTCGCTTCCGATGTTGAGTTGCAGTGGCCGAGCGGGTGGGTCGACCGGGCCCGGGAAGCGACCCTGGGGAGTTCCCGCGGGCCGCGTTGCGACCGGGGCCTTCACCCCGCGTCGGCGAACACCCGGGACGAGCCTACGCGTGTGCATGCGTTCGCTCATTCCTGCGGGTGTTCACCTGGGGGTGGCGTCGTAGCCACCTTCCCTCTCGCCGGCCGCGCCCGGGCCCCGGACACGGGCCGTGCCGGGCGCCGGAGACCGGGGCCGGCCGGCAGCCGGCGGGGCAGCCGAGCGGCCGGGACGGCACCACCGGCGGGGCACGCCCGGCCCCACCCGCGGACGCGATCCGGTCCGTCAGCTCCCGAACGAGAACACCACGAGCGCCGTGGTCGCCGCGGTCTCGGCAAGCGCCCCGAACACATCCCCGGTCACCCCGCCGAACCGGCGCCGGCAGTGCCGCAGCAGCCCGTCCGTCGCGGCCTCGGCCACCACCACCGCGAGCAGCGCCCGCAGGCTGTCGCCCGGTCCGACCAGCGCCCCGGCGCCCGCCGCCAGCAGCATCACCGCGAACGTCACCACGGTCGCCGCCACCTTGGGCACCACCCCGGCCACCGCCGCCCCCAGCCCCTCGGGACGGGCGGCCGGCACCCCCTCCACCGCGGCCAGCGTCAGCGCCAGCCGGGCCACCGTCGCCGCGACGACCGCCGCCAGGGCACCCCGCTGCCACCCGTCGCCGTACGCCTGGGCCAGCGCGGCCACCTGCCCGAGCACGACGAGGACCAGGGTGACGACCCCGAACGGCCCGATGTCCGACTGCTTCATGATCCGCAGGGCGTCCTCGGCGGCCTTGCCGCTGCCCAGGCCGTCGGCGGTGTCGGCGAGGCCGTCCAGGTGCAGCCCCCGGGTGAGCACGGCCGGTACGGCGACGGCGGCGACCGCGGCCACCAGCGCGCTCGCCCCGGCCACCAGCAGCAGGGCGCCGACCGCCCCCGCGCAGGCGCCGACCGCGAGCCCGGCCAGCGGGGCGGACAGCATGCCGCCGCGGGCCGCCCCGCGGTCCCAGCGGGTGACCTTCACGGGAAAGACGGTGAGCGTGCCGAAGGCGAAGCGGACGCCGTCCAGCCAGGGAGTCGCAGAGGTCACAGCCACCGGCGCAGGTTACCTGGTGGTCAGGAAGCCGCGGCCCCGCCGGACTCCGGGCTCGGCTCCCGGTGGCGCCCGCCGCCAGGGATAAAGTGCGCACATGGGACATTGGCTGGAGCGGAACATCGTCGAGCCGGGCAAACTCCCGCTGCTGCTCGCCCTGACCGCCTTCGTCCTGACCTTCGTGATCACCCGGGTCATCACCCGGCTGATCCGCGCCGGCAAGGGCCCGTTCGGCAACGTGCGGGCGGGCGGGCTGCACATCCACCACGTGGTCCCCGGGGTCGTCCTCGTCGTCGTCGGCGGCTTCGGGGCGGTCGCCAGTTCCCGCAACGGCCTCGGCGCCGCCCTCGCCGCGATCGTCTTCGGGATGGGCGCGGGGCTCGTCCTCGACGAGTTCGCGCTCATCCTGCACCTCGGCGACGTCTACTGGACGGAGGAGGGCCGCAAGAGCGTCGAGGCCGTCGTCGTCACGGCCGCGCTGGTGGGGCTGCTGCTCGCCGGTTTCTCGCCGTTCGGCGTCAACGACCTCTCGCCGGACGAACTCCAGGACCGGGGGACCGTCATCGCCAACGTCGTCGCCAACTTCGCCTTCTCCCTCGTCGCCCTGAGCAAGGGCAAGACGCGCACCGCGATCTTCGGGGTGATCGTCCCGCTGGTCGCGATCGTCGGCGCGGTCCGGCTCGCCCGCCCCGGCTCGGCCTGGGCCCGCCGCTTCTACGGCAACCGGCCGCGCGCCCGCGCCAGGGCCCGGCTGCGCACCTACCACCACGACCGCCGCTGGTCCCGGCTCACCCTGACCCTTCAGGACTGGATCGGCGGCAAGCCCGACCGCCCCGAACCGGTGCGACTGCCCGGCCACGGTCCCGGACCCGGGCCCGACCCCGGCCCCCGGTGACGCCACCGGTGCCACAGCCGCCGTCCCGCCGGCGCCGCCGCGCACAGTGCCGCCGTGCCCGCGATGGCCGCCAGGTGCTCCTTCCCGGCCAGGTTGTCCTTCAGCGTCACCTCGACCGCCATCGCGGCCGCCACCGCGCCGGCGGTGACGTAGGCGCCGTACCGCCACCCCAGGTAGACGGCGAGCCCTACGACGGCGGCCGACGGGCCGGTGTCCACCACCCCGGCGTCCGAGGCCGACAGCCCCAGCGGACCGTGCGGCCCCAGCGCGATGCCCAGCCGCGCGTACAGCGTGCCGGCGAGGGTCGCCACGTACGCGACGGCCAGCGTCCGCCACCAGCCCAGGCACACCTCGGCGATGCCGAAGACCACCAGGACCTGGGCCAGCGCGCCCCACACCGGCAGGTCCAGGGCCGGCACGCACAGGGACAGCGGAGTGCGCAGCAGGGAGGCCCAGAGCGGGTCGGCGGCGCGCACCGCCCCGGCGCCCTGCACGAAGCTGTATCCCCACGACTGGTTCTGCGTGAACTGGAGCAGCGCGGTCAGGCACACCGCCCCCACCGTCAGGGGCACCGCCCGCAGCCGGCGCTTCGCCAGCGGGCCGCGCACGGTGGCGTACAGCAGCCCCCACTCGGCGCGGGCCCAGCGGGCGACCGGCGTCATGCGGTGGTCCTCATCCCTGCGTGTCCCGCTGCGTGTCCAGATGCCTGCGGTGCACCCACTTCGGCAGCCCCGGCGCCTCCAGGAACCCTTCGGCGCGCGCCGAGGCCAGGCCGATCCGCGGAAGGTCCGCGCTCTTCTCGAAGAGCAGGAACCGGGGCTCCCAGATGGGCCGGTACTTGGCGTTCGCCCGGTACAGGGACTCGATCTGCCACCACCGGGAGAAGAAGCTCAGCAGGGACCTCCACAGCCGCAGCACCGGCCCGGCGCCGAGCCGCGCGCCACGTTCGAAGACCGAACGGAACATCGCGAAGTTGAGCGAGACCTGCGTGATCCCGATCTCCCCGGCCCGCCGGAGCAGTTCGATGACCATGAACTCCATCAGCCCGTTGTCGGAGTCCCGGTCCCGCCGCATGAGATCGAGGGACAGCCCGCCCGGCCCCCAGGGCACGAAGGAGAGCAGCGCCCGCAACTCGCCGTCCGCGTCGGTGCACTCCAGCATCACGCACCGCCCGTCCCGGGAGTCGCCGAGCCGCCCCAGCGCCATGCTGAACCCGCGCTCGGTGGCCCCGTCCCGCCAGTCGTCCGCGCGCCGGACCAGGTACGACATCTCGCTCGCCGGGACGTCCTCGTGGCGGCGGATCCGCACCTGGTACCCCGCCCGCCCGACCCGGTTGTACGCCTGGCGGACGGTCCGCATCGCCCGGCCCTCCAGCGTGAACTCGGCGACCTCGACGATCGCCTCGTCACCGAGCTCCAGCGCGTCCAGCCCGTACCGCGCGTACACGGTCCCCGCCTCTTCACCCGCCCCCATCACCGCGGGGATCCACCCGTGCGCCCGCGCCTCGCCGAGCCACGGCACGATGGCCCCCGGCCATGCCTCCGGATCCCCGATCGGATCCCCGGAGGCGAGCGACACCCCGCCCACCACCCGGTACGCGATCGCCGCCTTCCCGGTCGGCGACCACACCACGCTCTTCTCCCGCCGCAGCGCGAAGTAGCCGAGCGAGTCCCGCTCGCCGTGCCGCTCCAGCAGCGCCCGCAACAGCTTCTCGTCGTCGTCGGTGATCGGGTCGACGGCGCGGCGGGAGCGGAAGGCGGCGTAGAGGACGGCGAGCAGGAGGAGGGTGCTGAGCACGTTGACGACGACGTTCACCCAGTTCGGCGGCGCGATGTACGGGAACCGGGAGGGGTCGGCGGCGACCGACACCAGGCGCAGGGCGCCGTAGTGCCAGCGCTCCAGGAACGTCGAACGCTCGGCGTGCGGGGCCTGGTCGGTGACGGTCACGAGGAGGGCGGCGAGCAGCGAGGCGACGAGACCGCCGCCGACCGCGACGGTGGCGGCGAGGCGCGGGTTGGACCGGTCGCCCTTCGCGTAGAACTCCCGCCGCCCGACGAGCAGGGCCACGACGAAGGCGGCGGTCAGCACGATCGAGATCCAGTTCTGCGCGTACCGCCGGATCTCCGGGAACGCCATGGCGAACGCGAACAGCGCGAGGAAGAGCCCGCTCAGCACCAGGTTCAGGATCCACGCGGCCCGCTTCCGCCGCCGCATCGTGATCGCGAGGAAGGCGGTGAACACGCCGGAGGCGAAGCCGGCCGTCAGCAGGTACGGCGTGAAGAGGTTCTCCTGGTTGTGCCGCCGCACGTCCTGACCCAGCGACAGCCACACGGCACTGAGGAAATTGACGAAGGCGACGGCCCGCAAGTACCAGACGGCGAACGCGGCGGCCCGCTGGGAAACCCCGGCACCCCGCCGCCCCGGCCCACGTCCCTCACACCGCTCCACGGCAATTCGGACATCTCCCATGGAGAGCGATCATATGGGCGCCCCCACCCCAAACCCCGCCGCACGCCCCCTTTTCCCACCGGACGTCCACGGAGGCCACGACACCGCCCGCCACCCGTGCAGTTCCCCGCGCCCCTGACTCCCCGTTCGCGTGCGCGGTTCGCGGACCCCGCCGTCGCCCCTGCCCGCCCCCGCCGAGTACCACGCCGCGACGGTCGCGTGCGCGCTTCCCCGCGCCCCTGAAGGGGCACCACGGGGCCTCCGCGGTCTCCTCTTTCCGCCGCGACGGCGACGGGCCGAGACGGCGCATGTCGGCGGTGCCGTCCCGGCCTTGGCGCATGCGTCCGCTGCTCCTCCGGCTCGCGTGCCCACCGGCCCGTCGCCTCCGTGGGCCCCTTCTCGGCCACTACCCCATCGCCGTCGGCTTTCCGCTTCCGGCGGTCTCCTTCTCTCCGCCGCAACGGCGGTCGGTCGGGCTAGGCTTCCGGCTTTTCCTCGGTTTCCGGGAGTTCCGCCGCCAAGGCCGCCGCGGCCTGGACCAGGGGCAGGGCCAGTAGGGCGCCCGCGCCCTCGCCGACCCGCACGCCCTGTTCGAGGAGAGGCTCCAGGGCCATCCGGTCCAGGGCCTTCGCCTGCCCGGGCTCCCCGCTGTCGTGGCCGGCCAGCCACCAGTCCGGTGCCCGGAACGCGATCCGCTGCGCGACCAGCGCACACGCGGCCACGACCACCCCGTCCAGCACCACCGGCAGCTTCCGCACCGCCGACTGCAGCAGGAACCCGGTCATCGCCGCGAGGTCGGCCCCGCCGACCGTCGCCAGCAACTGCAACTGGTCCCCGAGGACCGGCCGCGCCCGCCGCAGCGCGTCCCGGATCGCCGCGCACTTCCGCATCCACGCGAGGTCGTCGACGGCGAGCCCGCCCCGCCCGGTCACCACCGACGCGTCCGTCCCGCACAGCGCCGCGACCAGGGTGGAGGCCGCCGTCGTGCCGCCGACGCTGATGTCGCCGAGGACCACCAGATCGGTCCCGGCGTCGGCCTCCTCGTCGGCCAGCGCGACGCCCGCCCGGAAGGCCGTCTCGGCCTCCTCCAGGGTCAGCGCGTCCTCGATGTCGATACGGCCGCTGCCCCGTCGCACCCGGTGCCGTACGACCTCCTCGGGCAGCGTGTCCGGGTCGCAGTCCAGTGCCATGTCCACGATCCGCACCGGTACCCCGAGCCGCCGGGCCAGGACCGCCACGGGGCTGCCGCCCTCCAGGACCGCCCGCACCAGCAGCTCCGCGCTGCCCGCGGGCCGGGCGGAGACGCCGAGTTCGGCGACGCCGTGGTCGCCGGCGAAGAGCAGCACCCGCGGCCGTTCCACCGGCCGCACCGGCACCGAACCCTGCGCGGCGGCCAGCCACTCACCCAGGTCGTCGAGGCGGCCCAGCGACCCGGGCGGCACGGCCAGCCGCTCCCGGCGCGCCTCGGCGTCACGGCGCACACCGCCGTCGGGGCGCTCGATCAGATCGGTGAAGTCGTCGAGATTAAGCGAGCTCATTCGCCGAACAGTACCGGCACCGAACCAACAGTCAGGTGGCAGATCGCCAGCACACCCGCACGGCGCCTTGGCAGGCAAGATCGGTATCCCATACGTTCCGCTTTGCAGTGAATTGCGTTCAGGGAGTACTGGGAGCACAGGGAGCCGCCCATGCCGCCGCGCACGCCCGAACTCACCGCGGGCCCCGACCGGTTCCACGAGCCGCGCCGTGAGGACTGCCCCTGGTGCGGCTCCAGGCGCCTGCGCACCCGCCTGCGCACGCCCGACCTCCTCCACCACCGGCCGGGCGTCTTCACCGTCGACGTGTGCCGGGACTGCGCCCACACCTTCCAGAACCCCCGGCTCTCGCCGGCCGGCCTCGCCCTCTACCACCGGGACTTCTACGACGGCCGCCTGGAGGACTACACCGACCGCCTCCACACCACCCGCGCCGGCCGCCGCCGGCACCGCGCCGCCGCCCGCGCGATGCTGGCGCTGCCGGAGCCGGAGAGCTGGCTGGACGTCGGCACGGGGCACGCCCACTTCCCGCGCACGGCGCAGGAGTTCTTCGCCTACACGTCGTTCGACGGCCTCGACCCGACCCTGCGGGTGGGGCGCGCCCAGGTCGAGGGCCACATCGAGGAGGCCCACTGCGGCTACCTGGCCATGCCGGAGGTGCTGGCCCGCCTGCGCGGCCGCTACGACGTCGTCAGCATGCTCCACCACCTGCAGCACACCCCGGACCCGCGCGCCGAACTCCGCGCCGCCCTCACCGCGCTGCGCCCCGGCGGCCACGTCCTCATCGACGTCCCGAACCCGCGCAGCGCGTTCGGCCGCCTCCTCGGCAGATGGTGGATCCCCTACGGCCAGCCCCGCCACCTGCACCTCATGCCGCCGGCCAACCTCCGTGCGGAGCTGGAGTCCCAGGGCTGCGAGGTCCTCCGAACCGACCGGAAGTCGCCCCACCTGCCGTACGACATCTCGGCCGCGTTCGGCCTGGTGCTCGGCCGGCTCCTGCCGAGGAGGTGGCTGCGCGCGGCTGCGCCGCTGGTCGCCCTGGCGGGGCTCGCCGACCACGCCCTGGCTCCGCTGCTGCGCCGCACGCCGTTCTCGAACGCGTACCTGATCGTCGCGAGAAAGGGGCGGTGACGGCCGGTCGTGCAACTGCGGGCCCGTGGGGGCTTGTCGCGCAGTTCCTCCCCCGGCCTTCGGCTGGGCCGCCGCGGTCGGGGTGGAGCTGGTGCATGTGGCGAGCCTGCTGCACGACGACGTCCTCGACGACGACCGGCTGCGCCGCGGCAAGCCGTCGGGG